>NZ_JAUNHL010000020.1:9859-44198 GCF_030523955.1 Neisseria sp.
TGGATTTCAGGTAACCGGCGGTAACGGGTTGCGGTGTTTTCATGATGTATGCAGTGTACCGGTCAATATCAGGGAATGCCTGTCTGAAAAGTTTAATCGTTTTCAGACAGGCATTTTGCGCTTAAGCGCTAAGCGTATTCAACACTTCTTGCGCGTGGCCGGCTGCTTTCACTTTGCGCCATTCGTGGATAATCTCGCCTTGTTCGTTTAAGACGAAAGTGCTGCGCTCGATACCCAGCGATTCTTTGCCGTACAGTTTTTTCAGTTTGATGACGTCAAACATTTTGCACACGTTTTCATCTTGATCGCTCAGCAATTCAAACTGAAAGCCTTGTTTGGTGCAGAAATTCTGATGGGATTTTACGCTGTCGCGCGAGATGCCGACTACGGTGTAACCCAGCGCTTTGAATGCGTCGAGTCGGGCGTTGAAATCCAAGCCTTCGGTGGTGCAGCCGGGGGTGCTGTCTTTGGGATAAAAATAGATAATCAGCGGCAGGTGTTGCTCGGAAACGAAGTCTTCGCCAGAGCTGGAGGGCAGGGTGAAATGATAGGCGGACATGATGTATATGCTCATTTGAAAATTCAGACAGGCCTTATCTTACGGGATTGCCGCCGCCATGCCAAATCCGTGTTATCCGGTATCTTTGTTAAATTATGCTAATGGTGCGTGGGTTTTCCTTTATAATGCCTGTCTGAAACGGGTCGTACGGTTTGGCGTGAAGCCAAATATTTTTTCGGAAGGCAGGATTCCAATATGATGATATTGAACAGTTTGCTCGGCATGGCGGTGTTGATTGCGATTGCGGTGCTGTTTTCTTCTAACCGCCGCGCGATTAATCTGCGTACGGTGGCCGGGGCGTTTTTGATTCAGGTAACGCTGGGCGCTTTGGTGCTGTATGTGCCGCTGGGGCGCAAGGTTCTGATGGCGGTGTCGGACGGCGTGGCCAAAGTGATTTCGTACGGTAACGAGGGCGTGGACTTTTTGTTCGGCGGGCTCGTGTCCGACAAGATGTTCGAGGTGTTCGGTGGCGGCGGTTTTGTATTTGCCTTCCGTGTGTTGCCAATGATTGTGTTTTTCGCTTCTTTGGTGGCGGTATTGTATTACCTCGGCATTATGCAGATTCTGATTAAGATAATCGGCGGTTTTTTACATAAGGTGCTGGGAACCTCAAAGGCCGAATCGATGTCGGCGGCGGCCAATATTTTCGTCGGCCAAACCGAAGCGCCGTTGGTGGTGCGCCCCTTCATCAAAAACATGACCCGCTCCGAATTGTTTGCGGTGATGAGCGGCGGCCTGGCTTCGGTGGCGGGTACGGTATTGGGCGGTTATGCACAGATGGGCGTGCCGCTGCCTTATCTGATTGCTGCTTCGTTTATGGCGGCGCCGGGCGGTTTGCTGTTTGCCAAATTATTGGTGCCGGAAACGGAAACCATCCGTACCGAAGCGCAAGAGGATGCAAATGCGGGCGAAGAAAAACCGGTGAACGTGGTTGATGCGGCGGCCGGTGGCGCGGTAACCGGTGCGCAGATTGCCATGGCGGTGGGTGCCTCTCTCTTGGCGTTTGTGGCGCTGATTGCGATGATCAACGGCATTATCGGCGGAGTAGCCGGCTGGTTCGGCCACGGCGGCCTGACCTTGCAATCGATTTTGGGCTGGTTGCTCTCGCCGCTGGCGTGGGTAATCGGTGTGCCGTGGAGCGAGGCGGGTATTGCCGGTTCGCTGTTGGGGCAGAAGGTGGTGATTAATGAGTTTGTGGCTTATTCGGAATTTGTGAAATACCTGCAACCCGGCTCGGCTGTTCAGCTGAGCGACAGTACGAAGGCGATTATTTCGTTTGCGTTGTGCGGCTTTGCCAATTTGGGTTCCATCGCCATTTTGGTGGGCGGCCTGAGTATTATGGCGCCGAACCGCCGCCAAGACGTGGCACGTTTGGGCTTTAAGGCGGTACTGGCCGGTTCTTTGTCCAACCTGATGAGTGCGGTAATTGCCGGCTTGTTTATCAGTTTGTCGGGCGCTGCGCTGGTGGTTTAGGGCCTGTCTGAAAATCATGCGATCCATAAGGAAAACATCGAATGCATACGGAACAAGTATTAGCTGTTTTAAAAAGTTTGCAAAACCAAATTTGTGCAGCGCTGGAGGCTGAGGACGGCGCTGCGCGCTTTGTACCGGACCAATGGCAGAGCAAGCTTGGCACCGGGCAGAGCCGCGTGCTGAAAAACGGTGCGGTATTCGAGCAGGCGGGGGTGAATTTTTCCCATGTAAAAGGCAGCGCGATGCCGGCGTCGGCCACTGCACACCGGCCGGAATTGGCCGGAGCGTCGTTTGAGGCGATGGGGGTATCGTTGGTGATCCATCCGAAAAATCCGTATGTGCCGACCAGCCATGCCAACGTGCGTTTCTTTATTGCTTACCCCGAAGGCGGCGCGCCGGTGTGGTGGTTCGGCGGTGGATTCGATCTGACGCCGTTTTATCCGTTTGAAGAGGATATTGTGCATTGGCACACGGTGGCGCGCGATCTTTGTGCGCCGTTCGGTGCCGAGGTGTATCCGGCATATAAAAAATGGTGCGACGATTATTTTTATTTGAAGCACCGCGGCGAAACGCGCGGCGTGGGCGGTTTGTTTTTCGACGATCTGAACCGTTGGGATTTTGATGCCTGTCTGAATTTTATCCGCGCAGTGGGCGAGGGCTATATCGCGGCTTATACGCCGATTGTGGCCAAGCGCAAGCATACGCCTTACGGCGAACGGGAACGGCAGTTCCAGCTCTACCGGCGCGGGCGTTATGTGGAGTTCAATCTGGTATGGGACAGGGGCACCTTGTTCGGCCTGCAAAGCGGCGGTCGCACCGAAAGCATTTTGATGTCGATGCCGCCGCTGGTGCGCTTCGAATATGCTTACCAACCGGAGGCAGACTCGGCGGAAGCACGTTTGAATGATTTTTTGAAACCGAGGGATTGGTTGGAAGAATTTGCCGAGAAGGCAGGTAAAGCGTTTTGAAGTCTTAGAGCAATAAATGTACCCGGGCTTTGCCCGGGTATTTTTTGAGGTTCAGAATGCCTGCCTGAAAGCTTTTACCGTATCGTACAGAGTGAATCAGCTATAGGGAAGGCTGCTCCGTTTTTTCAGACAGGCATAGGGCGTTGTCAACGGGCTTCAGGGTATTCCGCCAGATAAAACAATTTACCCAATGCGCTGAGGCGTAAAGTATCGTTGCCCATCCACTTATATTTCAAATGGCGCAGCCATTGTGCGCGGCGGGTGGTTTGTTGCAATTGGCTGCGTATTTCGGCGGGTAGGCCGGCTTGATGTTGTTGCCAAACGGCGGCGGCTTGGCCAAGGTTTTGCCGGCGGTATATCCACATTGCGGTGGATTGCAGGTAACACAAATAATCGCGGACCTGGCACAGCACCAACGGCATATACTTGCCCGGATCATCTTCAAAATCAATGAAGCTGATGGAGCCGTCGTCCGCCCGGATCATATTGCGGGCAAAAGCTTGGCTCAAGTATTGCTGTTGGGCGTGTACACCGGCTATCGCCGCCAAGCCTTCTTGCCATATGCCGACCTGATCGTCGTCATTTTCCACTTCGCTTAAAATGGTGTCGCTGCCCACGTTACTGAACATCAAGGCACTATCGCTTTTCGCCAACAGTTGGGGTACCTTGACGCCGGAAGCCGCCAAGTCGCGCAGGCGGTGCGCTTCGATGGCCAGCGAGGCCCGCCCGCCCGGATTGGGAACCGGTTGCAATGCACCCAGCCGCAAGCCGGAAGCGATTCCGCCGAGCAGCTTGTAGCGCCATTCTGGCACGGTTTTGCCGACTTTGCGTATCCATACTTTTTCGCCGTTGGATAGCGTATGGGCGGCGATGGTTTCGGCTTGCGACGGTGCCAGTTCGGCCAAAGCTTGTGTGTAAAACGTCATATTCGGTTTCCGGTAAATGATGATAGCCGGTAGTCGTTTGATATAGTGGATTAAATGAACTTTCGCTACGGCGTTGCTACGCCTTAGTTTAAGGAAAACGATTTTTTCAGCCCATTAGTACGGCAACAGAATCGGTATCATACGGGTGTACTGTCTTGTGGCTTGCTGCCTTGTGCCAAAGATTAATTAAATCCGCTCTATAGTATCGGCGCTCAATGCCTGCCTGAAAAATGGGATGTTGTCTCGTGCGTGTCGACAATACACCTTAAATCTTTTTCAGACAGGCATTATTATATAATTAATAATATAGTGAAATATAGCGGATTAACTTGGCTTTCGCGAAGGTGCTGGGGCGTCAGTGCGTGAAGATAACGATTTTGTCAGCCACTGAAGTTGCCGCGCTTGGCTAGGAAACAAGTTATTTTGCAGGTATTGCTTGATGAAAAAAATCGCCCCGAAGGGCGATTTTTAGTTTGACGCGGTTTTTTCCATCGCCAATTTTTCCTGACGGTAAGCTTCTGCGGCTTCCCGGTCGCGACGGGTGGTTTGTCGCATCATATACCAGTTCAAGATCAATACCAAGGTACCGACGATGGCGATCATGATGGTGGCCAGTACGTTCATCTGCGGATCCAGGCCGCGTTTGATTTTTGAGAAAATCACTTGCGGCAGGGTAGAGGAGCCGGGGCCGGACAGGAAGGAGGTAATCACCAAGTCATCCAACGACAAGGTGATGCCCAATAAAAAGCCGGAGGCAATCGCCGGTGCAATCAGCGGCAGGGTGATGGTGAAGAAAATCTTCAAAGGGCGCGCGCCCAAGTCCATAGCCGCTTCTTCCAAGGATTGATCCAATTCCATCAGGCGCGAGCGGATAACCACGGTGATATATGCCATACACAGCGTGGTGTGTCCGAGGAAGATGGTAAAGAAACCGCGGTCCAGCCAAGCGATTTCCGTTCCCATCCAGCCTTGCAGCATGCTTTGTACCTGGATAATCAGCAAGAGCAGCGACAAACCGGTAATCACGTCAGGCATCACCATCGGTGCGCTTACCATGCCGGCAAACAGCGTGCTGCCGCGGAAACGCTTGATGCGTGCCAGCGCATAACCGGCCATCGTGCCGAGAATCACGGCAGCAAACGAAGCGACGCAGGCAATACGTAACGATAGCCAAGCGGCGGAGAGGATTTCATCGTTTTGTAGCAAGCGGCTGTACCACTTGGTAGAAAAACCGCTCCATACGGTTACCAGATTCGATTCGTTAAACGAATAAACCACCAGCATCACCAGCGGAATATAGAGAAAGGCCAAGCCGGCGATCAAGGCAATACGGGCAAACCAAGGCATTTTCTGACTAGACACGGTCGGCTCCTTCTATTTCGCGGTTTTCATAGTGATGGAAGAGAACAATCGGAATCACCAGTAACAAGACCATAATCACAGCCAGAGCGGCAGCCAGCGGCCAGTTGTTAGCATCGAAGAAGGTCATCCACAAGGTGCGGCCTATCATCAGGTTTTCCGAGCCGCCGACCAGATCGGGAATCACAAATTCGCCCACAGCCGGTACAAAAACCAGCATTGAGCCTGCAATGATGCCGGTTTTCGATAAAGGCAGCGTGATTTTGAAAAACGAAGTTACCGGGCCGGCACCCAAGTCGGATGCGGCTTCCAGCAGGCGGTTGTCCAGTTTGATTAATTGGGTATACAGCGGCAGAATCATAAACGGCAGATAGGCGTATACCATCACCAGTTGCAGCGAGAACATGTTGTAAAACATATCCAGCGGCGCATCAATCAGGCCGTATTTCATCAGAAAATGATTGATGATGCCGTTTTGGCTCAATAAACCCATCCAAGCATAGACACGCAGCAGAAAAGAGGTCCAAAACGGCAGCATGATGGTGAGCAGCAGGCCGTTGCGGTAGGAAGGGTTGGCGCGCGAAATGGCATAGGCCATCGGATAGCCGATAAGCAGGCAAATAACGGTGGTGCTAAATGCGGTTTTAATCGACGACCAATAAGTACGCAGATACATATTGCTATCACCCTCGGCAGCAGAGAGGGAAAGCATGCTTTTTAGGGTGTTACCGAAATTATGGAAAATATCCTGATAATTTTGGTAGACCACATGCAGGGTTTGCGCACCGGTATCCGGGTCGCTGACAAACAGCGGGGTATAGGGCGGGATGGCGATTTCCTGCTCGGCAAAGCTGATTTTCAGTACGATAAAAAACGGTACCAAGAACAGCAACAGCAACCAAGTATAGGGAATCCCGATGACCAAACCGCGCCCGGGGCGCAGGCGTTTCTTGATATTTTCGGACATGGGTGAACTCCTTAGCGAACCAGCGGGGTAGGCTGGTTTTCCGGCCAGTCGAGATACACTTCTTCACCCCAAGTCGGCGGGGTAATGTTGCGGACATACCAGTAAGGGGCGGGTACTTGGCTCTTGATGATGCGGCCGTTTTCCATTTGAACATGGTAAATGGCGAAGCTACCCAGATAGGCGATTTCTTTTACGATGCCTTTGGCCCAGTTGTGGGTGTCGCGGTGCGCGGGTTTTTCTTTGTGCAAATCAATATCTTCAGGTCGGATGCTTACCCAGATGGTTTGGCCTGCTTCACCTTCGAATTTCTGATCGGTGTAGATTTTGCTCGGTAATTCGGGGCAGTTGATTAAAGCGTGGTGTTCGTCTTTTTTATCGACCGTGCCTTCGAATATATTGGTTTCGCCAATGAATTCTGCGGTAAAACGGCTGTTGGGAAAGTCGTAGATGTTGCTGGGGGTGTCGACTTGCTGCAGTTTGCCGTCGGACATAATCGCCACCCGCGAAGCCATGGTCATCGCTTCTTCCTGATCATGCGTTACCATGATGCAGGTAGCGCCCACTTTTTCCAGCGTATTCACCAGTTCCAATTGGGTTTGCTGGCGTAGTTTTTTATCCAATGCGCCCAACGGTTCGTCCAACAATAGGATTTTCGGGCGTTTGGCCAAGCTGCGTGCCAGTGCGACGCGTTGTTGTTGGCCGCCGGAGAGTTGGTGCGGTTTGCGTTTGGCGTATTTGGTCATTTGAACCAGGCGCAGCATTTGCTCGACACGTTCGGCGATTTCGGCTTTGGGCATTTTGTCTTGTTTCAAACCGAAGGCGATGTTTTGTTCGACCGTCATGTGCGGAAACAGTGCATAGCTTTGAAACATCATATTGATGGGGCGGTCATAAGGAGCCAAGCGGGTAATGTCCTGACCGTCGAGAATGATTTTGCCGGCACTGGGGATCTCCATGCCGGCCAGCATCCGCAACAAGGTGGACTTGCCGCTGCCCGAGCTGCCCAATAAGGCGAAAATTTCGTTTTTGTTGATGTTCAAGTCGATATGGTCGACAGCGTAGTTGTCACCGAATTTTTTCACTAAGCCTTGGATTTGCAAATAAGGCTGGTTATCGGATGTGGTGGTGGTCATACCAATACTCCATTATCGGGCAATTGGCCAAAAGCGCTTGCCAGGGTGAAAAATCGTGCTGTTTGATTGCTTTGCCGGGAGGTTTCGAGCGTTCGGGCAGCGGTTATTTGAGTTTCAAACCCATTATTATATTTTGCTTACGACTGCCAGGGCAATGAAAAATCCGCCTCATTTTCTTACCGGAAGAAAATCAGGCGGATTGTTGGCATCAGGCAACAGTAAACTATGCCTGTCTGAAAAGAAAATTAGCGTGCACCCGATCCGGTGAAAATGGTGCGCACGGTTTTGAAGGCGATTAATACGTCTAACGAGAGGGAAAAATTCTTGATGTAGTAAAAATCATGCTCGAGTTTGATACGGGTTTCTTCGGGGCCTGTGGCATAACCTTGCATCACTTGTGCCCAACCGGTGATGCCGGGTTTTACAATATGGCGGTATTGGTAAAACGGCAGGTGTCGCTCCAATTCATCGGCAAACTTCTTGTATTCGGCGCGCGGGCCGATCAGGCTCATTTCGCATTTCAATACGTTGAGCAATTGCGGCAGTTCGTCGATACGGGTTTTGCGCAGAAAGTGGCCGATACGGGTGATACGGCTGTCGCCCGAAGTTGTGGTGTTGGTGGGGGCATTTTCTTTCATGGTACGCAGTTTGTAGATTTTAAACAGCCGGCCGCGGTAGCCGACCCGTTGCTGCGAGTAGAAAACCGATCCGCCGTCATCCAGTTTGATGGCGATTGCGGCCAATGCCAGTACCGGCAATACGATGGGCAGCAACAATAATGAAAATATGCTGTCGACAAATTGTTTGAAATGAATATACGGCTTCGACGGCATCAACGAACCGAAGTTGTTTTCATACATATGGTGGATTTTAATACGGCCGGTCAGCGATTCTTCCACTTGATGCAAGTTGAATACCGGAATATCCAGTAACACGCATTGGGCGAGAAAGCGCTGCCATTCGCCGCTCAACTCGGGTGCGTGCAAATCGGCGACAATGCCGTCGATTTGCGGGGGGATGCGGTTGATTTCATTCATTTCCGCCCAATCGATATCCGGCAGCGAAGCAATGTTTACGGCCTCGCCGACCGGAATATAGGCCAGCCGTATCTGTTGGCGTATGCTTTTTAAAAAATCCAGATAACTGGTGATAATGGAAGTGGAAATGCCGATAATTAGATAAGGCCGCGAATAGGGCAGTGCAAAAAAAATAACCATGCCCATCAGTAAGCCGTACCAGATTACCAAGCCCGGCAGAATCGAAAAGGCGGTGCGGTTGCCCGGCGCGCTGGAAATGGCATAGAGGGTGGAAGCGCTGAATAAATGCGCGATAAAAATCACGGCAAAACTAACGGCCCAGATAATATAGGGGGTTTCGGTACGGATGGGCATCAGTACCGGTAAGGGAACGGCTGCGCACAGAAAAGCAATCAGCCATAAGCGCAAAGAGAGGGGATGCAGGAAATTCATTTTCAGACAGGCATAATGTGTTGGTAAAAGCGGATATTTGATTTGTTATCGTTGCATTGTTTGTGTTTTGTGAAACACGGATACGCTTATGATTTTATCATGGTTTGGTTTTTTTCTGTCCTTCGAGAGAGCGTAAACAGCGGCGGTTGAGTGATTTGCGGCCATTATCCAACAACCAGCCCCATTTATTGAAATAACGGATGGCGGATTGAATGTGGATGTTGCGCAGCTTGGGATTGGCATAGGAAGCTTGTTGGTGCTCATGCACGATTACGCAGTCCGGCAGATAACAGTTGCCGAAGCGTTCGGCACAGCGGCGGGATAAGTCGATATCTTCCAAATACATAAAATAGCGCTCGTCGAAACCGCCTAATGCCAATAAAGCGGAGGATTTGAACAGCATAAAACTGCCGGATAAAAAAGGGATAAAACTCGGTTGGGTGATATCGTAATCTGATAACATAAAACGGCGGTCCAGACGCTCGGCAAGCGATGGCAGAAAACGGCGGGCAAACAAATCCAACGGGCTGGGTAGCAAGCGCCGGCCATATTGGTCGCGACCATCGGGATAAACCACTTTGGGGGCAAATAGGCCTTCCGGGCGCTGTAATGCTTCGTGGATCAAGGTTTCGTAATCGGCGGTTTCAAAGCGGATGTCAGGATTGCAAATCAGGAATAAATCGCTTTCTTGTGCATAGCGTCGGATGGCAAGATTATGCCCGTAGCCGAAACCACCGTTGAGGGGAGCGGCAAGGTATTCGATTCGGGGGTTGTTTAGTTCAGCGGCCCAGCAGCAGCCACCGTTGTCGACTAGGATGATTTTATTGGTTAACGGGCTGGTAAGCAGGCTATCCAGCGTAGCTTGGATGTCTTGCTGTTGATGCTGGTAGAGGACGATGGAGGTAATGAGGTTCATACGGTTTTAACCGGGCCGTTTTCAGATAACAAGTCGATCAGCTCGGTGAGCCTATTTTCTACTTTGGCATGTGAGGCTGGTAGTTCTTTCATCATGGCAGTTTCAATGGCAGTGGCGATGGAATCAACATCCATGGGATCAAAAGTGAGCGAGGGCGTGCAGATGGCATGAGTATAGGGTAAATCCGCACCAATAATTTTACAGCCTAAGGAGATGCCTTCTACCAAGCCCAATCCAAAGCTTTCTGCCAAGGAGGGAAAAATAATATATTGTGCAGCTTGGTAGCGTCGGGTGAGTTCTTCTCGGCCGACAAAGCCGATGTTCTCGATGGGATAACCTTGGGCTTGCGCTCGAGTGATAGCAACCAATATTTTGGGGTAATCTTGATTGACGGTTACGATCAGTTTGCCTTTTTGAGTGCGGTTATAAACACGGCAGAAGGCTTGTATCAGGCGGATATGGTTTTTATTGTCTTGCGCGTTGCTGACATACAAAAAAGTATCGGCTTGCCGTTCAATGTCACTAAATGGAAGTAACTCAGGAAAAAATGGCAGAATTTCGATTTTTTCGGCTTGGCCGAAGGTGTCGGTAAATTGAGCCTGCAAAGTCGGCGACTGCACCAGCCACCGATCGGTATTGGGGCTGCTGTGGCGGATAATGGCAACTTTCAGGCGAAATTTGAGCTTTTCCACCAGGCTGAAATCCGGCGGTACACTGATGTACATAGGATTGTGGAAATAAGTATAGGTTTCGGCTGTTTGACGGGTGAGTGGCGGGATATTGCCCAATACAAATACTTTGGAAAATAAATGTTGGTGTTGGCGGTAAAAGCGATAGCGTGACCACAAAGGAAGAGCGGTAGACAAATAGATGGCGCGATTGGAAGATTTTATTGAATAAGGTTTGTGCGCCAGGCGTTGATCGAATAAATAAAATACCGGAATATCGGTTTTTTCCAGATTGGTTACCAGATAATCCAGCAGAATTTTTCCACCGCCGTTGTGTATGTAAAGAGCATCAATCAGTATCATCATATTAGTGTTGTTTTCAGGGTAAGAGACAAACCGCTTAAGTGCGAAACCGAGGAGTTTGTTTGAAATAAGATAAGGTTTACTCGGTTTGATAAATTGTCCGGTAAACATAGCGGTTCAGCAAGCGGAATAATGGCAAAAACAGCAAAGCAGCAGCCAGAGCGCACAGTGCAGCGAAGCTCAGCCATACGATATAGCTGTGAATCGTGTAATGAGCCAGATAAGTGTTTAAGCCGTAGGCAAAGAGAACAGCGATTGTACACACGGTTAAATATTTTATCAGTGATAAAGTGAGAGGTAAGTTTAAAATATGTTGGTGAATGTAGCTGTTAATTTCCATAAAACGCCAGCCAAACACGATTAGTGAGGCGGTAACGACTCCCTGTAGGCCGAAGAAGTAAGCGGCAACGCCGGTGATGCTAATGTGTAGACCCGCTTCCAGCAGGTAACGGTTGCGGGTGGCTTTGAAGTGTCCGGCGGCTTGAATTAGGCTTTCGCCCGGTAGGCGCAGGCAGTCGGCTAAAGAGGCCAGCAGAAAAATAAAGGCAAACACCGGTTGGTAATATTCGGCATCGGTCATGTTACGGGTGTATAAGTCGATAAAAGGCATCAGCAAAGCGCTGGTGCAGCCAAATACACCGGCAGCGGCAATCAAAAACAAGGTGTCGTAACGATGGTAATGGTATCGGACTACTTGGGTGCTTTGTTCGGCTAGGAGCTTGCCAAATACGGCCTGGGTGCCATTGGAGATAGATTGCAACAACATTTTCAATGCGGCAAAAACCAGATAGTAAATGGCATAAATACTGGCATCTTTCAGGCTGCAAAATAACACGATATAGGCAATAGGAGCACCGTAAACAGCCAGTAGGCAAAGCTGCTGGACAAAGGCTTCCCGTTTTTGTGTGATGTGGGTGGAGCTGCCGGGTGAGGGAATGTCGGCTGGGAACTTGAGGTTGCGGTAAGCGTAGCGGATGTAGCAGTAAACGAGCGTGATGCGGATCAGTGTGGCGGCAATCAGGCTGTATTGAGCGGTTAAGACATCGTGGTTGTGGATGATTAGCCAATAGGCGATGGCGACATTAATGAGGGTCGCAACCGATTGGATGAGGGAGTAAACATAAGTTTTCTGGTCGGCAACCAATAGCACACGGTAGGTGCCGATAAAGAAGAAATCTGCAAGGCTGGTGATACCCAATATCAGGATAATCTGAAACGCCAGCAGACTATCGATCTGGGTGCGGGTAACCCAAGAATAGGAGGCGGCCAGTATCAATAAACCCGCGATAAACAGGGTGCCGGAGAGTCGGTAGAGCTTACGGGTTTCGCCCAATATCCGGTTGCGGTGTAATAGGTCTTTATCTGCCAGCGGCTGATACAGTGCGGCAATGCTGGCCGCACCTATACCGGCCTCCACAATGCTGAGGTAAAAGATAAAATGTTTGGACGAAGCTAAAAAGCCATTAACGGTTGAACCGTAATGGCTGATAATCAGAGGCGGTAGGATGAAGCCACTAACGACCGTAACGATTTGCCAGAGCAAATGTGATGAGAAGTTTTTGATAAAAGTGGCTTTAGCCGTGCTCAGCATACAATTGTTGTCTTACAGTTTCGGGATAATCTGTCCCAAAGCTGCCTGCCAATCGGATACCTTAATGCCGTGCGATTTGATTTTGTCGCAGCTCATCACGCTGTAAGGCGGGCGGCTGGCCGGAGTGGGGTAGGCGCTGGTGGCGATGCCGTTGGTAACGGGTACCGGGAAAGCGGGATCTTTTTGCTGGGCAGTTTGGAAAATCGCACGGGCAAAATCGCACCAGCTCACGGTTTTGTCGCCGCAGTAATGGTAAAGGCCGGTCGGGAAGGTGGGCAGTTGCAGGGCATCGATGATGGCTTGTGCCAAATCGCCGGCGTAAGTGGGGTTGCCGATTTGGTCGTCTACCACACCTAAGGTGTCGCGCTCTTTGGCTAGGCGCAGCATGGTTTTGACGAAATTGTTGCCGTATTCGGAGAATACCCAAGAAGTGCGGATAACCATGCTGTTGGGATTGGCAGACAAGGCCAATAATTCGCCGGCGAGCTTGGATTTGCCGTATATGCCGGTGGGCTCGGGTGCGTCTTTTTCGCTATAGGGATTTTTGGCGTGGCCGCTGAATACATAATCGGTGGAGACATGTACGAACTTGGCGGCAACGGCTTGTGCGGCGACGGCCAGATTGCGGGTGCCGTCGGCGTTGACGGCAAACGCTTTGTCGTGATCGCTTTCGGCTTTGTCGACAGCGGTATAGGCGGCGGCATTAACGACGGCATCGGGTTGGAAGTTTTTCACCATATTCAAAACAGCGGCTTCATCGGTGATGTCCAGCGTTTGCGAGTCGGTGGCAATCAGCTCCCAGTTTTCAGGCAGGCGGTCTTTAAAACATTGACCCAATTGGCCTTTGGCACCGGTCAGCAGAATTCTCATTGTGTTATCCTTTTTAATTGGTTTTTGCTTTGGCTGGTATTGTAAAGCGATACGCTGAAAAAATACAGTAACCGTTTGGCGAAAATAGGTGCACAGTAGGGTTTGTTGTTTATATACTCATGTTTTTGAGGGTGCAACCAAGCGGTTACTTTGGTGTCTGATTGTGTTGCGTACTATTTTCAAGCAGATAAATAATCAAAGGGAGTGGGTAATATGTTGAAAAAATGGTTGATGGCAGCAACGGTGGCGCTTTCGTTGTTTTCTTTGAGCGGCTGCGGTTACAACACCATGCAAACGCAGGACGAGGCGGCCAATGCGGCTTGGTCGGAAGTGTTAAACCAATATCAGCGGCGTGCGGATTTGATTCCGAATTTGGTGAATACGGTAAAAGGCTATGCTTCTCACGAGGAAAAAGTGTTAACCGAGGTAACCGAGGCGCGCAGCAAGGTGGGCAGTATCCAGATGACGGCAGAGGACGCGGCCAATCCTGAAAAGCTCAAGCAATACGGCGAGGCGCAAGGCGAATTGAGCAGCGCTTTGTCGCGCTTATTGGTAGTAACGGAAAATTACCCGCAATTGAAAGCCGATCAGAACTTCCGCGATTTGCAGGCGCAGTTGGAGGGTACGGAAAACCGGGTGACTTTGGCGCGCAACAACTACATTAAAGCGGTGCAGACTTACAACACCACTTTACGCCAGTTCCCGCAGAACATCACCGCTAAGGTTTTCGGCATGGAGGCGCGGCCTCAGTTTACGGTTGAAAACGAGAAGGCGGTTTCTACTGCGCCTAAGGTTGAGTTTTAATCCGCTTTTCAGACAGGCATGGAGGCGCAAACCATGCCTGTCTGAAACGATTAAGCTATTAATTAAAAAAGGAAATGCTTATGTTGTCTGTTGTGCAACGGCTGGGTGTGTTGGTTGCCATGCTGTTTACCAGCTGTTGGCTGCTGGCGGCCGATTTGGCGGCCATTCCCAAGCTGACGGCGCCGGTAATGGATACGGCGGGCATGATGCAGCCGCAGGCGCGCGAGGAGTTGAACCGGCATCTTTTGCAATACAGCCGCGAAAAAGGCAGCCAGATTGTGGTGCTGACGGTGCCGGCCATTGCGCCGGAAACCACGTTTGAGTATTCGGCGCGGGTGATGCAGGATTGGCAGCTGGGCCGTTCGGCGCAAAGCGACGGTGTTTTATTGTTGTTGGTACGCGACGAACGTAAGTCTTTTCTGGCGGTCGGCCGTGGTTTGGAAGGAGCGATTCCCGACGTATATGCGCGCCGGATTTTGGACGAAGTGATGGCGCCGTATTTGCGTGCGGGTAAAACCGACGAGGGCATAGGCGCGGCGGTCGGCCAGATTGAGAAATTGATCGCCGGCGAGAGCCTGCCGGCGCCTGAGCAAACACAATCGGACGAATCGGTTGCCGACCAAGTGATTACTTTACTGGTGCTAACCATTTTTATCGGCGGCTTTTTACGCGCGGTATTCGGCCGTACTTTGGGCAGCTTGATTACCGGCGGAGCGGTGTTCAGCTCGGTATGGATGTTATTCGGCTGGGGGGTGGTGATTGCGGTGGTAGCCGGCTTTATCGGCGCAGTAGTCACTTTTATTCTCGGTTTGGGTAATTTTGTCGGTGGCGGCGGCCGCGGCGGCGGTTGGGGCGGCGGTACCGGCGGATTCGGTGGCGGCTATAGCGGAGGCAGAAGCAGCGGCGGTTTCGGCGGCGGTTTCAGTGGCGGTGGCGGCAGTTTCGGCGGCGGCGGCGCGTCGGGGAGTTGGTAATGGAACAAAATAAATTCAAACGTATCTGGCAACATTTGCAGCACCCGGGTTTTCGTGTCCGCCGGCTGTTTGCCGAGCGGCAGTTGCAGGCGTTGGCGGAATCCATCGCGCAATCGGAGCGGCATCATCAAGGCCAAATCCGTTTTGTGATCGAATCGCACTTCCCGCTGGAAGCGCTGTGGCAGGGAATGACCACTCAAACACGCGCATGGCAGTGGTTTGGCGAATTGGGCGTGTGGGATACCGAAGCCAATTGCGGCGTATTGGTTTATGTTTCTTTTGCCGACCATCAGGTGGAAATCGTGGCCGATCGCGGCATAGCGGCGCGGGTGCCGCAACAGGCTTGGCAGGCCGCTTGCGACAGTATCTTGGCCGGTTTTCGCGCCGGTGAATACGACCGCGGTTTGGGCGATGGCTTGCGGCAGATTACCGAGATTTTGCAGCAACACTACCCGCGCGGCGAATCGGCAAGCGGCGACGAGCTTCCGAACACGGTGGTATTGCGCTGAAACAGCGATGCATCCATCCGGCACGGGCATCCTGCCCGTGCTTTTTTGTCCACAGCTTATCCCGATTGCGCCCCACAAGCTGCGTGCTCAGGGGATGGTTTGCAAATTATGCACCGAAAACTTTTTCTTCTTTGTGGGTGTTTTGTGGATAAGTGAAGTAAAGGGCTGAAACGGCAAGAAGAAATTGATTTGCTTAAATAATAGGCAATGCCTGTCTGAAACGTATTGATGCTAGTGTCAATTGTCAACAGCCCCTAGAAGGTGAAACGGAGATGCGGATGAATCTTCGGTTTTTTAGCGATATAATTTCAGACAGGCATTGAGTGAGTCTATATCAAGCCATACGGAATCTGAACGATGACTATCCTTTCCCACGAAGTGCGCGCCGAAATGGCGAGAAAAAGATTGAAACACAGCCGGATGCTGGCCACCGGCTTGCTGTTGTTTGCCTGCCTGCTGTTTATTCTGGCTTCGTTGTGGATCAAACAATATCCCGGCTTGGGCTATCTCAAGGCGTTTGCCGAAGCGGCGATGGTGGGGGCGCTGGCCGATTGGTTTGCGGTAACTGCGCTCTTTCGCCATCCCTTGGGCATTCCCATTCCGCATACTGCCATTTTGCCGAAAAATCAGGTGCGGATAGCAGAAGAACTCGGCCGGTTTATCGAGCATAATTTTATCCAGGGCAAACCGATTGCGGTGCGGGTATACCGCGCCGAGCCCAGCGAAAAACTGCTGGCCTGGTTGGCGGCCAACCGCGAAACCTGGCTGCCGTGGGCGGTACGCCAGCTGCCGGCTTTGCTGAAGGTGGCCAAGCCCGATCAAGTCGCCCGTTTTGCGGGGCAACTTTTGGAACAGCAATACAGCGGGAACAAAATCGGCAAAACGCTGGCCGATATGTTGGCAGTGCTTAAGGCTCAAGGTTTGGACGAAGTGTTGCTGCTTTCGCTGATCAAACAGATACGCCGCTGGCTGCACGATCCGGAAACGCGTAGCCTGCTGGAAGAGAACCTGCGCGAATGGGCGATGAAAATCGAAAGCGATGCGCCAACTACGTGGGAGCGCATCAAATCCTCGCTTAAAGGCACCTTGGTGGATAAGGTGGACGGCTGGGTAGCGGAAAAAGCGCTGGATTGGGCCGACGCTTATCTGGCGGCGGCGCTGGAGAATCCGCAGCATACTTTGCGCCGTCATTTCGCCGAGCAGACCGAACGCATTCAGTCTGCCCTAATCCATTCGCGGCTGTGGCACAAGCGGCTGGAGGCTGGCAAGCGAGAGCTTGCGCAATCACCGGCGCTGGAGGAAAGTATGATGCGTTTATGGCGTGGTTTGCAGCATTGGAGCGAGGGCGATGTGTTGAAAGACGATTCGCTTTGCTTGGCGCAGGCCAACAAATTGCTCGACCATATGCTGGCGCAGGCGCAGGTTTATCCGCGTTTTATGAAGCGGCTCGATATGCGGATTTCGCTGATTGTGCGGGATTTCATCCAAAACTATAAAGACCGCGCCGCCCAGTTTGTCGCCGAAAAGGTGAAAAGCTGGGACAGCGCGCAGATGGTGGAGAAGCTGGAATTGAGCGTGGGCAAGGATTTGCAGTTTATCCGGATTAACGGTACGCTGGTCGGCGGTTTGGTCGGCCTGTTGATTTATGCGCTGTCGCAGTGGTTGTTGGCGTGAGCGAAAAAATGCAAGATCCGATCGGTATCTACAACCATAGCTATTAAAAATATTAGTTATTTCGAAACAGGAGGAAACAAAGATGTATCCCATTCCGGAGGTTCGGCAAAGCGGTTTGCTTCAGGTATCCGACCTGCACCAAATTTATTGGGAAGAATCGGGTAATCCGGCCGGAATTCCGGTGATTTTTGTACACGGCGGCCCGGGCGCCGGTACTGCGCCGGTTTGCCGGGCATTTTTCAATCCCGAGCGTTACCGTATCGTATTGATGGATCAGCGCGGTTGCGGCCAATCGCAGCCTTATGCGGAAACCCGTGAAAACACTACTTGGGATTTGGTGGCCGATTTGGAGAAATTGCGCGAGTTTCTCGGCATCGATCGCTGGCTGGTGTTCGGCGGCTCATGGGGCAGCACTTTGTCGCTGGCTTATGCGCAAAGCCATCCCGAGCGGGTGTTGGGCCTGATTTTGCGCGGTATTTTTCTTTGCCGCCAAAGCGAAATCGATTGGCTGAGCGAAGAGGGCGGCGTGAGCCAGATTTATCCTGCGCAGTGGCAGCGTTATATTGCGCCGGTTGCGCCGGAAAAACGCCGCCAATTGGTACTGGCCTACCACGAATTATTGTTTGGTGACGATTATGAAACCGCCGTAAAGGCCGCCAAGGCGTGGAACGAATGGGAAAGTTATTTGATCCGCTTTGAGCCGCAAGAAGAGGATTCGGACGGCGAAGCATCGCTGGCGATTGCGCGGCTGGAAAATCATTATTTCGTGAACTTGGGCTGGCTGGCGGGCGAAAAAGCCATTTTGGCCAATATGAATACCATCCGCCACATTCCGGCGGTGATTGTGCAAGGGCGTTACGATTTGTGCACGCCGATGCAAAGCGCTTGGGAATTGTCGCAAGCCTGGCCGGAAGCCGAATTGCGGATAGTACAGGGCGGCCACGCATCCACCGAAGAGCCGCTGGCTTCGGCGCTTACCGCCGCCGCCGACGAATTCGCCCACCGCTTGGCGGTACTATAAGCGGCGTCTAATCTCTGTTAAAATCCAGCCCTTCTTCCAACCCGCTTTTTCAGACAGGCATCGGATATGCCTGTCTGAAAACATTCCCGCAAGAAAGCCACATCATGACGAAAAAACGCGTGCTAACCGGCGTTACCACCACCGGCATTCCGCATTTGGGCAATTATGTCGGCGCTATCCGCCCGGCTATCCGCGCCGCACAAGACGAACAAGCCGAATCGTTTTTATTTTTGGCCGACTACCACGGCATCATCAAATGCCACGATCCGGCGATGATCCACGAATCCACCCAAGCCGTCGCCGCCACTTGGCTGGCCTGCGGCCTTGATCCGGAGCGCACCACGTTTTACCGCCAGAGCGATATTCCCGAAATCATGGAATTAAACTGGATACTCACCTGCATCACCGCCAAAGGGCTGATGAACCGAGCACATGCCTATAAAGCCGCGGTACAGGAAAATCTGGACAAAGGCCAGGAAGACCAAGACCACCAAATCGAGATGGGTTTATACAGCTACCCGATTCTGATGAGCGCCGATATTCTGATGTTTAAGGCAAACGAAGTGCCGGTGGGGCGCGACCAGATACAGCACGTTGAGATGGCGCGCGACATCGCCGGCCGCTTCAACCACCGCTTTAAAGAAGTGTTTACCCTGCCGGAAGTGAAGATCGACGAAAACGTCGAGCTGTTGGTGGGTTTGGACGGCCGCAAAATGAGCAAAAGCTATGGTAACACCATTCCGCTGTGGGAAAACGACAAAAAAACCCAAAAATCGGTGAACAAAATCATCACCAATCTCAAAGAGCCGGGCGAGCCGAAACAGCCCGACGAAAGTCCGCTGTTTGAAATCTACAAAGCTTTCGCCACGCCTGCCGAAACCGCAGAATTCACTCAAATGCTGGCCGAAGGTTTGGCTTGGGGCGAAGCGAAAAAACTGTTGGCTGCTAAAATCAACGCCGAATTGGCCGAACCGCGCGAACGCTATGCTGCACTCACCGCCAACCCTGCCCAAATCGAAGAGATTTTGCAGGCAGGTGCGGCCAAAGCCCGCCGCGAAGCGCGAGTGCTGCTCGATCAGGTACGCGATGCTGTGGGGATCCGCGCATTGAAATAAAAGACGGTTGTGGATGGTTCAAATCAAAATGCCTGTCTGAAGAACTTTTCAGACAGGCATTTTGATACTGTTGCAAAATTCTTTTCGATAACTGAAAACATTTTTGTCATGCTCGGGCTTGACCCGAGCATCTTTTTGTTTTGGAAAAAAGCAGATACTGGGGTCAAGCCCGAGTATGACGCGGTATCAATAAATTCAGGATGAAAACCGTTTGTTGTAAAGATCTATAGCAGATTTAATTAATTTTCGATACAAGGCAGCAAGCCGCAGACAGTACAAGTAGTACGGCAAGGCGCAGCAACGCCGTAGCGAAAGTTAAGTTAATCTGCTATAAAAATATTTTTTCGCTATAGGGTTTTCTATAAGAATCATGCCTGTCTGAAAAACTTTTCAGACAGGCATGATTGATGATGGGATAACTTATTTATCCAATCCTTCTTGTACCATTTGCGCGGCGCGCAAAACAGCACGCGCTTTGTTTTGCGTTTCCTGCCATTCTGCTTCTTCTTCGGAATCGGCGACAATGCCGCCGCCGCTTTGTACGTATAAAGTCTGGTTGCGGATAACGGCCGTGCGGATGGCGATGGCCAGATCCATATCGTTGTTGAAACCCCATACGCCGACAGCGCCGCCGTAAACGCCGCGCTTGGCCGGCTCCAGCTCTTCGATGATTTCCAGCGCCCTAACTTTCGGCGCGCCGGAGAGCGTACCGGCGGGGAAAGTGGCGGCCAAAATATCCATATTGGTGGTATTGGGCTGCAGGATGCCTTCTACATTGGAAACAATGTGCATCACATGCGAATATTTTTCGATGACCATTTTTTCGGTTACCTGAACCTGGCCGGTTTGGCTGATGCGGCCGACATCGTTGCGCCCCAAATCAATCAGCATCACATGTTCGGCGATTTCTTTGGTATCGCCGAGCAAATCGTCGGCCATCGCCTGATCTTGTTCGGGTGTGGCGCCGCGCAGGCGGGTGCCGGCAATCGGGCGCACTACGATTTTTTCGCGTTCGCGGCGCACCAGAATTTCGGGTGAGGAGCCGACCACGAAAAAGTCGTCGAAATGATAATAAAACAGATAAGGCGAAGGGTTTAAGGTGCGCAGGGCACGGTAAAGATGCAGCGGGTTGTCGTGAAACGGCATGGTCAGCCGTTGGCTGGGCACCACCTGCATGCAGTCGCCGTCGAGAATATAGTCGCGCACACGGCGTACATAGCTTTTATAGCGCGCTTCGCCGGTTTCGTGTACGGGCTGACTCTCGACGCTGCCGAGCGAGAGCGGAATGGTACCGCTTTGGCGCAGCTGGATGCGCAGCTCCTCCAATCGGTCGCGGGCTTGTTGATAACCGTTTTCTTGCGCAGGATCGGCGTAGACAATCAAATAAATTTTGCCGCTTAAGTTGTCGATAACCGCCAATTCCTGCGACAGCATCAGGAAAATATCGGGTGTGCCCAAGGGGTCTTCTTTGGGCGTGTTTTTTAAACGGTGGGCGAAGTGTTCGAAATGGTAAATGGTCTCGTAACCGAAATAGCCGACCAAGCCGCCGGTAAAGCGTGGCAAACCGGGTATTTCCGGTGTTTGATAACGTTCGTGGAAGGCTTCGATAAAGTGCAGCGGATTGCCTTCGTATTGTTCGACGATTTTGCCTTGATGGTAAACATCGACATGGCGGCCGCTGGCTTTGAGATAGGTTTGGCAGGGCAGGCCGATAAAGGAATAGCGGCCGAAACGCTCACCACCCACTACCGATTCGAGCAGATAACTGAAAGGCTGGTTGGCCAGTTTGAGATAAAGCGAGAGCGGGGTATCCAAATCCGCCAGTAATTCCTGTACCAAAGGAATGCGGTTGTAACCGGCATCGGCTTGGGCTTGGTATTCTTGTTTGCTAATCATGTTTCGGCGCGCCTGAGCATCTATTAAACAGGATGGCAGTATAGCAGTTTTTGCGCTGATTTTGAGAGAAAGGCCTGTCTGAAAGTGTTTCAGACAGGCCTGTTTGTTTTTGGGATAGGGCAAACCGGCCGCTTGGCAAACAGCGGGTTTGCTTCTCATAACCAATCAGCTTAAGTATGGCGCAATGGTTATGGAGCAAGCGGTTTAATCCTATTATGCTAAAGCGTTTATTCTTCCGGCTGTTCGCCGTCGGTATCGTCCAGTTTGCCTTCGGTAATCTGAACGGTGGTGCCGGCTTTTTCGCGGATTTTACGGTCGATTTCCTGGGCAACTTCCGGATTTTCCTTCAGCCATACGCGCACGTTGTCTTTGCCTTGGCCGATTTTGGCGCCGTTGTAACTGTACCAAGCGCCGGATTTTTCGACGATGTCGTATTTCACGCCCAAGTCTACCACTTCGCCTTCCCAGCTGACGCCTTCGCCGTAGAGGATGTCGAACTCTGCCTGGCGGAAGGGCGGAGCAACTTTGTTTTTAATCACTTTAACCTTGGTTTCGTTGCCCAAAACGTCGTCGCCTTTTTTAATCTGGCCGGTACGGCGGATATCGAGGCGTACGGAGGCGTAGAATTTCAGGGCGTTGCCGCCGGTAGTGGTTTCGGGGCTGCCGAACATCACGCCGATTTTCATGCGGATTTGGTTGATGAATACGACTAAGGTATTGGTTTTTTTGATGTGGCCGGTGAGTTTGCGCAAGGCTTGGCTCATCAGGCGAGCTTGCAGGCCGACGTGGCTGTCGCCCATTTCGCCTTCGATTTCGGCTTTGGGTACGAGGGCTGCCACCGAATCGATGACCACCATGTCTACACCGCCGCTGCGCACCAGCATGTCGCAGATTTCGAGTGCCTGCTCGCCGGTATCTGGTTGGGAAACCAACAAATCTTCTACTTTTACACCGAGTTTGCGGGCGTAAATCGGGTCGAACGCATTTTCGGCATCAATAAAGGCGCAGGTTCCGCCGTTTTTCTGGCATTGGGCGATGGCTTCCAAGCAGAGGGTGGTTTTGCCGGAAGATTCCGGGCCGAAGATTTCAACGATGCGGCCGCGCGGCAGGCCGCCTACGCCCAAGGCCAGATCCAGGCTCAAAGAGCCGGTGGAAATCACTTCTAAATTTTCGTCTTGATGGCTGCCGTCCATCTTCATGATGGAGCCTTTGCCGAAGTTTTTTTCGATTTGGGCGAGTGCGGCGGCAAGTGCTTTGCTTTTTTCGTCTGACATAGGTTTCTCGTTTTGCGGTTATGTTACAAATACAGTGGCGGATTATCGCATATTCGCGAAGATTTGGGCTGGAAACTTCGAGTAAGCAAATGCCTGTCTGAAAAAAGTTTTCAGACAGGCATTTTGTTTTAAAGTGCTTTGCGGCACGAAACGGCGTGATTAGGCGCGTTTGCGGAATTCGCCGGTACGGGTGTCGATTTCGACTTTGTCGCCGTTTTCGATGTAAGACATCACTTGGATTTCGGTGCCGCCGACCAAGCGGGCGGTTTTCATCACTTTGCCGGAAGTGTCGCCTTTAACGGCAGGCTCGGTGTATTCCACTTCGCGTACGATGATGGTCGGCAGTTCTACGGAAATCGGGTTCCCTTCGTAGAAGGTGACTTCGCATTGGTCTTCCATGCCGTCGACGATGAATTTCAGGGCGTCGCCGATGTTTTCGGCTTCGATTTCGTATTGGTTGAATTCTTCGTCCATGAATACGTACATCGGATCGGCAAAGTAGCTGTAAGTACAGTTTTTACGGCTCAAAACCACTACGTCAAATTTGTCGTCGGCCTTGTAGATGGTTTCGGTAGCGGCGCCGGTGAGCAGGTTTTTCAGTTTCATGCTCACTTTGGCGGAAGAGCGGCCGCCTTTGATGTATTCGGTTTTTTGTACCACCATCGGATCGTTGCCGACCATGAATACGTTGCCTGCGCGCAGTTCTTGTGCGGTTTTCATTTAAATCAATCTCACTTGGTTTGTTGTAAATAGAAAAAATAACGGGCTATTTTAACTTATCTGCCACAAAATTGGCTAGCCTTTCGGTGGCGCTGTTTTGTGAAAACAGGTAATTGCGCCAACTTTCGGCGGCGTTTCGCCAACTTTGTTGTTGCCGGCACAAGGTTTGCCAGGCAAAGAGGCGCTCGTGTTCCGATAGTTCGATGACGCCGTTTAAATCATCGGAAAGCTGTCGGTGCGCCGTGATAACGGGTTCTTCGAAATGAAGGTAGGAAAGCAGCCAGAATGCGTGCAGTTTTTCATGGTGGGCTTGTTCTTCCTGCGGATAAATGTGCCAGAAAAAAGGTTTGCCGGAAAATTGGGCGCGCACGAAGCTGTCTTCGCCGCGCACGATTAAGCCGTCGCACAGCGCGAGCAGGCGGTCGAAATCGTGTTGCGGAAGAAAGGGAAGGCGGTGTAATTCCAATTTGCCGAGAATGTAAGTGTCGCCGCTTTGCAGCAGGGCATTGGGCGGAATGATGCCGGCTTCCCGTAAGCTGCAAAGAACGGGTTCGGCGGGGATCAGCAGGCGCATCGCTTCACCGTGCTGCAACCACATGGTGAGCCAACGCGCCCAAGCAGTGCTTTGGTAGCCAAATAAGAGCCATTCGGGCAGGTTCTTCGGCGGTAACATCAGCTGCCGGCGTAGAGATGGCATATCAGTTATTGAACTGAGGGAGTCGAAGTTTTTCTCGCGCAACAAGCCGCCGTCTGTTTCGCTAAAACCCATCAGCCAAAAATATTTTTGTACGCCGTTGGCTTGCGGCGAGGGCTTGGCGTGCATGGTGCGCGCCCAGTCTTCGGCGCTCAGGTATTCCCAATTGAGCCAAAGCGCTTGTTGTGTTCGGATCATGTCGAGTACCGGCGGAGGCAAATCGCAGGCAAAGGTTTCAATAACCACATCGGGCGCAGGAGTATTACTTAAATCTTCCGCGTCCGCACCGGCTCGCCAGCGATGCAGGAAAACCGATTGATGAATGACCGGCAGGGCAGGTAGCGGCGGGGCGAGCGGCGCCAGGGCTTGTTCGTCATCCAGCCATAAATGCACATGCCAGCCTAATTCGCGCGACAAAATCTGCGCCAACCGCCAGCTGACGCCGATATCGCCGTAATTATCGATAACGGTGCAAAACAGCCAGCAGCAAAGCGGGTGTTGGGATGGTGAGTGGGGAATGTGCATAAGCTGATCTAACTGTTTGATGGTTAAGGTTTACCGTCTGTTGTGGTTTTGTCAAGCCGGAAAAGCTGAATTTCTTTACTATTATCCACAAAAGGAGAAAAGGTTTTTGCGGGATCGAAAAGGTTTGGGGATGGCGCTTGACAAGTTAAAATATTTTATAAATATTTGATTTAATTTGTTTATTTTAAAAGCTTATTTTTTGTGCAATAAAACTGTAATCCCCGAATTTAAGGGAAAAATACGACTATCCCCCAAGTCTTCCACATATTTATCCACAGCTTTTGTGGGTAAGCCCGTAAAGCCAGAACAGGCATGGATTTGTCGGAATGCTAAATAAAAATTAGAGTGTTTTTTCAGACAGGCCAGGGCGTATTTGTCCGTAATGAAAAATAATTTATAAACGCTCGGATGCCTGTCTGAAAAGTTTTGTTCAGCCTGTCGATAACAGCGGATTTTCAGCTTATTTTGTTCGCTTTTATGCTAAAATACGCGGATATTTTTCCAGAGAATTTCAAAGTCGACAACATGACTTCCCATATCGATTCGCAATTTGCCAAAGAAACCCTCCCCATCAGCCTTGAAGAAGAAATGCGCAGAAGCTACCTCGATTACGCCATGAGCGTGATTGTGGGGCGCGCGCTGCCGGATGTGCGCGACGGCTTGAAGCCCGTGCACCGCCGCGTTTTGTACGCGATGCACGAGCTGAAAAACAACTGGAACAGCGCTTATAAAAAGTCTGCCCGTATCGTCGGCGACGTCATCGGTAAATACCACCCGCACGGCGATTCTGCGGTTTACGACACCATCGTGCGCATGGCGCAGGATTTCTCGATGCGCTATGTGTTGGTCGACGGCCAGGGCAACTTCGGCTCGGTTGACGGCGACGGCGCGGCGGCGATGCGTTACACCGAAATCCGCATGGCGAAAATCGCCCACGAAATGCTGGCCGACATCGAAGAAGAAACCGTTAACTTCGGCCCCAACTACGACGGCAGCGAAAGCGAGCCGCTGGTGTTGCCCACCCGTTTCCCCGCCTTGTTGGTTAACGGCTCTTCCGGCATCGCCGTGGGCATGGCCACCAATATTCCGCCGCACAACCTGCCCGACACCATCGATGCCTGCCTGAAACTCTTGGCCGAGCCGCAAACCGAGATCGACGAACTCATCAACATCATCAAAGCCCCCGATTTCCCCACCGGCGCCACCATCTACGGCTTGGGCGGCGTGCGCGAAGGTTATAAAACCGGCCGCGGCCGCGTGGTGATGCGCGGCAAAACCCACATCGAGCCTATCGGCAAAAACGGCGAGCGCGAAGCCATCATCATCGACGAAATCCCCTATCAGGTGAACAAAGCCCGCCTGGTGGAAAAAATCGGCGAACTGGTGCGCGACAAGGTGTTGGAAGGCATTTCCGACCTGCGCGACGAATCCGACAAATCGGGCATGCGCGTCGTGATCGAGCTCAAGCGCAACGAAAACGCCGAAGTGGTGCTCAACCAGCTCTACAAACTCACCCAGCTGCAAGACAGCTTCGGCATCAATATGGTGGCCTTGGTCGATGGCCAGCCGCGCCTGTTGAACCTGAAGCAGATTTTGAGCGAATTTCTGCGCCACCGTCGCGAAGTCGTTACCCGCCGCACCCTGTTCCGTCTGAAAAAAGCGCGCCACGAAGGCCATATCGCCGAAGGCAAAGCGGTGGCCCTGTCGAACATCGACGAGATGATTCAGCTCATCAAAGAATCCGCCGATGCGCCCGAAGCCAAAGAGAAACTGCTGTCGCGCCCGTGGCAGTCGGGCTTGGTGGGCGAAATGCTCTCCCGCACCGATTTGGATATGCAGATGGCGCGCCCCGAAGGCTTGCCCGCAGGCTTGGGTTTGCAGGCGGGCGGCTATTTTCTGAGCGACATTCAGGCCGACGCCATTTTGCGCATGAGCCTGCGCAACCTCACCGGCCTCGACCAAGACACCATCGTGGCCGACTACAAAACCATCATGGGGCAGATTATTGATTTTCTGGATATTTTAGCCAAGCCCGAGCGCATCACCGCCATCATTCACGAAGAACTGGAAGAAATCAAAACTAACTTCGGCGACGAACGCCGCAGCGAAATCAACCCGTTCGGCGGCGATATTGCCGACGAAGACCTGATTCCGCCGCGCGAAATGGTGGTGACGCTCACCCACGGCGGCTACATCAAAACCCAGCCCACCACCGATTATCAGGCGCAGCGCCGCGGCGGTCGCGGCAAACAGGCCGCCGCCACCAAAGACGAAGACTTTATCGAAACCCTGTTTGTGGCCAACACCCACGATTACCTGATGTGTTTCACCAATTTCGGCAAATGCCACTGGATTAAAGTGTACAAACTGCCCGAAGGCGGGCGTAACAGCCGCGGCCGCCCGATTAACAACGTCATCCAATTGGACGAAGGCGAAAAGGTAAGCGCCATCATGGCCGTGCGCGAGTTCCCCGAAGACGAATACGTATTCTTCGCCACCGCGCAGGGCATGGTGAAAAAAGTGCAGCTTTCCGCCTTCAAAAACGTGCGCGCGCAAGGCATCAAGGCCATCGCCCTCAAAGACGGCGATTCGCTGGTGGGGGTGGCGAAAACCTCCGGCACCAGCGATATCATGCTGTTTTCCAACCTCGGCAAAGCCATCCGCTTTAACGAATATTACGAGCGCAACGGCGAGGCCGACGATTTGGAAAACGAAGATTCAGACGGCCTCGATACGGAAGCCGAAACCGAACACGACGAAACGGACGGCGCCGATGCGCCCGTGCTGAAAGGCAACGGCGTGCGTCCGTCCGGCCGAGGCAGCGGCGGCCTGCGCGGTATGCGCCTGCCCAAAGGCGGCCGCATCGTCAGCCTGCTGGTTTCCGCGCCCGACAACACCGAGCAACAGGTGCTCACCGCCACGCAAAACGGCTACGGCAAACGCACGCCGATTGAAGATTACAGCCGCAAAGGCAAAGGCGGGCAGGGCATCATCGCCATCGACACCGGCGAGCGCAACGGCGAATTGGTGGCCGCAACTTTGGTTAACGAAAGCGACGATTTGATGCTGATTACCAGCGGCGGCGTGTTAATCCGCACCAAAGTCGAGCAAATCCGCGAAACCGGCCGCGCCGCCCAAGGCGTGCGCCTGATTAACCTCGACGAAGGCGAAACGCTGGTGAGCCTAGAGCGGATTGCCGAGCCGGAAGAAGACGAAGACGTGCCGGCAGCAGGCGAAGGCGCGGAAAACGATGGTGAAAACGCCGAAACCGAATCTGCCGCCGAAGATGCTGCCGGTGATGACGGGCAAGCGTAAGCGGTAAGCGGCAGTGATAATCAAGGCCGTCTGAAAAATAAGTTTTCAGACGGCCTTGTTGTGTCGATAACGATATATAGCGGATTAACTTAACTTTTCGCTACGGCGTTGCTGCGCCTTGCCGTACTACTTGTACTGTCTGCGGCTTGCTGCCTTGTATCGAAAATTAATTTAATCTGCTATAGCTATAGGCATCAGGATAACGCTCAAAATCCTCGAGTTGCGGGTTTCCGGTTGTTTCAGAGAGGCTTAGGGGCCGGAGGGCGTGTCCAAAGCGTGAGGGTGGAGATGGCGGTGCCGAATTTTTTTTGCCGTTCTGCAAATCGTCCACACTTGACGGAGTTTTTGAGTACGAGTTGTTTGAGGTCTCCTGAATAGGCTATAGTGGGACTGTATCTAACAGTTTGTTTATTCTCTATATGGCCTGTAAATCGTTTGGATTGACAATCGTAGGGGACAACAGCTGCCCCGGCTACGCCTATTTCAATTTTGAATATTCTTCGTCCGATACTGGCTCTAGCCATTCGTTGCTGGTGTTTTCACCGTCAACTGCCACAGCTAAGTGTTGAAGCCACGAATTTTTCGCTGCTCCGTGCCAGTGTTTGACGTTAGCTGGAATGTTTACTACGTCGCCTGGTTTCAACTCTTGGGCTGGTTTGCCCCATTCTTGATAGTAGCCTCGCCCTGCGGTTACGATGAGAATTTGACCTCCACCTTTGGTAGCGTGATGAATGTGCCAATTGTTGCGAACCGTTGGTTCAAAGGTAACATTGTTAATTTTTACTTGCTCATTAGAGATAGGGGCAAGATAACTTTGTCCAGAGAAGTATTGGGCATAGGCATCATTTGATTGACCAAGTGGGAATTGGCTTAATTGTGGGGGAATGATTTTCTCAATTTGAGCCAGTTGTTCATCGGTTAATCCATTCTTTTTGCTGATTGCTTTGTGAGCATTAAGCTGACTTTCCGCTCCTTTAAGCTGGCTTAATGCTCCGACGGTTACAATTTCACGCTCTTGCCAGTTGAGTAAATCACTGGCAAAAATATCGCCAAATAGATGCGTTTTCAAATAACGGTCAATATCAGACGAAAGAGCAGAAAGATCAACCGGACGTCCGGTAAGATCGGTTTGTGTTTTGGTGCCAAGAGCCAGAATATCCGTATTGGTTGGCAATGCAGTAGCTACTTTGCCGTCAGTATCTTTCACGCCTTTTGCTTGACGTTCTTTTACTGTTTCAGCAAGCGTATTTAATGCATTTAAACTGCGCGGAAAGCCGGCGTAAGCATAAAGTTGCACCATCGCATCTTTAATTTCGTTAATGGTTAAATCGTTGTCTAACGCTTCTGCAACGGCGATTTTTAACGCTGAAATATCACCTGTGGCGGTAAGCGCCCCGATTTTTGCCAAGCTTTGTTGTTTTGCTGTAAGTTGCATTTGTTTATTCTCCATTTTTGTTATTTGAATCGTTGTATTTGCCGCTTGAACGAGCACTGCACTGGAAAGTGCGGTTAAAATAACGGCAACTTTATGTCGATTTTCGTTTTGACACCGTATTTCGCTTTTTATAAGCAGTTTTTTCTTGTATTACCAAGGTTGAGCAGTTGGTCCAATCGTAAATTCACTGATGTTTGTATCTTCCGGTTGCTTCAACGCAAATGCCACTACGTTTGCCACACGTTCGGCTGGGATTTCATAGGTATCATAAAGCTGGCGATAGCCTGCTGACGTTGAATTATCGGTAATGTGATCCACTAATTCAGATTGTACTGCAGCAGGATAAATCGTTGCGGTGCGGATATTTGTTCCTGCTTGTGCACTTTCTATTCGTAACCCTTCCATAATCGCCTTCACCGCCCATTTAGTGCCGCAGTATACTGTGCCACCGGGGTACACTTTTAAGCCGGCAACCGATGAAGTTGCTAAAATATGCCCTGTTTTTTGTGCTTCAAAAGTCGGTAACACGGCAGCAATACCGTTTAATACACCTTTGATATTGACATCAATCATCGCATTCCAGTTATTGGTTTCTAGGGCTGAAAGCGGTGAGCTCGGCATTAAACCGGCATTTAAGAAAATCGCATCCACACGTCTAAATGCGGATTTGGCTAATTCGACTAATGCCGTGTTATCTTCAGGTTTAGTCACATCGGTTGAACGGAAGACAGCTTCACCACCTTTCGCTTTGATGTTGTTTGCAATCGACTTTAATTTATCTTCCCGGCGTGCCGCTACACTAACTTCGCACCTTGTTCAGCTAATTTATATGCAGCTGCTTCACCAATGCCTGAAGAGGCACCTGTAATAATCACGACTTTGTTTTGAATGTTGTTCATCAGTTTTTCCTTTTGCTTGTTGTGAAAGATTGTTTTAACCGATAGGTTATTCTGGTTTTCCTAAATAATGTTGCGATTGTAGTCTTATCTTAATTTCAAGATAAAATAATTTAAGAATACTCAACTGCTAAAAATAGCATTATTGATGTCGAGATTTTAAGATAACAATCAACCAAGTTATTCCCACTAAAACGGCATAGCCAGTGGTAATTTCAACTAAATTTAAACCGCTTGCCAATTTGCCAACAATAAGGTTCGGAACGGCAGCACCCGCATAACCGATAATATAAATGAGGGAGAGAATACCGGCTCGTTCTTCTAATGTTGCGCTACTTAGTAGGCTTTTAATACTTGCGGCATAAGCCAGACCAAACGTTAAACTAGCAAGGACGATAATACCTAATACAGCAAAAACAGAACTTTGAGCGAGTGCAAGCACTAAGCCGATGGTGCTTAAGAAAAATCCTGTCATTCCTATTTTTTGCCCTGAAGATTGGGAGATTTTGCCGGAGAGCACGCTACCGAAGAACGCAGGAATTTGGAATGCTGCAAAGACGGTTGAGCCTACAAGAACGCTAGTTGAATGTAATTGATCTCGTGCTATTGGGGCGGAAAATGTTTGAAAAAATCCACCAATTGCCCAAGTGCCTATAAACACGGCGGCGGCTGCCGGCAAAAAGTGACGTAAACGTTCAGGTAAACCAATGTTGGGCACGAGAGAAATAACCGCATTTTTAACCGCACTTTTCTGCCAACCAATGGTTTCTTTTCCCAATAAAACGAGCATTGCCGCAATGACAGCAAAACCGAATGCAACCCAATAAATCGCCGTAAGTGAGCCGGTTGTTTCTACAATAAAACCAGAACCCAACGAACCGAGTGAAAGCCCAATCATTGGAGTGGTGCTCACGGCGATTGTTCCTAGTTTAGGGGAGGCAAGATCCACAACATAAGCCGCTGCCGCACTGGATGCTAATCCACAAGATAGCCCCTGCACAAACCGAGCAAAATAAAAATCGGTTACGGAGTTAAGGGTAATAAACTCAATAACGCCGAGTATGGATAAAATCAGAGCAACAATCACCACAGGCTTACGCCCAAATTGGTTTGATAATCGGGCTAGAAATAGCAGAGCAAAGACTGTTCCTACAAAATAGCAAACAGACGAAAAAGATAAATCGGCATTATTCAGCAATAATGTTTGACGATATACCGAATAAAGCGGAATCGGTGCAGCAGATGCGAAAAACACAAGCCCGAATGTACTAATCGCCCCGAATAATCCAAGTTTTGATTTCAATTTATTTATCCTAAAATGTATTACTTCGTTACGCTGAGATGCTGATTGAAGAACGAAGTGAATTTTTCCCAAGGAATCATTTCGGTTCTATCGTATAAATCGATGCGGTTCGCTCCATCTACTACGACTAATTCTTTTGGTTGGGCCGCACGTTGGAAGGCGGTTTCTGTGAAACTTCTCGACGGTGCAATTTCTCCCACCACAAACAAAATCGGACGCGGCGAAATAATATCCAAGTCATTGAAAGGATAGAAATTTAAGAATTTAGCATAGGTGGCTGGTGTCGTACGGCGATCGTTGCTTGCTACTTTGCCTCGTTCGGTTTGATAGAAATCTGCAGATTCCTTCGCTTCTAAAAAGACTTTGTCATTTTGACCCGGGCCATAAACAGGGCTGCCTGTTTTTGCCGCTTGCGTACGGAATTTCGCTGCAATGTCTAGATCGTTTTTAACGATAGCTCTATCGCGATTACCTCTTAACCCTGTGCGAAAATATTCGCCCATATCATACATACTAGAAGTCGCCACGGCTTTAATTCGAGGGTCAATTTTAGCTGCTGCTAATGAGAAAGCTCCGCTGGCACATACGCCAATAATGCCGATATTGTCAGCATCAACAAAGTTTTACGTTGTAAGATAATCCACTGCAGCACTGAAATTTTCAGAGTACACATCCGGTAGCACCGCTCCACGTGGTTCACCGGTACTTTCGCCCCAAAAAGATTGATCGAAAGTGAGTGTAATAAAACCAGCATCCGCCATTTTTTGTGCGTATAAATTTGCTGATTGTTGTCTGACTGCGGCAAACGGATGGCCAACGATAATAGCTGGATATTTTTTATCACTCTGCATATTTTTAGGCGTGAATAACGTACCTGCTAATTCCATATCATAAGCATTTTTAAAATGTACTGTTTTGCTGTTAAGCTGCTGGCTGACATAAAAATTATTCGCACCACGGGACATATCCGCAGCTTGTATGGAGAGAGATGTGCATAATGCTGTCGCTAAAGCGGTCATTAAAGCAATTTTTTTGGTTGTGTTAGCCATTTTTGTATCCTTAATTAACGTTTAGATTAATTTTTCATTATTGGTGATGGTTATTTTGCGCTAAATGTTGCTTCAATATTTTCCATTTCACCCAAAGCAGAGATATCTTGATCGATACGTCCTAACTGTTGACGTTCAAAAGTATCGCCATCTTGTTTGTATAAAATGACCAAACTGCCGCGAGGGGGCCAATAAATTAAATCCCCAACAGAAAAATGATCACTACGCAGTTTCTCGGTTGGTAATGCCCCCGCTCCCAGACGATGTACCAATTCCCGACCGTATAAATTTTGCATTTTTACAGTAAAAGGCATTTTGGCAATCAGTGCGCGACTGGCTGCGTTATTTTCCATTGTGGCAGTAAATGTTTGATTATTAACAGTGATGTTGATTTGTTGTGCCATACTATTGCCCTCCGAAAAAGTAGTTTGTGCATTTGTTGATATATTGCTGCACAATAATGTAGTAAAAAGTAATAAATGAGCTTTAAATATAAATGTTCCTAAATAAGAGTAAGAAAAAAAACGTTGTTTGCTATGTGGATTATTTTAGATCGAGTGTTATTTTATGTCTAATGATTATATTTTATATAATTTTATGCATTTATAACATGGATTTGAGCAATCTGTATTTCAATTCAGGCGTAAAAATACAGTTGTGATCAAAGTAGAGGGAAATTGGAAGAGCGGGTATTAGAGCTGTTCTTTCACAAATTGCAAAAATTTTGCTGCTGTACTAGAACTCTTATGCGTTTTCTTCCAAGCGAGAACAGAAGTCATCACAAGTTCAGGCTGAAGTGCTCGGAAAGTCAGGCGTGAGTGATCGAGAAGTACGGTAGCCCCTTCAATAGTTAATGCGCTGGCATAGTTTCTAGCAACAAGTGTGGTAATGTGGTTGATGAGGTTGTAAGGTAGCAACGATGTTCAGCTCAACGTTATCCGCCTGTAGCCAATGCTCCAGCTCTTTTTGTAGTGCGTAGCGGTTACTTGTGATGAGTGGTAAAGCATTCAGATCTTGCGGCGTGATATAAGTTTTTTCTGCCAACGGATTTTCAGACGACATCAGCAACCCCCAACGCTCTTGCGTGTTAAAACGCAGATAGTCGTAGCGATTGATTTCCACAGGTTCAAGCAACACGCCGAAATCGAGCAGCCCAGTATCGAGTTTCTCTTTAATATCGTCAGCCATCGCACTGAAAAATTGAAATTCCACCTGCGGATATTGGCGTTGGAAGGTTTCGCAGTAACCCAGCATTTGTTGAGACGCTATTAGCCCTCCCATACCAATACTGATAATGCCGCTTACCGTATACCCACCCGTGAATTCGACTTTGATTTTCTCTACCATTTCCACAACTTCTGTGGCCCGTTTGCTTAATGTTACGCCAGCATCGGTTAGCCTTAATCGCTTGCCGCGTTCAAATAATTGCACTCCTAGCTCTTCTTCTAGCTGAGCTATCCGGCGACTTAGGGCAGGTTGAGAAATGAAAGCAGTTTCTGCTGCACGAGAGATGTTTTCTTCACGTACTATGGCAAGAAAATAGCGTAATGTTTGGATATCCACGAGATCCCCTTAGGAACAATTTTATGGATTTACGAATGACTCGAGACTTGTGCAACGGCTACATAATACCGAAAAATTGCCTTAAATCAGATTTTTTCTCGTGGATTATGTAGATAAATTGTCAATAAGGTCTAAATTTTCACACCTAACCGTTGTTAATATTCAGTGCGGGTATGTAGGAATTGATCGAGTTGCTGATGTACCTTGCCTTTTACTCAAATAACCAGCCATAGCACCACCGGCAGCGTTATCATGGCCAACAAGGTTTGCAGGCTGATGATGCTGGCCATCAAAGCATGGTTGCCGCCGA
>NZ_JAUNHL010000087.1 GCF_030523955.1 Neisseria sp.
CCTTCCGTGTGCCCGCCTATACGGTTTGGGACATGAAACTGGCCTACAAACCCGGCACCGCCATCCCCGCGTTAAAAGGCACGCAATTGCAGCTGAACGTGCAAAACCTCGCCGGCAAACAATATGTGGCCTCTTGCGCCAACCACGCCTCATGTTTCTATGGAAAAGGCCGTGTTTGGACGCTGTCCGGCAGCTATCGCTGGTAAGGCAGGCCGTATGAAATATTTGCTTGCTTTGGCTTTCGCCGCCGCACCGCTCACGGCAGCAGCCGATACGGTACGGCAGGCCTGTCTGAAAGGCCGCGCCGAAGAGCGGATTGCCGTTGATTTAACCAAAGGCCGTTATATTGAAGGAAACATCGAATTCAGCCGTCTCGACTTTTCCCGCGGCGGTGTGTCGTTGAGCGCGGTTTCCGATACCGCGCCCGAACGCAAATTGTTCGCCGACCAAACCAACCGGCAGGATTTTTTGCTGTGGTATCCGCACGGCAGCCGCGTTTGGCTGAAATTGGGCGCGCCGGGCAACCGCCATCTGTGTTACCGGCTCACCCTGAAACAAGGTGCGGCGCATTACGGTGAAATGGTGCGTGAAAACGCGGCACCGCAAAGCCCGCGCTTGCAGCAGTTGCAGCGGGAAATTAACCGGCAGGGCGGCCGTGCCGAAGAGCGGTTTTGGGCGGAAATCCGCCGGCAGGGTGCACCGTTGGTGGAGAAAACCGATAGCGGGCACAGCCTGCTCACTTTTCTTTACCGCGATGCCGCGCACAACGTGCGCCTGCTCGGCGGGCCGTCGAATGATCACGAATGGTTGGAAAAACTGCCCGGCAGCGGCGTGTGGTATAAAACATTTAAAGTGCGCAACGATTTGCGGCTGAGCTATCGTTTGGCGCCCGACATTCCCACACCCGACGGTGCCGATGCCTACCGCAGCCGCCGCGCCCTATTGTCGGTGTTGATGCCCGACCCGCTCAACCGCCGCCGTTTTGCCGAATCCTCACTGGTCGATTTGGCAGAACCGCACGATCAGGCAGCCGTTGCGCCGCGAGGCCGTCTGAAAAACCATGCGTTTCACAGTAAGAAGCTCGGTAACACCCGCCGTATCTGGATTTACCAAACCGACCCGCAAGCCGCCGACCCCGTAGTGCTGTATCTGTTCGACGGTTGGCAGTATCTTTACGAAACCCGCCTGATACCGATACTCGACGGCCTGCGGCGCCAAAACAAACTGCCGCCCGTGGCGGTGGTATTGATCGATAATGTAAACAGGCGCTCCGAATTGCCGGCCAATCCCGATTTTGCCGATATGCTCGCCGAAGAGCTGCTGCCTTTTGTCGAACAACATGCCGCTATCCGCCACCGGCCGCAGCATACGGTTGTTTCCGGCAGCAGCTACGGCGGATTGGCTGCCGCCTATACCGTCTACCGCCGGCCGGAAACTTTCGGCAATGCCATCCCGCTTTCCGGTTCGTTTTGGCATAAAAACAGTAACGGGCAGAAGTTGGCTGACCAATTTGCCGCGCAAAAAATGCCGCCGCAGCGTTGGTTTATCGCCGCCGGCAGCTACGAAACCGCGCGCGCCGGCGAAGACCCGGCCGACGGCATTGCCGCCGGCAGCCACCGTTTGGCCGATGTGCTGACTGCGCAAGGTCGCGATGCCGTTTATCGGGAATACAACGGCGGCCATGATTATGCTATCTGGCAATATGCCTTAACCGACGGCTTGGTTTATTTGTTTGGCGGGCATTTGCTGGCTGATTGATATAGTTAAACCACTGAATTGTAGTAGCAGTTTCGTCATACTCGAGCTTGACCCGAGTATCTTTTGGGGTTCCAGAAATTTTTAGGAAAAGAATATACTCGGATTAAGCCTGAGTATGACGCATGTACTTTTGCTTAAGTGGATTCACTATATTTGTATGCAAAAAGCGGAAATTACGATTTGCTATAAAACAAATGCCTGTCTGAAAAGGAGTTATATGCTTTTCAGACAGGCATTTGTAAGATAGGCAGCATTCGTGCTTATTCACGCCATTCGCGCCAACGTGATGATGTCCGCAGGGGCGCAAACGATTCATCTGCGGGTACGGCCGGTTTTGGCGTTTCCGCTTGCGGCTTGCGGCTTTCGCGGGCAATACCCATCAAAATAGCCAATATCATCATTACCGAGAGCGTGGCGGTACCGCCGTAGCTCACCATGGGCAGCGGTACGCCGACTACCGGCAAAATGCCGCTCACCATACCCATGTTTACAAATGCATAGCAGAAAAAGGTGAGAGTAAGCGCACCGGCCAACAGGCGGCTGTAAGTGGAACGGGCTTGAGCGGCAATCACGAGACCGCGTCCTAATATCACGAGATACACGGCCAACAGCAAGAGGTTGCCGATTAAGCCGAACTCTTCGCCGAATACCGCGAAAATAAAATCGGTAGTGGCTTCGGGAATGTAATCCAAATGGGTTTGCGTGCCGTGTAACCAGCCTTTGCCCCAGATGCCGCCCGATCCGATGGCTATCATGGATTGAATGATGTGGTAGCCGGCGCCGAGCGGATCTTTGGTCGGATCCAGCAGAGTCAGCACGCGGGTTTTCTGATAATCGTGCATGCCGTAATTCCAAATCAAGGGCAGGGCGGCGATTAATCCTATGAGTGCGGCAAAGATAATTTTCCACGGCAAACCGGCAAAAAATACTACGAATAAGCCGGACGACATAATCAGAATTGCCGTACCCAAATCCGGCTGTTTCAAAATCAGTGCCCCCGGAATAACCACCATTACCAGTGCCACCAGATAATGGTACCAGCACAGGCGGCCGGCATAACGTTGGAAATACCAAGCAACGGTCATCGGCAGCGCGATTTTCATGATTTCCGAAGGTTGGATACGGGTAATGCCTACATCCAGCCAACGGGTGGAACCGTTTACGGTTACGCCGAAAAAGTGTACGCCGATCAGCATCAATACGCCTACGGCATACATCGGTACGCCGATTAAGGCGAATTTGCGCGGCGGTGTACGGGCTATCAACCACAGTAAGATGAAAGCCAATACGGTGTGCAGGGTTTTGTTGGCCAATTGGTCAAAGCTTTGGCCGTCTGCGGAATAGAGCAAAAACAGGCTCATGATATAGATGGCCAGCATGGCGTAAAACAGCCAGGGGTCCATCGGATTCCATAAACTTTTGGCAAAACGCGCTAACTTTTCTTTCATCATGGGGCGGAAACTCCCGAAGCAGGGACAATGCCTGTCTGAAAACCGCTTGCCGGCTGTAGCGGTATGATGTGTTCTTCGCTATCGAGAATCGGATTACTGCCGGGCGCTCCTTGATCGCCCGGCATAGCGGTATTGGCACCGCCTTGCAGGGTCAGCAGATAATAATCCATCAGCTTGCGAACCAAAGGCGCGGCGGTAGCTCCCCAGCCGCCGTTTTCCAGAATCAGGGCAACGGCAATTTTGGGTTTGTCTACAGGGGCAAAACCAATGAACCAAGCGTGGTCGCGGTGTTGTTCGCGCAAAGCAGCGGCATTATAGGTTTTACCCTGTTTAATTTGTACCACCTGCGCGGTACCGGTTTTGCCACCCAAAGTATAGGGCGCACCGCCGATGGCGCGGGCAGTACCGCCGGGGCCGACTACTTTGCGCATGGCGTTTTTGATGTATTCGAAATATTCCTGTTTGAACGGAATTTGCCGAGTGGGTTTCGGCTCGATCAGAGTAATTTGCTGTTTGTTGTAATCCAGCATTTCTTTAACCAGGTGCGGTCGATAAACCTTGCCGTCGTTCACTAACGAAGCCAGCGCATGCGCCATTTGCATCGGTGTGTAGGCGTTATAACCTTGGCCTATACTGACCGGCACCATCTCTGCCGGATGCCATTGGCGTTGTTTCGGCGGCAGCTTGGCGAAGCGTTTTTCTTTCCATTCCGGCGAGGGGAGAATGCCGCGGTATTCGTTCGGCAAATCGATGCCGGTGGCTTCGCCGAAACCGAATTCCGCCAGATAAGGCCGCAGTTTTTCGATGCCTGTTTCATAACCCGTACGGTAAAAGAAGGTATCGGACGATACTTGAATGGCAGTACTCAGGTTAACGGCACCGTGTCCGCGCCGTACCGAATCGCGGAACAGATGGGTAGAGCCGGGTATGCTCCAAGCGCCGGGCGCGGGCACGATGGTATTCATCTTCAATTTACCGCTTTCAAGCAAAGCCATGCCCATAAAGGGTTTGAAGGTGGAGCCGGGCGGATAAAGGCCTTGGGTGACGCGGTTGAGCAGCGGGCGTTGCCAGTCTTCATTAAGCTGTTTCCAAGTTTCCGAATCGATGCCGTCAAGAAAAAGATTAGGATTAAACGAAGGCTTGGAAATAAATGTCAGCACGCCGCCGGTTTGCGGATCGATGGCCACCATGGCGGCACGACGGTTGCCGATTAAACGGTCGGCTTCTTGTTGCAAGCGGATGTCCAGCGCCAGTTTCAGTGTTTGGCCGCTTTGCTGCGGTACGCTGCGCAATACGCGTACGATGTCGCCATGAGCATCTTTTTCCACTTCCTGATAGCCCGGATTGCCGTGTAACTGCGGCTCGTAATAGCTCTCCAAACCGGATTTGCCGATGTGCGTGGTACCGCGATACAAAGCGGTACGCTCCTCTTCTTTCAGCTTTTCCTGATCTTTATCGCTGATGCGGCCGATATAGCCGAGAAAATGGGCAGTCAGCGGGCCGAACGGATATTCGCGGAAGGTGCGCGCATTGATTTCCACGCCGGGAAAGCGGTAGAGATGAGGCGCAAGCTGCGAGGCCTCATCGGTGGTAAGCTTCAGTTTCAGCGGTACTTTTTCATAAGAGCGGTATTCGGCGCGAAATTTTTTGAAGCGTTTCAAATCAGCTTCGCTGATGTCCACATAAGCACGCAGGGCTTCGATGGTATCTTCTATTTTCCCGTCGATTTGTTTAGGAATAAGTTCCAGCGAAAAAACTGGATAGTTGCGCGCCAAGACCACGCCGTTGACATCGACAATCTCGCCGCGCACCGGCGGAGTGGGGATCAGGGTGATGCGGTTGGTGGTTGCTCGGGCGGTGTAATTTTGGTGCTGATCAATCTGCAAATAGGCAAAACGGGCCGCCAATGCGCCAAAAGCGAGCACGATCAAGCCGAAAGCCACGCCTAAGCGTAATTTGAAGTCTTTCCCCGCCTGAGTATCCGGCAGTGGGGTAGTCGGTTGCTCTTTCATTTAAAACGGCGGGGTTGCAAAAAAGTTAGCAGAAATCGGTCTAGCAGCGGCCATAATAAAACACCGGTCAATACCGAAGTAAATATTTCGGGGTGTGTGAACTGCCGATCGTGAACGGCGTTCAGAAAGCTGAGAACGGCTTGATTGAACAACAAAGACAATGCTAAACCCAGTGCCTGACGCATCGGAGTTTTCAGCGAAGCTTGTGTTTGGGGCAGCTGAATCGCAAAAGTCATCAATACAAAAGAGAGGGCATGTTGGCCTAAAGGAGAAGTGGTGCCGGCATCAACCAGCAGGCCGAACAGAAAAGCGCCTGATAAACCGAAATTCTGCGGACGGCGTAAAATCAGGAAAAACCATACCATTGCACTGAACGACGGCATCCAGAAAAAAGTATCCGCCGGGAGCGGAATGAAATCTAATAAGAGTGCCGCAGCCAGTGTAATCAAAAGATGAATCAGCGGCAGGCGGCCGGTCAGGTTGGAATCGTTCATGGTCGTGCGGAGGCTGCCGGATCGCTTGCGGCTCCGGCGGCAGGTGTTTTTTGTTGGATAACCAGTAAATATTTGCTGATATTGAGGCCGGCAACCGGCTCAAGCTTGCTGCGGTAATAGGCTGTTCCGGTGTTTTTAGAAACTTCGGTTACCTTGGCCACCGGTATGCCGGCCGGATAAATACTGTCCATACCGGAAGTCAGCAGTATATCTTCTTTTTGCAAATCGGCGCCTTGTGGAAAATAGCGCAACGCAATACCGCCGCCTTCACCATATATCAGGCTGCGTACACCGGTGCGCGCTACCGATACCGGAACAATCAGATCATTGGCGCTAATCAGGCGCACATCGGCGCTCAAATGGCGCACCTGGATAATTTGGCCGACTAAGCCCCTCTGATCGATGACTGCATCACCTTGCCGCACACCGCTTTCTTCGCCTTTATCAATCACAAGCAGGTTGGATGAAAAATTGCGGCCGCTGGAAACCACTTCGGCGGCTATCGAGTTTCCGAAATCTTCCTGCTTAAGATTTAATACCGATTTTAATTCTTTTAATTCCTTTTCCAAGGCACGGTTTTGGTTGGCAGTTGTTTGCAGACGGATATTCTCAGCATTCAGTTGCCGGTTTTGCGCTTGCAGTGCGGTTTGCGATTGCGCCAGCGAGCGGGTATAGCGGTAGAGTTCCACCGGCTGGGAAGCCAGCCATTGCAGCGGGAAGGTTAGCGAAGCGGCAACTTTCCGTATCTGCTGCACTCCCTCGAAACGCTGATCCAACGCCAACAGCGCAATACTGGCAAAGCTCAATAAAAAAAGCTTACCAACCGGTGCGCTGCGGCGTTTCGTAAAATTAAGGGAAGGAGCGGGCATATCTCGGTTTTCCCGGTAGGTGTGCGTTTAATAGATTTCGGTAAAAACAGGGCTGCGGGTGCCGATTAAATCCAATGCATAACCGGCGCCGCGGGCAACGCAGCCTAAAGGCTCGTCTGCAATGCTTGCCGGCAGGCCGGTTGCTTCGGATAGCAAACGGTCCATACCGCTTAGCAGCGCACCGCCGCCGGCCAGTACCAACCCGCGCTCGATGATGTCGGAAGCTAATTCCGGGGGTGTCATTTCCAGCGCATAAATAATGGCTTGGATAATCTGGTTGAGCGGCTCTTTTAATGCCTCGAATACCTGATTGGAATTTATGGTAAAGCTGCTGGGAACACCTTCGGAAAGATTGCGGCCGTGAATCACCATACTTTCAACTTGTTCCACCGGATAAGCCGTTCCTATACTCTGTTTAATATTTTCCGCAGTCGCCTCGCCAATGAGTACACCGAAATGGCGGCGCACATAATGGATAATGGCTTCATCGAAAGCATTGCCGGCAACGCGCAAAGATTGCGAATAAACCATGCCGCCCATTGAGATTACGCCTATTTCGGTAGTACCGCCGCCGATATCGACAATCATGCAGCCAGCAGGTTCTGAAATCGGCAAATCGGCGCCGAGTGCCGCCGCCATCGCCTCTTCAATTAGGTAAACATCCGAAGCGCCGGCCGCACGGGCGGAATCGCAAATCGCTTTGCGTTCAACTTGCGTGGCACCGCAAGGTACGCAAATCACAATGCGGGAAGGACCGCCGAGATTTCCCGCACTGGCTTGGCGGATGAAATATTTCAGCATTTTTTCGGTGAGTGTGAAATCGGCGATCACACCGTCTTTCATCGGTCGCACCACGCGGATATTGCGCGGGGTTCGGCCCAGCATTTTTTTCGCATCATTGCCGATGGCGATAGGATTGGCATGGCCCGGATGCGTTTCGTCTTCTTGAATGGCCAGAATAGAGGGCTCGTTAAGCACCACGCCTTTATTCTTGCTGTAAATTAAAGTATTAGCCGTACCCAGGTCTATGGCCAAATCGTGCGAGAGGTAGCGGTTAAAAAAGCCAAGCATGTAAAACCTTCTGAAATGGACGAAATAAAAATAAATATTATCGGACACAACAAGGCATGGGGTTCAGACAGGCATCAGCTAGATGGATTGCCGGAAAAACACCATGCCCATAACGGGGGTTTTCGTTTATAATCCGCGCTTAATCTCAAGGGCAGCGCAAGCTTGTGCCACCAGCATACGGACTGGTTGAGAATGATACCTTACAACAGGTCGATTTGCTAATTTTATTTAAGGATTTACCCGATGGCCTTAACACTAACTGACGTGGAAAAAATCGCCCGTCTTTCCCGCCTGAGCCTTACCGAAGCGGAAAAAGCACAAAACC
>NZ_JAUNHL010000021.1 GCF_030523955.1 Neisseria sp.
CTGCTTTATGGGCACCTCTTCGCATTTGTTGCACTTAGATTGTCAATTCAAGGGGCAAAAACCGCGTATGCAAGGCAAAAAGCACAGCAAGGTTGGGCATCTTGCGAGCATTTTCAACGCCGCAGACGGGGATTTTTGACCAAAAACAACGCCGTTGCGTTAATTGTCAATAGATCCTAGAATGCCTGTCTGAAAACTTTTTACGGAGTAGAGTAGCAATGACTACCTTATTGATTATCGGCGGCCTGATTTGCTTGCTGATCGGCTTGCTCGGTACCGTTTACCCGGCTATTCCCGGCTTGGGATTGATGTTTGCCGGTTCCTGGTTGTTGGCATATGCCGGCGATTACCAGATTATCGGAACCGGCACGCTGATTGCGCTGGCGATATTTGCTGTAGTCGGCACCGCAATGGATTATGTAGCAGGCATGTTGGGTGCCAAATTCAGCGGCGCCAGCAAACAAGCGGTATGGGGCGCGTTGATCGGCGGTATTGTCGGTGCCTTCTTCTCCATTCCGGGCCTGTTGCTCGGCCCCTTGATTGGCGCGGCCATCGGCGAATGGTGGGTACGCCGGGATTTGTTGAAAGCCGGCAAAGTCGGGCTGAGTACCTTTATCGGCTTTATCTTGGGTGTGGTCGCAAAGGTCGGTTGCGCACTGGCGATTGTGATGACGTTGGCGGTAATGGGCATCGTGAGCCTGTTTTAAGTTTGATTTGCAGAAAAAAAGCGGCAGAACGGAAAAAACCGTTCTGCCGCTTTGTTGTGTTCATCAAAATATTGAAGTTCAGTCGGCCCTCACTTTAGCAGGCGTCAGCACCACCGCATCCTCTTTTTCCGCCAGTTTTTCCTGTAATTCCGGCAGAATGGTCATGCCGGCCTGACGCTTCAATAATACTACGCCGTAAGCCGCTGATGCGTGCGGCCACCAACGGTTGCCGGCGGCTTCCATAAAACGCCAGCGGCGCAGTGCCCGCTCGCTGTGAACGGCCGGTACATAGGCCATAAAACGCCCGCTTTCGATGGTAAAGCCAATATCTGTCGCATAGCGTTTCAATAAGGGCAGGGGCAGACATTTGCGTGCGTGGGGCAGTTGTTTGCCGTCGAAACACCTACCCAGCCGCCAGAGAGAGTGCGGATTAAACCCGCTTAACAATACACGACCGCCGGGTTTCAAGCAGCGCCAGCTTTCGGCCAATATCTGATAAGGTGCGCCGCTGCATTCGAGGATATGCGGCAGGATCAATAAATCCAAGCTGGCGTCTGCCCAAGCCATTGCTTCGGGTGTCATGCGCACATCATCGGGAACTTGCATCATGCTGCATACAGGCAACAGATGCCAATCCGGCATACCGAACTGTACCGACGCCCCCAAAAGGCCGTAGCGTTCGGTGAGCGTGCCGAAAAAATCTTTTTCCTGACGTGCCAGATAAAGTCCTAGGTTTGATTGTTCAAACCATTGATTTAGTTTTAAATAATTCAATTTCTTCCTGTGTGCGTCTGATAAATGTCGGTTGCCGAAATTATTCTTTTGTCACAGTATAACCGAATGTCGGATAACACCGAGAAATGATAATATATTGAAAAACTTTACTTTGTTGGAATCTTGACGGTAACAGGCAAGCTAAAGTACTATCTATAAGGTTAAACATCAGATTATTTGAAATAATATCATGGCATCATTGAAAACCCTTACACTGGCGGTAGCCGGTCTGACTGCTTCAGCAACTGTTTACAGCCAGAATTATTCGCCCAGTCAAATTGGTATGGCGATGATGCGCTTGAATGCCGCATCGCTGGATCACGGTAAATCCACTGTCGCCTCAGGCAGTATTTGGGCGAAAATCCGCAAAGATTTTCGTATGGATGAAGTCAATCCCGAGCTGGTTCGCCGCCATGAAGCGAAATTTGCAGCCAACTCCGCTTATTTCAATCGTACGGTTAGCCGAAGCAAACCGTATATGTATCATATTTTCAAAGAAGTTGAAAAACGCAACATGCCTGCTGAAATCGCGCTGTTGCCGTTTATCGAAAGTGCTTATGTAGTTAAGGCAAAATCACACGTTGGCGCATCCGGCTTGTGGCAATTCATGCCTGCTACCGGCCGTCATTACGGTTTGGAACAAACCCCGATGTACGACGGCCGTCATGATGTCGCCGCCTCAACCGATGCGGCGCTTAATTATCTGCAATATCTGCACGGTTTGTTTGGTGACTGGTCATTGGCTCTGGCTGCTTACAACTGGGGTGAAGGCAATGTCTCCCGGGCAGTCAACCGCGCTCGTGCGCAAGGTTTGGACCCGGTATATGAAAACCTGAGAATGCCGGCGGAAACACGCAACTATGTACCGAAATTGATGGCAGTGCGCAATATCGTCAGCAACCCGCAATATTTCGGCATGAATCTGGATGAAATCGATAATAAACCTTATTTCAAGGCAGTTAATCTTGATCAGCCGATTGATATTTCCGCCGCCGTCAGCTTGGCCGGCATCAGTGAAGACGAATTCCGTGCATTGAACCCTGCGTTTAAACAATCGGTATTCATTCCCAACAGCAGCCGTAAAATGCTGTTGCCGGTGGCGGCGGTTAATACTTTCGAACAAAATTATCGTAAGGCTGATCCGACTACCTTGTTAACTTGGAACCGCAGTAATACCGTTACTTCACCGGCCTCGGGCAGCGTGCAAAGCGATTTGGCAAGCTTGGATCGTGATCCGAATCCCCAACACAACCGTTTGCAGACAGTGGAGCCCATGCCTGTATTGGCTGTCAACAATGCTGCGGCGCGTTCTTATGCCGCTGCGCCGCAAATCGTACCGCCGCAAACCCGTGTTGCTACCGTGGCACCTGCTCCTCAAGCATCTGATTTTGTGCAGGTTGCTAACCGTGCTCCTGCTGAAGCGGTTGCCATCAAAGCGGATAATAAACCGGCAGTAATGGCCATTAACCAACCGTTGCCGCTGCCAACCCAACCATATCAGAAACCGGCCGAGCCGGTGACTACGGTTGCTCAAACTGCTCCTGCTGCCACACCGGTTACTGTGGCAACAGCTGAAGCTAAGCCGGAAGTTGCCAGCACGTCCCCCGCTAATGTGGCTGTGGCGCAAGTTTCAACTGCCGCGCCTACTACAGCAGAAGCGCCAATCAGTGTAGCCGAAGCGCAACCTGAGCCCGCTGTTGTGGCGCAAACTGCAGCACTGTCAACTGCCCAATCTGCTGCCGCTCCTTTGGCTATGGCTCAAGCTGAGGCACCTGCAACCTTGCCGGTTGCAATCGAACAGCCGATTACCGGTGTTAATCAGTTGGCTGCCAACCAAGGGGCTGATGATCTGCAAAATCTGGTGGAAAACAATAATATGCGCAGCAGTGCTGCTACAGCGGTTCGTGAAGCGCTGGCTCGTGCCGATATGGAAGAAGCGCGTGCTGCCAAAGCGGCGGCCGCCCGTGCCAAGCAGCAACAACGCACTGAAGAGCGTTTGGCTCGCGCCAATGCGCAACGGCAAAATCTTGCTGCTTCGACACACCGTGTAACCGATGGCGATACTCTGTATAACATTTCGCAGCGCTATGGCGTGAGTGTGGCTGATTTGGTGGCCCAGAATCAGATTCAAGGCAACAATATCCGTAAAGGCCAAGTGTTGAATGTTGTCGCAGCCAAATCTCGTAACAGCGGAGGTACGCAGCAGGTTTCTTATACCGTACGCAAAGGTGATACGCTGACCAATATTGCCAACCGCTTTAACCTCAGCGTTAATGATATCCGTCGTTGGAACGGCAATACCTCCGTGATTACGCCGGGCCAGCGGATTAAATTGATTGGTTTGTAATAGCCATATTTTTTGAATTAAATGCCTGTCTGAAAAGAATTTTCCGTGATACGGTGATGACTTTCAGACAGGCATTTGTTGATGGTGGCGGTTATAAGCCGCTGTAACATCTGTTTCACTGATACTCGAATCTTTTATGATGCACAGCATAAATACGGTTCCGGTTTGGTTACCGCAATTACCCCCTTTAACCGTTCCGTTATCGGAAGAAGTTTTAGAACTCATACAGCAGCCTTCGTTGACACGTGCCTTCAAATCGTTGGGCGGGGAATTTACTGTGAACTTACTTTATTTAGGTAAAGGTAAGAATGATACGGGGTGGCTGCAGCAGGCAGGAGACTGTTGTATACGCGATGTTTTGCTCTCTTATAACGGAATCCCGGTGGTATGGGCACGCAGTTTATGCCTGTCTGAAGCTTGGGAGTGGCGCCGGATTCTCGATTGCGGTACCCGTCCGTTGGGTGAACAGTTGTTTGACGCTTCGTTGGCGGTCACACGAAGCCCGGTTGAATATGCGATAGTAGGAGATTGTTCTTTACCCGGTTTCGATGGTCAGGCCCTGCTTGCACGCCGGTCGGTATTTACCTTAAACGGCCAGACGTTAAATTTGGCGGAGTGCTTCTTGCACGGTGTGGCAGAAATAGGTAAATAAAAATCCGACGGCTTATCGCGGTCGGATTTTTTAAACCTTTTATTTCAACAGTTTTTCTGTTGCTTCGCGCGCGCGTACTTTTATGTCTTCTGTCAGATAAGCTTTCATTTGCGCGTAAACCAATGCGATAACCGCGATGTCGTCGGTAAAGCCGAGCGGGCCCAGCAAATCGGGTAAGCTGTCGAGCGGGCTGAAGAAATAAACCAATGCACCAAGAATAATCATCTTAGCCCGTTTCGGTGTGGCAGGTGATTTGTAAAGATAATATAGCGCATACAATTGTCTGACCGCAGGTGCGCCTAAGCGTGCGGCAAAACGTGCCACTTTTTTTAAGAAACCCGGCTCGTCTAACTTGCGGCGGCGAAAAGAGGGGATAAAATCCTCGGGTGATTTTTGTTCCATCAATCTAGTTTCCTTATGAGTCAAAACGGCAAAGGCGAAACAACAAACAATGTGCTTATTTGTACAGAAAGCAAAGTGGAGGGTAATCGGGTGATTTCAATAGCTGCGCCGAGTGAATAGTTTAGCTTGGGGCGGCTGATCCGACGGAAATGCCTGTCTGAAACCAAATTCTTTACCGGCTTATGGATGAGTATGGCATTTAATATTTCTTTTGTTTCTAATGGTTTAAGCGATTCTTGGATGAATTTGAACCAATATGGCAAGATTGTTTTGTAATATTTTCCGGCAAGTTGCGAAGTTTTGCAAAGATGTAACGGGCTGATGGCTGATAGAAACAGCAGCCACAAAAAAGACCTTTAAGGTGATAGATCCTTAAAGGTCTTTTTTATCTGAAGAAGTTTAGAACAAATTATCCATCACTTCTTTTTTTGCCGGTGCGGTAGGTTGTTGTGCCGGTCGTTCGGCCGGCGGCGCAGGTGCACGGGCAGGTTGTCTGTTTATCGGTTCGACCGGTGTTTCTGCCGTGGTAGCTGGACGGTTACTGCGTGAAGGCGTTGTTGTTGCGTTCCCGCTATCGTCGTTTTCGGTAGCGGCTTGGTTTCGTTGGCGACGCTGGTTTTGTCGGGTAGTGGCCGCTTGTTGTTCGGTTTCCGAAGCAGCTTCGTTTTGCGGAGGATCGCTGGCGGTACTATCTGATGCGGCATCAGGTTGATTCGCTGCTTGCTGGCTGGCGGAAACAGTTTGGGTGGTGACAATTTTATTGCCGCCGGGGGTAAGGATTTCGACGGTAGAGCTATCAGAAGCGGCTTGGTTATTCTGAATTCGGATATTTTCTTTTTTCGACATGGTGGTAAAGACACTGAATACGAGGCCGACAACCACTAAGGCGATGATGACCAGTGCGCCGAACAGCAGTTTGCGCGGAGTCAGTTGGAATTTGCTCATATATTAGTTCCGATGTGTGTTTGTAGGAGCGTTTGTATTTGAATGGGGAAAGTAAAAATTTTCCTACGGCCTTATCAGAAAACGGGCTCCGCCGGTTTGAGCGGTGCCCGTATCAGATTCGCGGTGCTTTATTGTGAAGCGGCACCGGCAGTCGGTTTGTAATAATCTTGATAGAGGGTAACGACTTTTTGTACGCCGGACGTGGTGCTGACCCGTTGGGTAACCGCGGCTTGCTCTTCCGGGGTAAGGATGCCCATTACATAGGTAACGCCCCCATAGGTAACGATTTTCACGCGGCCGGGATAGACGCCTTGTATGCCCAGCAAGGTGGTGCGTACTTTGGTGGTGCTCCAGGTATCGGCGCTGACATTGCCGAAGGTGCGGGCTTGCGGGCTTACTTCGATGTAGTTGTATACTGCTTGGGCGGATTGTTCGGCACGGGCGACGCGTTCGACAAATTGTTTCTCTTCTTCGGTGGCAACTTGGCCCAGCAACAAGATATGACGGTTGTAGCTGACAACCGAGAGCTTGGGTTGGATGCCGGAGGCTTGGCTGTTTTGTTTCAGGTAATCGATTGCGGTTTTTCGGATGCGCACTTCCATGATGTTGTCGTCAGCCTGTGCGCCGGTGCTACGGCGGTCTAGGGCGGAATCACCGGCAACGGCAGCCCCGCCCACTAAAGCGGCGGCGCAACCGCTAAGCGAAGCGGCCAGGGTGAGAGAAAGCAGCAGGGATTTAACGGTAGTGTTCATGCGTTTTTCCTTTCTTGCGCAAACAAAACAGGCGGCGTGCCTGCCGGATTGCGGGGTATTTTAACGGTTTGTCGCCGTTTTGGCACGTTTTTCGGCTTTTTTCGGTGTTCTGTTATTCGCCGAACAGTGCGCTGTCGATGCAGTCGCACAGGGCGTGTATCAGTACGATGTGGTTTTCCTGGATGCGGGCGGTACGGGGATGGGGCACGTTGAGCAAAACGTCATCGTCTTTCAACAGGCCGGCGATTTTGCCGCCGTCACGCCCGGTAAAGGCGATGACTTGCATGTCGCGTTCGTGGGCGGCGTGGATGGCTTCGATGATGTTGGCGGAGTTGCCAGAGGTGGAAATGCCCATCAGGATATCGCCGGGACGGCCCAGAGCACGCACCTGTTTGCTGAAGATATGGTCGAAGCCGTAGTCGTTGCCGATGGCGGTGAGGGCGGAGGTATCGGTGGTCAGCGCGATGGCGGCCAATTCCATGCGTTCTTTTTCAAAGCGGCCGGTCATTTCGGCGGCGAAATGCTGCGCATCGGCTGCGGAACCGCCGTTGCCGCAAACCAGAATCTTGCCGTCGTTCATCAGGCAGTTAATCATCATCTGTGCAGCTTCGGCGGTGGGGGCGGCCAATACTTCAACGGCTTGTTGTTTGGCTGCGATGCTCTCTTCAAAATGCGCGGTGATGCGCGATTGTAAATTACTCATCTTTTGTTAACCTGTGATGTTGGTGAGCCAAACCGGGGTACTGCCGCCTTCTATCAATACTGCATCCAGCCTGCAAGGAATGTTGCCGGGTTGTTGGGTTTGCAGGTAATAATCAATCGTGCGGTTCAGTTTGGCCAGTTTGGCCGGGGTAATGCTGGCAATCGCACCGCCGAAGGCTTGGCTGCGGCGGTAGCGTACTTCTACGAACACCAGTATCTTACCGTGTTTGACGATTAAATCAATCTCGCCGAACGGGCAGTGCCAGTTGCGGGCGATGAGTTTGCAGCCTTGCGCTTGGAGAAAGGCAAGTGCGGCATCTTCGCCGGCGCATCCTTGTTTATGGTTCAGGCGCATTTTGCCGTTCCCCTTTATAATGTGGTTTTTATTGGTTTCCTATTTTTCAGACAGGCATTTATGTTTCAGAAATTCTATCAAAAAGCCTGCGACAGCTTATTGCCGCAAACATTATATGTGGTGGCCACGCCGATAGGCAATCTGGCTGATATTACTTTGCGCGCGCTGGCGGTATTGAGCAAAGCGGATGTGGTGTGTGCGGAGGATACGCGGGTAACGGCGCAGCTGTTGGGGGCATACGGCATACAGGCGCGCTTGTTGAGCGTGCGCGAGCACAACGAGCGGCAGATGGCGGAGAAAGTCATCGCGGCGCTGGCGGAGGGCAAAATCGTGGCGCAGGTATCCGATGCGGGTACGCCGGCGGTGTGCGATCCAGGTGCGCGGCTGGTGGAGAGTGTGCGCGAGGCGGGCTGTGCGGTGGTGCCGGTGATGGGGGCCAGCGCGGTGATGGCGGCCTTAAGTGTGGCCGGTATTGCTGATTCCACTTTTTATTTCGCCGGTTTCTTACCGGCCAAGGCGGGGGAGCGGCAGAAACGTTTGGCACAGTGGCAAGAGGCGGATTTTCCGGTGGTAATGTTCGAAACGCCGCACCGTATCGCGGCGACGCTCTCGGATATGCAAACGCTGTTTCCCGGGCGGCGGCTGATGTTGGGGCGCGAGATTTCCAAAACATTCGAAACTTTTTTAAGCGGTACGGCAGACGAATTGGCTGCTTGTTTGCAGGCCGACAGCAACCAGAGCCGCGGTGAAATGGTGTTGGTGCTGCATCCGGCGGCGCAGCGCGAAGCGGGCGGTCTGCCGCCCGAGGCGCAGCAGGTGATGAAGATTTTGGCGGCCGAGCTGCCGACCAAACAGGCAGCCGAGCTGGCGGCGAAAATCAGCGGCGCCAACAAAAAAGCCTTGTATGATTTGGCGCTGGAATGGAAGAAAACATCTTAAATAAGGCGGGAGACGGATATGAAGGTGAGCAGGATTTACGGTTTCCAAGCGGCGGACGGCGAAACTTTGGTTTTTGTCGACCGTCTGTATCCGCGCGGCATCAGTAAAGAGCAGATGGCCGGTGTGCATTGGTTGAAAGACATCGCGCCTTCTGCCGGATTGCGCCGTTGGTATCATGCTGCGCCGCAACAGCGCTTTGATGAATTCGCCACGCGTTATCGCGAGGAATTGCAGGGCGAGGTGCAGCAGGCGGCGATGGCACAATTACGCAGTTGGCAGCAAGTGGGCGAAGTATGTTTGTTGACGGCGGTAAAACATCCGCAACGTTCGCATGTATCGGTTTTATTAGAAGTAATGGGCGAGCCGTTTGTAACGGATTAAATCATCAAGATTCGATATGCCTGTCTGAAAAAATAACGGATATTTGTTTTCAGACAGGCATATCGATTGATTATCAAATATAGTGAAATCACGAATAAGATTAAAAACAGAGTGTTATGGAATTACCTTCGGAATCCCTGATTGTTTATACGCTGGATATGGTCGGCATTTTCGCCTGCGCGGTGGCGGCCACCGTGCTGGCCAAGCGTTTGAAGTTTGATATTTTCGGCGCGATGCTGGTGTCTTTTGTCGGCGCGGTGGGCGGCGGAACGCTGCGCGATTTGCTGCTCGACCGAACGCCGATATTCTGGCTTTATGACCTGAATTATTTTTACCTGATTGTCGCCACTTCTCTGTTGGTACAGGTGTTTTACTACCAATTCGAACGCTTGGACAGGGCGATGCGCTGGTTTGATGCGCTGGGCTTGGCCGCGTTTACCGTTATCGGTATCGAGGCGGCGCTGGAAAAACAAATGGCTTGGCCGATCGTATTGACCATGGGGGTAATGACCGCTTCGGTGGGCGGGATTATGCGCGATGTGGTGTGCCGGCAGCTGCCTTTGCTGTTGCAACGGGAAATCTATCTGACCGCCTCGCTCAGCGGCGGCTTATTGTATTGGCTGATGTATACCTTGGATTTTTCGTTGTGGCTGCGCGATGTATTGACACTGCTGTTTATTTTTGCTTTCCGCATGCTGGCGGTTTACCGCAATTGGAATCTGCCTAACCTGACTTTAATGCCCGATAGCGGGGATTGATATGCTCGGGTTTAGCGCGGCGCATCCAGCCAAAACAACTCGCTGCCGTATTGTTTTAGCCAGCGTTTGGCCGAATCGGTATGCGGCGTGTGGCGGTTGACCAGTGCCCAAAATCGCGAGCTGTGGTCGGGGTGGGGCAGGTGGCACAATTCGTGCACGCAGATATAGTCCAACACAAAATCCGGCGCGCCGATTAAACGCCAGTTCAAACGGATGCCGGTGCGTGCGCGGCAAACGCCCCAGAACCCTCTGGCATTGGACAAATCCATTGCCGCCGGAAAAAGCGCGAGGCGCTCGCTGTGTTCGGCCAAACGCGGCAACAGCCGTTCGCGGGCGCGCTGCTGCAAAAAACGGCGCAACTGCGCCTGCTGCTGCGGCCAGGCTTGCGGCGGCAACAATAGCTTGGGCGTATCGACGGCAATGTGCGCCGCATCGTGTTCGCCTAATTGATGCGGCATACCGAGGTACCAGATGTGGCCGGGTCGCTGGCCGGCGGTATTTTCCGGTGCACGGGCGAGTACATCAAGCAGCACGGTTTGGTTGTTGGCCAGCCAGTTTACCAGTTGGCGGCGGCTCAAGCGCGGCGGGATATTGATGCTGATCGAATCGTGCGAGAGCGCGCGCAAAATAATATTTTTGCGCGCGCTGCGTTTGAGCAGTATGCGAATCGGCCGGCCGGCGACGGAGTAATTCAGTTCGTTCATAAAGTAATGGTTTTTCAGACAGGCATACCGCCAAATCAATATAATTAAGGGCACCATGCCTGTCTGAAAGCATATCGTGCAGCCAAGCGGCGGCCGAAATCATTAACAGAGGCTGGACGTTGGCGCCAAATCGTACAATAATAAACAAATTTCCGCTTCTTGCGTGCTTCAACACCTTATCTTATAGGAATTCCCCCGATGAGCAATCATACTATCTTGCAAAACCTGCCGGCCGGCCAGAAGGTCGGCATCGCGTTTTCCGGCGGCCTCGACACTTCCGCCGCGCTGTTGTGGATGAAACTCAAAGGCGCGCTGCCTTATGCCTACACCGCCAATCTCGGCCAGCCCGATGAAGAGGATTACAACGCCATCCCGAAAAAAGCCAAAGAATACGGCGCCGAGCAGGCGAGGCTGATTGATTGCCGCAGCCAATTGGCGCACGAGGGGATCGCCGCCATCCAATGCGGCGCATTCCATGTTTCCACCGGCGGCATTACCTATTTCAACACCACCCCGTTGGGCCGCGCCGTTACCGGCACCATGCTGGTTTCCGCGATGAAAGAAGACGATGTAAACATCTGGGGCGACGGCAGTACCTACAAAGGCAACGACATCGAGCGCTTCTACCGCTACGGCCTGTTAACCAACCCGAGCCTGCGCATCTACAAACCCTGGCTAGACCAAACCTTTATTGACGAACTGGGCGGCCGTCAGGAAATGAGCGAGTTTTTAATCGCCAACGGTTTCGATTACAAAATGTCGGTAGAAAAAGCCTATTCCACCGATTCCAATATGCTCGGCGCCACCCACGAAGCCAAAGATTTGGAATTCTTGAACAGCGGCATCAAAATCGTCAAACCGATTATGGGCGTGGCCTTCTGGGATGAAAATGTAGTCGTGAAGCCCGAAGAAGTACGCGTACGCTTTGAAGAGGGCGTACCGGTAGCGCTCAACGGCCAAGAGTTCGCCGATCCGGTGGAATTATTCCTTGAGGCCAACAAAATCGGTGGCCGTCACGGCTTAGGCATGAGCGACCAAATCGAAAACCGCATCATCGAAGCCAAATCGCGCGGTATTTACGAAGCCCCTGGCATGGCTTTGCTCCACATCGCCTACGAGCGCTTGGTTACCGGCATCCACAACGAAGACACCATCGAACAATACCGCATCAACGGCTTGCGCCTCGGCCGCTTGCTGTATCAAGGCCGCTGGTTTGATCCGCAGGCATTGATGCTGCGCGAAACCGCACAACGTTGGGTGGCCAAAGCCATCACCGGCGAAATAACTTTAGAACTGCGTCGCGGCAACGACTATTCGATTCTGAACACCGAATCGCCCAACCTCACCTACCAACCCGAGCGCTTGAGCATGGAGAAAGTGGAAAACGCTGCCTTCACACCGGCCGACCGCATCGGCCAGCTGACCATGCGCAATCTCGACATCGTCGATACGCGCGGTAAATTGGGTTTGTATGCGCAAACCGGCTTGCTCTCGCTGGGTGAAGGTTCGGTATTGCCGCAATTGGGCAACCAACAAGAATCGTAAGTTTTCCGGTTTAAAAAATGCCTGTCTGAAAGAAGTTTTCAGACAGGCATTTCCTATCCAAGCGCCCAAGCACGGTCTAAGCCGGCGTATGTTTCAACACCCGCAGCAATAATTCCCAGCATTCGGCCACGGTTGCGATTTCCACCCGTTCGCGCGGCGTGTGCGCGCCCTCGATGGTGGGGCCGAACGATATCATTTCCACTTCGGGCAAGCGCTGCTGCATCAGGCCGCATTCAAGGCCGGCGGGAATCACCTTGATGCGCGGCTCGCGCCCCAGATAATCGCGGAACACTTGGCGGGCGGCGGCAAACAGCTCGGATGACGCATCGGGTGTCCAACCCGGATAATCGCCGTCTAGTCGCAACGCAGCGCCACTTAAGCGGGCGAGGGCGGCGAGGCGGCGGCTCACTTCATCTTTCGGCGTTTCCAACAGCGAGCGCATCAGCAGGCAGATATGAACGGATTGTTCATCGGTATGGGCAACGCTCAAGCAAATCGACGTTTCGGTAACACCGGGGAAGTCGTCGCTGGTGCGTAATACGCCGTCGGGCAGGGCGCAGAGCAAATCGATGGCGCGGCGGCTGTCGGCCTCGCAGAAGGCCTGGCCGCTATGCGTTGCCACCCGGTCGGCCGCGATACGCAGCTTCTCGGCGTGCACACCCCATTCGGCGCGTACCTGTTGCTCCGCTTCGGCCAGCAGAGCCGCTAAACCATCGCCTTGGCCGGCCGGTAACACGATTTCCGCATAGGCCTCGCGTGGAATCACATTGCGCAACAGCCCGCCGTGGAAAGCGGCCAGCCGAAGCGTATGCCTGTCTGAAACACGGTTCAACACATCGGCCAGTAATTTAATGGCATTGCCGCGGCCGCGGTGGATATCAATACCCGAATGCCCGCCGATTAAACCTTCCACGGTAATTTTCCAGCGTTCGCCCTCGGCGCATTCACTTTTCATGGCTAAATTGAATTCAGCATCACGGCCGCCGGCGCAACCCAAATAAATACTGCCGTGTTCCTCGGTATCCAAATTCAACAGATAACGGCCTTGCAGATAATCGCTGCGAACCGCCCGCACGCCGCCCATACCGATTTCTTCTTCAACGGTCAGCAAAACTTCCAGCGGCGGATGTTCGATATCCTCGGCAAACAACACCGCCAACGCCATCGCTGCCCCCATACCGTTATCGGCACCCAGCGTCGTGTTATCGGCATACACCCAATCCCCTTTGATACGCGCTCGGATCGGATCACAATCGAAATCATGCGGCGAATCAGGCGTTTTCTGCGCCACCATATCGATATGCGCCTGCAAAATCACCCCGGCTTTTTCCGCCATACCCGCCCCGGCCGCCGGCTTATAAAGATAAACATTGCCCTTGTCATCCGAACGCGCCTCTAAGCCACGATCCCGGGTGTGCCGCATAATATAGGCCGCCAGCGCAGCTTCCCGGTAAGTAGGGTGGGGGATAGAGCAGATATCTGCAAACCATTGCCAAACGGGGGCAGGGGAGAGATGGCGGATAGACATACCGTTTCCTGTCGAAATTAAAAATAAGATATTTTACGGCGGATAAACGGAATAATCATCCGCAGAAATGCCATAGAAAACAAAATGCCTGTCTGAAAAAAAGATACGGATATTTTTCAGACAGGCCTATTGACAATTGCAAGGAGCACAAACACGCATATGGCTGTTTGCTTTCTTATCCCCAAACTTTCATTACTCACCAAAATGCGTCGCCCAAGTTTCGGCCGTTCCGCCCCAATCCAGCGGCAGCAAACCGTCGCGCACGAAGCGGTGGAATGAAGAAAACGGCCAATCTTTTACATTAGCCGTCAAACCATGTTTCACCGGATTGAAATGCACATAATCCACCACACGCCATAAATCCACATCATCACGCACGGTATGTTCGTAAAAACGGCGCTGCCAAATCCCTTTTTCATGCCGTCGCCGTTTGCTGGCGGATAAAGTATTTGATGCGGAAAAATGATTGGAAAAACCGGTTTTGATTAAACGCCAACGCAGCGGATAATCGCTATCGCCATCGGGCAAAGTCCAAACCGCATGAAGATGGTTGGGCATGACGCAAATGGCCACCGTTTCAAACGGATAGCGTTTTTGCACCGAGGTGTAGACTTCGCGAAGCAGATTGATATGTTCGACTAGTAAACGCGATTTCGGGTCGGCAAGTTTAACGGTAAAGAAAAACGTACCGCCTTCGATGTAGTTGCGGCGATAGTGAGACATTTATTTCCCTTGTTATTATTTCGACTTGCGCCATCATAACAAAGGCAGTGAGAAAGCAAAAGGCCGCCTGAAATGTATCGGTTTCAGACGGCCTTAAAGTATGGCTGCTTATTCCAAACAACGTGTGTGTGCCCTAAGGCACACACCCTACGCCTGAAATCGGCAAGCGTTGAATCGGCGGTAGGGTGTGTGGCGCAGCCACGCACGCGGTGGTGGGGTTATGCGGGGATTCGGGTTATTTTCTTTTTGTCTCAACGGGTTTTATAAAAACATAGAGAAAAAGGCCGTCTGAAATAAATTGTTCAGACAGGCCTTGTGTATGGATTGCCCCACTCAAACAACGCGTGCGTGCCTTAGGGCACACACCCTACGTCTGAAATCGGCAAGCGTTGAATCGGCGGTAGGGTGTGTGGCGCAGCCACGCACGCGGTGGTGGGGTTATGCGGGGATTCGGGTTATTTTCTTTTTGTCTCAACGGGTTTTATAAAAACATAGAGAAAAAGGCCGTCTGAAATAAATTGTTCAGACAGGCCTTGTGTATGGATTGCCCCACTCAAACAACGCGTGCGTGCCTTAGGGCACACACCCTACGTCTGAAATCGGCAAGCGTTGAACCGGCGGTAGGGTGTGTGGCGTAAGCCACGCACGCGGTAGGTGAGGCATACAGGCTACGCTTACTACGCCTGAAATCGGCAAGCGTTGAATTGGCGGTAGGGTGTGTGGCGCAGCCACGCACGCGGTGGTGTGGGTTATGCAGGCTACGCTTGCTACGGCTTGCTTGTTTTTGGAGTTTTATAGTTCATCTAGATCTAGATTAGAAGTCGTACTTCTCATATTTTCATGAATTAATCGACGAACCACAGTACGAGGTACTTCACCACTAAAATAATCCATAATTTGTTCAGGAGATATGCCATGCTTTACCATATCTGCAACTTTTGATTTAAGTAAAGGCAAAGGGAGTCGTGCACGCTCTCTCTCTTTCATAACCTCAACTTCTCTTTCTAACCCTCTCATTTTTTGGCTTAACGTCCGGGTGTTTTCTAAAATTTCTGCTAGCATATCTCCCTGTGGTCGAGGCTTCGATTGGGTTTTATCTTGAGGCTGAGTACTTTCTATAATTGAAGTAAATCCCTCCTCGAATTGTGGCCAATATGTATCAAATACTTGGTCCAATACACGAGGGTCTAGCCCATTACTACCAAGACTGTTGTTGAGAGTCCTTACAAGTTCAATCATATTTTCTTTTTTGGGAAAAGTATGATTAAACTGAGCTAATGGATCTTCAATATCTTTTGGTTCAAGATCAATCAAAAGAGTGCATACTCTCGCTGTAGAAAGTCCTTTGGCTAAAGCACCGGCTTCAAACAATATCCAAGGTCGATTTTTATTTTCTTGGGTTAAGCAAATTATGCCAACAGATGTATCTTTTAGTTGATCATTTATTTCACTAAACCATAATGAGCCACGATCAATATCTTTAGAAGAAATCCATGGCCGAGCAGCTTGAATTACACAGCAAAGCCAATTATTTAAAAGAAGAGCAACCTGTTTACTTCTTTCCCCTGATCAGCTCAAAAATACTTTCATTTCAATATCCTAATCAAATTAAAATCAACAAAAAACTTATTTTTTACAAGACATCTTGCAAATACTTTCCCGTATAACTCTCCTTAACCTTTGCCACTTCCTCAGGGCTACCTGAAGCAATAATCCGCCCGCCGCCATCGCCGCCTTCCGGCCCCAAGTCGACAATATAATCCGCGGTTTTAATCACGTCCAGATTATGCTCGATAATCACAATCGAGTTGCCTTTGCCTTTCAGACGGCCTATGACTTCGAGCAGTAGGGCGATGTCGGCAAAGTGTAGACCGGTAGTCGGTTCGTCGAGGATATAGAGAGTGCGGCCGGTGTCGCGTTTGGAGAGTTCGAGCGCGAGTTTGACGCGCTGGGCTTCGCCGCCGGAGAGAGTGGTGGCGGATTGGCCGAGGCGGATGTAGCCTAAGCCGACGTCCATCAGGGTTTGCAGTTTGCGCGATACGGTGGGCACGGCGTCGAAGAATTCCCGGGCTTCTTCTACGGTCATATCCAGCACTTGGCTGATGTTTTTGCCTTTGTATTGTACTTCGAGGGTTTCGCGGTTGTAGCGTTTGCCGTGGCACACTTCGCAGGGCACATACACGTCGGGCAAAAAGTGCATTTCGACTTTGATTACGCCGTCGCCCTGGCAGGCTTCGCAGCGGCCGCCTTTGACGTTGAATGAGAAGCGGCCGACGTTGTAGCCGCGTTCGCGCGAAAGGGGCACGCTGGCGAACAGGTCGCGGATGGGGGTGAACAGGCCGGTGTAGGTGGCGGGGTTGGAGCGCGGGGTGCGGCCGATGGGGGATTGGTCGACGTTGATCACTTTGTCGAGGTGGTCGAGGCCGGTAATGTCGTCGTAGGGTGCGGGTTCTTCGTGGGCGCGGTTAAGCTCGCGGGCGGTGATTTTGGCGAGCGTGTCGTTAATCAGGGTGGATTTGCCGCTGCCGGATACGCCGGTGATGCAGGTAATCAAGCCCAGCGGCAGTTCGAGGGTAACGTTTTTGAGGTTGTTGCCGCGCGCGCCTTTTAACACCAGCATTCTTTCGGGGTTGACGGGTGTCCTAACAGAGGGCACTTCGATTTTCTTTTTGCCGCTTAAATATTGGCCGGTAACGGATTCTTTGCAGGAGGCGACTTTGGCGGGGGTGTCGGCAACCAGCACGGTGCCGCCGTGTTCGCCGGCGCCGGGGCCCATGTCGATCACGAAATCGGCTTCGCGGATGGCGTCTTCGTCGTGTTCGACCACAATCACGCTGTTGCCCAAGTCGCGCAGGCGTTTGAGGGTGGCCAGCAGGCGGTCGTTGTCGCGCTGGTGCAGGCCGATGGAGGGTTCGTCGAGCACATACATCACGCCGGTTAAACCGCTGCCGATTTGGCTGGCGAGCCGGATGCGCTGGGCTTCGCCGCCGGAGAGGGTTTCGGCGGAGCGGGCGAGGTTGAGGTAGTCGAGGCCGACGTTAATCAGAAAGCCCAAGCGCTCGGTGATTTCTTTGAGGATTTTTTCGGCAATCTGTTTTTTGTTGCCTTCCAAATCGAGTTTTTCAAAGAATTCATGGGTTTTGGTGAGCGGCCAGGCGGAAAGCTCGTGCAGCGGCTGTTTGCCTACATACACATAGCGCGCTTCTTTGCGCAGGCGTGCGCCGCCGCAGCTCGGGCAGGCTTTGTGGCTTTGGTATTGCAGCAGCTCTTCGCGCACGGTGGCGGAATCGGTTTCGCGGAAACGGCGTTCGAGGTTGGGGATGATGCCTTCGAAGGCGTGGCTGCGGTTGAAGGTGGTGCCTTTTTCGGAAAGGTAGCGGAAGTCGATCACTTCTTTGCCGGAGCCGTGCAGCACCACTTTTTTCACTTTTTCAGGCAGGCTTTCAAACGGCGTATCCACGTCGAAGCCGTAATGGGCGGCCAGCGACTGAATCATTTGGAAATAAAACTGGTTACGCTTGTCCCAGCCTTTGATCGCGCCTGCGGCCAGCGACAATTCGGGGTGCAGCACCACGCGTTCGGGGTCGAAAAAATTCATATTGCCCAAGCCGTCGCAAGTGGGGCAGGCGCCGACGGGGTTGTTGAAGGAAAACAGGCGCGGCTCCAGCTCGGGCAGGCTGTATGAGCAGACGGGGCAGGCGAATTGGGCGGAAAACCAGTGTTCTTCGCCGCTGTCCATTTCCAAGGCCAGCGCGCGCTCGCCGCCGTGGCGCAGGGCGGTTTCGAAGCTTTCGGCCAAGCGCTGTTTGATGTCGGCTTTTACCTTAACGCGATCGATCACCACGTCGATATTGTGTTTGATGTTTTTTTCCAGCTTCGGCACTTCGTCGAGCTGATAGACTTCGCCGTCCACGCGCACGCGGGCAAAGCCCTGCGCCTGCAAGTCGGCGAAAAATTCAACGAATTCGCCCTTGCGCTCGCGCACGGCGGGGGCGAGAATCATCACGCGGCTGTCTTCCGGCAGCTTCAGCACGGCATCCACCATCTGTGACACGGTTTGGCTTGCCAAAGGCAGGTTATGTTCGGGGCAATAAGGCGTGCCGACGCGGGCATACAAGAGGCGCAAATAATCGTGGATTTCGGTTACCGTGCCGACGGTGGAGCGCGGGTTGTGGCTGGTGGATTTCTGTTCGATGGAAATGGCGGGCGAGAGGCCTTCGATAAGATCGACGTCGGGTTTGTCCATCATCTGCAAAAACTGGCGCGCATAGGCCGAAAGGCTTTCCACATAGCGGCGCTGGCCTTCGGCATAAAGCGTGTCGAAGGCCAGGCTCGATTTGCCGCTGCCCGACAGGCCGGTTACCACCACGAGTTTGTGGCGGGGGATGTCGAGGTCGATGTTTTTCAAGTTGTGGGTGCGGGCGCCCCGGATGCGGATGGTGTCGTTGTCGTGTGTATGTCGGCTCATGATGATTGAAGTAAAGCGTAAAATAAGTCTTTGATTATAACATTTTTAACGTAAAAAATATTTTCAGACAGGCATGATAAACAAGGTGGCAACCGTATATCAGGCGATGATTCCGCCAAGCACAGGAATCAGCGGTTGTTGAAAGAAATCGATACTATGATCTTTCCATTTATAACAATAAGGTAAAACAGATCATGAGAAAATGCGTGATACTCAGCGGCGCGGGGATTAGCGCCGACAGCGGTCTGAAAACGTTTCGTGATGCCAGCGGGCTGTGGGAAGGCCACCGGGTAGAAGATGTGTGTACACCGCAGGCATACGCGAAAAATCCTCAACTGGTGTTGGATTTTTATAACCAGCGTCGCCGGCAGGCAGCGGAAGCTTTGCCGAATGCCGCACACTATGCTTTGGCTGAATTGGCTGATTATTATGATGTAAGTATCATTACCCAGAATGTAGATGATTTACACGAACGGGCCGGTAGCCGTCGTGTTTTGCATCTGCACGGGCAGCTGAACAAATTGCGCAGTTGCTTGGATGAAAATTATGTTATCGATTGGCAGGGCGATCAAAGTTTGGAAACGGTAGACCACAACGGTTATCCGATGCGGCCGCATATTGTGTGGTTCGGCGAGAGTGTGCCGCTGTTCGGTGATGCGGTACATGAAATCCGCGAAGCGGATGTGGTACTGGTAGTCGGTACTTCGTTGAAAGTGTATCCGGCGGCCTCTTTGCTTTCTTATGTATCGCCGCAAGCCGAGATTTTTGTGATAGATCCAAACCCGCAGGCGGCTTGGCAGAATATGGAAATTATTCCGAAAAATGCAGCTGCCGGCGTCCCTTCGGTGGTACAGGATTTAATACGTATTGCATCGGCTGCTTGATATCGTATTATAGGTAAGTGAATGAATCAAAAAATGCCTGTCTGAAAATATATTTTCAGACAGGTATTTTTTGTCTTGTGTGCTGATTGATTTAACGTTAAATTAACAATAGTGAAATTTTTTTATTCTCAATAAGCGCTATAAATTTCTGCGCAGTATGGGTGTGCGGCGGTTTTAAGAGTACAGATTTTTCCGCTACATGATGAGTTTGATTATTTTGTTTTGCTATAGTGGATTAGGGAGTGTAGACAGAAAGTGTTGCTGCGGCTTGCTCCTTGTATCGAAGTAATTAAATCCACTATATGACTTGAGACAATATAATAAATATCTGATTCTAAAAAAAAGGAGGCGGGTATGAGAGTGAATATCAGCAAAGCAGGTGTATGCTTTTTATTGGCTGCATGGATACCGCAAGCTGTGGCGGCGGATGAATGGGTGCCTGTAGGCAGTAGTACAACGCAGGCACCTGCTGCGGAAGCTGCTCCGACGCCGGAAAAGCAGGGAACTTGGATAGACCGCCAGCACGGTTCTGCCAGCTCGGGAATCGATAGAATTGCCCACCGTTTGGATAGCTGGTTCGGTACGCCGGACCCCAACCGCCCGGCCGATGCTGGCTTGCGGGTGATTTTAGATACGGAATGGAATAAACATGACCAGTTTTCCGTAAAACCGCGTATAAGAGGACGCTTAAAATTACCCAAGCTCGAAGAGCATTTAAGCGTGGTATTTGGTGACGATACGCTGGATAACCAGTTGAGTAATTCGGCTCATTTGGGAGAAGATGGCCGTCAGCAAAACGAACCAGACAGCACTTATAACAGCCGGCGTGTGCGCGATGATAATGCTTCATTGGCTTTACGATGGTCGGATATCGACCGCTATGCCGGTGTAGATAGCGATTTTGATCTTGGTTTGCGCTCGGGCGATGATATTTTTGCACGCGTTAAAGTGAATAAAGGTTGGCAGTTAGACAATAATATTCACACGTTTGCCGAACAAATTTACCGTTATGGCATAGACAGCAAACATTATGCGCGTACCAATCTGGAAGTACGTCATGCGGTACCGGCCAAGCCGTTTATCGCCAACCATCTGCACTTCCAATACGAAAATGATTATGAGGAAGAAGAATGGAGTTGGGGCAACAGCTTATACCGGCAACATGATTTCGCTCCGGGTAAATGGCTGAATTACGGTCTATACGGTGGTGGCTATATCGAAAATAAAAAAGTCAGCTTGAACGGTTATGGGCCGTTTATCGGTTATCGCCAGCCTTTTTTGCGTGATTGGCTGTTTGTACAAACGGAAGTCAATTATTATAACGATCGTCGCGCCAACCGTAGCCATCATCCCGGTGCATTGTTGCGCTTTGAGGCACTGTTTTAGAGCATATTTTTGTAGATTGAGAATCAAAAAAGCGGAACTGGAAAGGGTTCCGCTTTCATCGTTTTATTGTTTATGATTTCGGATAAGGGCGTACTTCCAAGCCGAACATGGTGCGGGCGGTATTGAGCATTTGGCAGCTGAAGCCCCATTCGTTGTCGTACCAAGCGAATACTTTAACCATATTGCCGTTGCTCACTTTGGTGAGATTGGCATCAAAAGTACTGGCTTGCGTGGTGTGGTTAAAATCCATAGATACCAACGGCAGGCTATTGTATGCCAACACGCCTTTCATGTTGTTGTCCGCAGCTTCTTTCATGATGGCGTTGATTTCTTTCACGCTGGTATCACGCGCCGCTTCGAAGCTTAAATCCACCAAAGAGACATTGGTGGTCGGTACGCGGATGGCCAAACCGTCGAGCTTGCCGTTTAATTCCGGTAATACCAAACCGACAGCCTTGGCCGCTCCGGTTTTGGTGGGGATCAGGTTTTCTACTGCGCTGCGGGCACGGCGCAAATCTTTATGGCGCACATCGGTAACGGTTTGATCGTTGGTCATGGCGTGGATGGTGGTCATCAAGCCTTTGATGATGCCTATTTCATCGTTCAACACTTTGGCTACCGGGGCGAGGCAATTGGTGGTGCAGGAGGCATTGGAGATAACGGTCATCTCCGGGGTAATGATATCGTGGTTGACACCATAAACTATGGTGGCATCGACATCAGAATCACCCGGAGCAGAAATCAACACTTTTTTGGCACCGGATTCCAGATGCACTTGAGCCTTGGATTTGCTGGTAAATGATCCGGTACATTCCATAACAAGATCAACGCCTAATTCGCCCCATGGTAATTCGGCCGGATTGCGGGTAGAGAAAAATGGAATCGGGCGGCCGTTAATAATAAGGTGTTGCGGGTCATGAGAAATATCAGCGCTGAAACGGCCGTGAATCGTATCGTACTTGGTAAGATGGGCATTGGTTTCCAGAGAGCCGCTGGCGTTGATGGCAACGATTTCCAGTTGGTCTTCCAACCCATAATCGTAAATAGCGCGCAAAACTTGACGGCCGATGCGGCCGTAACCATTGATGGCAACTTTAATGCCCATTTTATCAATCCTTTTATGAAGTAAGAGAAGGGAGTTCCTGGTTCTTGTTAAAATGAAACTTAAGGTAAGCGGGTAGGAGTAGAAAGTCTTAACTACCCGGATAACGAGGGGCATTATATCAGAAATGTAGTCAAAAGTAGTTGAAATTAACGACGAACAATTCGTTTTAGTAAAATTTTTGTTTTAAAATTACATATAAATCATTGCTATATTATAAAAAGACACAGAATGTTGTATTTTTTGAGGTGGTTATTTTGCAACAATCAATTACATTGAGCAAGAATAGATCAGAGTGAAATACATGCTTTTATGTATATCGAGATAAATATTTTAAGTGATGGCTCTTGTAGTAGCAGATTAGGAACATTTTATTGATAAATATACTGATTTTATGTTGGAGTCGAGGGGTGTTTGATCTTGATATAGTGAAAGATAGTGAATTAATATGTTTTTGATATGATATTAAAGCAGGAAGCAGCGGATGTTACAAAGTAGTGGAAACAGATTTTATTGCTTCTTTAGCCGCTTACAAGATCGCTCTTTTTAGCTTTGATGCAGCAATGGGGGGGCGGAAGTTAATATTATTAGCTGCCGTTAATTTTAAATCATCTTTTGAAGCTGAAAATGGATAAAAAAACGCCATCTATACCAAGGGGAAGATATAGATGGCCAAACACATTACGGGGAAAACGTCTTACTCACTTACTTGCTGTTGAGCAAGTACTTGTCAGACAGGTGGATAATAGGGTAGTTCCCCGGATTAGATATTTTTTTTTCTATAAACGTATCTGCTTTTCGATAAGCGGTAGTTTCAAGTGTGTTTTTTAACAACGATAAGCTATTGTATATTAATAAATTTTGTAATTATTTTTTCTGATTATAATTTTATTTAAGGATATTATTTTGGAGAACTTTGTTTGTTTTAGGGAGTGTTGTCGACTGCGTTGCGGCGGCACGTTGGGTTAAAATCCGCATCTGCTCCGTTAGCTAGCGTACCGGATTTGGGAAGCTAAAATGCTCGCAAGATGTTCAATCTTGCTGTACTTTTTGCCTTGAGTTTGTGGATTTTCCCTCAAAAAACAGTTTCATAAGCATTATGACTACACGCTCTAAGGTGCAGCAGCGCTGTAGCAAAAGTTAAGTTAATCCGCTATAACTCATACATCATCATGATTAGGGTAGTGGTTTTTGCTGTAAATATAAGGCATGAATTTCAGATAAAAAAAACCATCTATACCAAGGGGAAAGTATAGATGGCCAAACACATTACGGGGAAAACGTCTTACTCACTTACTTACTTTGGGAAAGTAAGTGTTTATCAGACTGACTTGTTTCAAAATAGTTCAAAAATAATATGTTAATTAATGTAAACAACAAAATATCTATATAAATTCATGATTTTAAATGTATTTTTATTTTTCGTTTTCAATCTTTTCATCTGCTCTGATGAACTTCCATTCGCCGGGTGTCAAACCGTCTTCATCCCAGTTGCCGAAACGTAAGCGGTGAAGTTGTTCCACGCGGTTGCCGGCGGCAGCTACCATACGTTTTACTTGGTGATATTTTCCTTCGCTTATGGTGAGCAGCAGGGTTGTGGGGCTGGATAACTCGGCTGCGCTGGCGGCGACGGTTTCGTTGTCGTCGTGTAAAAGTACGCCGTTTAGCAGGGTTTGGCAGAAATGGTCATCGGCGGGATGTTTCAGACAGGCCTGATAGAGTTTATCGACTTTGTGCTTGGGCGAAGTCATGCGGTGGTTGAATTGGCCGTCGTTGGTAATCAAGATGACGCCGGTGGTGTCTGCATCGAGGCGGCCGACGGCTTGTAGGTCGAGTTCGCGTAATTGGTCAGGCAATAGGCTGAAAATACTGGGATAGTCGCGCGGTTTGTGCGAAGTTTCGTAGCCTGCCGGTTTGTTTAACAGAATATAGAAATAGGGTAACGGAACAACGATTTTCGGCTCTCCGTCTATCGAGAGAGTGTGCACATCTTCAGGTTGGATTTCTTGTTTGGGGAAATTGACGGTTTGGCCATTGATGGCGACGCAATCGTTTTCAATCAGCCATTGGCAGCTTCTACGGCTGCCTATGCCTTGTGCTTGCAGGTATTTGAGCAATTGCATGGGTATTCTATATATAAAAGGATCCTGTCTGAAAAACTGAGACAGATTGTGGAAATGGGCAAAAAAAAGCTCCTACATTATATAGGAGCGTAAAAGGAACACAAACCACTAGTAAATCGGTACAGCTGGCTTTTGATGAGGAGGAAGCCGCTATGCTGAATAGGGTAAAAAAATTGTTTGCTTGCTGTTTTGCTGCGTTGCTATCTGAAACTGAAATTTTAAATCTATTGCTTTATTCTCTCCCTGTATAGACTCCATGCCTGTCTGAAAAGGCTTAGCTATTGCAAGCGGCGACGGCTAGGGCTTTGCGTAAATCTTCCGGCGAAACGGCGTGGTGTACATGTTGAGGCGTGCACAGGCAGCCTTGCGCTGGCCTTATCTGCCAAATATCGGGTAATTGTTCGGGGTGGGTATGCAGCAGCGCAGCCAGTCGGCAACCGATATGCGGAGCGGGATGCTCTGCGGCATAATTTTCCAGTTCTGCAACCCAGCTGATCCGGCTGTCTCCGTTTTCGGATTCGATCATCAGAATGCCGGCCGTATGACTGGATTCATCAGGTTTGCCGTTGAGCGGGCAGGCATAGTAGCAACCGTTATCATGTATACATACAGCTTGGCAAACGCTGTTTTCGGTAGCCAACCAGCAACGGGCAGGGCGTTGGTGTAGTTGGGCTATATGAGGAACGAGCTGGTGTAGGATAAATTCCGGCATGGTGTCCTCCCGGCGTTTTTCTGATTATTGTTTGGCTGCTGCTTGCATCTGGTAGCCAGCGGGTTAAGTCGAATATTAATTGAAAATTATTATATTTGCAAATGATAATACTTATTATTTGTATTTAAATTTATAAGATTATGTTTTAAAAAAAGAATTTTTTATTGGATGTTTATTGGAAAAGCTGAAACTGGAGTTTTTATGAATAATGGATATAAAAATAAGATGGATGAAAAATGTGAGTAGGTTGGTAAGCGAGTCTTTACCAATAGGGAAAAGTGCAGATTTCGGTTAGAATGATACCGTTTGCCCGGTGAGCGGGCGCGCTGATTAATTTTATGGCAAGAGTGCGGATGATGAGTAGAGAACGCCAGATTATTCTGGATACCGAAACCACTGGTTTTTATCCCGATAAAGGGGACCGTTTGCTGGAGTTTGCCGGAATCGAAATGCAAAAACGCCAGTTAAACGGCAATTATCTGCATCTTTATGTTGATCCGGAGCGTGATATTCCGGAAGAGGCGATTGCGGTTCACGGTATTACGCAGGAGCGGTTGGAAGAGGAAAATGCGCAAAAATTTGCGGCGGTAGGGCGGCAAATTGCGGATTTTCTGCGCGGCGCTGAATTGATTATCCATAATGCGCGTTTCGATGTGGGTTTCCTTAATATGGAGTTTGCCCGCATGGGCTTGCCTTCGATTGAGGAGTTGGACTGCGAGGTAACCGATACGCTGGCGATGGCGCGCGAAATGTTCCCCGGGCAGAAGGCAAGTTTGGATGCTTTGTGTTCGCGCTTTGACGTGGATCGCAGCAAGCGTGTGTATCACGGTGCGCTGATCGATTGCGAGCTGTTGGCGGAAGTTTATCTGGCGATGACGCGCGGCCAGTTCAGCCTGATGGGCGAAGAGGGTGGTGAAACGGTAAAAGAGGCGGTAAACATTGTTTCGCAGCGTCCGGCGCAATTGAAAGTATTGTTGGCCAGTACGGAAGAGGCCGCGGAACACGAGGCTTATCTTGACGGCTTGGATAAGGCGGTGGGCGGCAGCTGCGTGTGGCGTGAAATACCATCGTCGGAGCATTTGTGATGCGGCGCCATATTGCCTTGATTCCGGCTGCGGGCGTGGGCTTGCGCTTTGGAGCCGGCAAGCCTAAGCAATATGTGGAAATTGCCGGCAAAACGGTATTGCAGCATACCTTGGATGTGTTTTTAAGCCATGCGTCAATTGATAAGGTGGCGCTGGTGCTCTCGCCCGATGATGCGGTTTTTCAGACAGGCATCAATCAGGATAAGCTGCTGGTATTGCGGGTGGGTGGCGAAACGCGCGCAGAGAGTGTGCGCAATGGCGTGCGGGAATTATTGCAACAAGGCTGGGCGCAAGATGACGACAATATTTTGGTACATGATGCGGCGCGTTGTTGTTTGAGTACGCCGGCTCTGGAACGGTTAATAGAACAAGCCGGCGAGCGGCCGGAGGGCGGTATTTTGGCGGTTCCGGTGGCCGATACTTTGAAACGTGCCGGTGACGGCAGCCATATTGGCCATACGGTCGAGCGCGCCGGTTTGTGGCAGGCGCAAACGCCGCAGCTGTTTCGTGCGGCTTTGCTGTTGCGGGCTTTGTCGGAACAGGATTTGAGCCGGGTAACCGATGAGGCTTCGGCGGTGGAAGCGCTGGGCATCAAGCCTTTATTGGTGGAGGGCGAAAGCAGTAATTTGAAGCTGACGCTGCCGCAGGACGAAATCATTGTGCGCTTGTTGCTGGAGAGCCGAGGAAAGGCTTAACGGCTGATCAGCGAACCTAATTTTGCGTTGGTTCGCTTTGTTATACTACTTGTATTTTCGGCGGCTCGTTGCTTTTTGGTAATGTTAAATTAGATTGGCAGGGTTTTTCAGACAGGCCTGTCTGAAACCGTATGGATTGAAGGAAGGATGAGAGATGAATTTTCGAGTCGGGCAAGGTTATGACGTGCATCAGTTGGTCGAGGGGCGACCATTAATCTTGGGCGGGGTAAGCATTCCGTTTGATAAAGGCTTGCTCGGTCATTCCGATGCCGATGCGTTGCTGCATGCGGTAACCGATGCATTGCTCGGTGCGGCCGGTTTGGGTGATATCGGCAGCCATTTCCCCGATACTTCCGATGAATTTAAAGATGCCGACAGCCGGAAATTGCTGCGTCGTGCTTATGCGGCGGTACAAGAGCGCGGTTGGCAGGTGGTGAACCTCGATACCACCATTATCGCGCAACAGCCCAAACTTGCGCCGCATATTCCGGCGATGCGCAAAGTGTTGGCGGAGGATTTGAACATTGAAGAGTCGGCGGTCAACATTAAAGGCAAAACCAACGAAAAATTGGGTTATCTCGGCCGTTGCGAGGCGATAGAGGCACAGGCAGTGGTGGTGTTGTCGGAGTAAACGCATCGGTGGTCGGAACGGTGTTATCGTGCTGAGTCTCGACTTGTCCTATTCTGAATTTAAGCGACTATCAGGAAAACCGGTTGTTTTCGGATTTCTGACCAAGCAATGTATACGAACCGACAAGCTTTTAAACGGTTGCCGATTCGGCTATGATTAAAAGATAAAGTTATTACCCACCGGAAGCCTTGGGGCTTCGTTATCCAGAAAGGAATCGTTTTATGTTATCGCAAGAAGAATTGAAGCGTATGGCGGCTGAAAAAGCCGTTGAATTTGTGCCGGAAAACGAATATATCGGCATCGGTACCGGCACCACCGTTAATCTTTTTGTGGAAGCTTTGGGCAAAAGCGGTAAGAAGATCAAGGGTGCGGTGGCTACTTCGAAGAAAACCTCGGAATTGATGGCGCAATTCGGCATTCCCGAAGTGCAATTGAGCGAGGTATCGAAGCTGGCGGTGTATGTAGACGGTGCCGATGAAATCAACCACACTTTGCAGATGATTAAAGGCGGCGGCGCGGCGCTGTTGGCGGAAAAAATCGTAGCCAGTGCTGCCGACCGCTTTGTTTGCGTGGCGGACGAGAGTAAATATGTTTCCCGCCTGGGTAAATTCCCGCTGCCGATTGAAGTGATTCCTTTGTCGCGTTCGCTGGTGTCGCGGCGCTTGGTGGCGTTGGGCGGTGATCCCGAGTTGCGTTTGAACTGCACCACTGCTTCCGGCCACCAAATCGTAGACGTGCGCAATCTGGATTTGTCCAAACCTTTAACCATGGAAGAGGAACTGAACAAGATTCCGGGCGTGGTGGAAAACGGCTTGTTTGCCCGCCATCCGGCAGATGTGTTGGTGTTGGGTACGCAAAAAGGCGTGGAAGTCTTCACGGTAGGTTAAAGGAAATACGCCTTGGTGCAATAAAGGCGGCGACCTCATAAAATGTAGATGACAGGGCGGTTTTGCCGTAAAGCGGTAACGGTGAAACCGGCCTTGTTTTGTGTATGACTGTTCTGAATGGCGAATGATATGAAAACATCTCCCGCGTGGGCTTGGTTGCCGGCTGTTTTATTATTGGGCGGCTGTTTTTTTGTGCCGATAGAGTCGCAGCAAGATGTGCGCGGCAAAAGCGTGCAAGCGCAACACAAGCAGGCCGAGCTTTATCCGGCTACGGTCAGCCGCATCAGCGACGGGGATACGCTGCATGTGCTCGACCGGAACGGCCTGAAACACAAATTGCGACTCGCTTATATTGATGCGCCGGAATTGCAGCAGGCACACGGCGAGGCCAGCCGGCAAGCGTTGCAGCATCTTTTGGGTAAGAAAGTGGAAGTAAGCGTATTCGGGCATGACCGCTATCGGCGCGAGTTGGCAAAAGTGAGCCTGAACGGGCGCGACATCAGTTTGCAGCAGTTACAGCAGGGACATGCTTGGCATTATGAAAGTTATGCCAAACGCCGGCAAACCGCGGATGATTATGCCGCTTATGCGGCGGCGCAACGGCAGGCGAAACAAAACCGCAGCGGTTTGTGGCGTGCCTATCAGGTGCAGGCGCCTTGGGAGTTCCGCAAGCAGAGCCGACAAGAAGCGGCTTCGGATGAATAGTGCGAATGCCTGTCTGAAAGCGTAAAATTTTTCAGACAGGCATTTTGCTGTCTGGACGGAAAAGACTTTTTCGGGTGTTTAAATTTAAACCGCTTTTTATTATAGAATGCCTGTCTGAAAACAATTTGCAACCTTACGAGTGCTTTAATGAACCAACAAAAACGCCGCGAAATTTTCGAGCGGTTGCGCGCGGACAATCCGCATCCGACTACCGAATTGAATTATTCCAGCCCGTTCGAGCTTCTGATTGCCGTGTTATTGTCGGCGCAAGCCACCGATGCGGGCGTAAACAAAGCCACTGCCAAACTGTTTGCTGCCGCCAATACGCCGCAAGCGATGCTGGATTTGGGCTTGGAGCAGGTGATGGAATACACGCGTACCATCGGCCTTTATCAAACCAAGTCCAAACACATTATGGAAACCTGCCGCCTACTGCTGGAAAAACACAACGGCGAAGTGCCGCAAACCCGCGAGGAATTGGAAGCCTTGCCCGGAGTGGGGCGGAAAACCGCCAACGTGGTACTCAATACGGCGTTCGGCCAACCGACGATGGCGGTGGACACTCATATTTTCCGCGTCAGCAACCGTACCCGCATCGCACCGGGCAAGAATGTCCGCGAGGTGGAAGATAAGCTGATGCGTTTCATTCCTAAAGAATTTTTACTGGATGCGCACCACTGGCTGATTCTGCTCGGCCGCTATACTTGCAAAGCGCAAAAACCGCAATGCGAACGTTGCGTTATTCTGGATTTGTGCGAGTATCCTGCCAAAACGGTGAGTACCCGATAAGGCGAGTGATATAGCGTAAAAATCCCGATTTAACAAAGCTTAAGCCTGTTCAGACAGGCTGTTTTTGTTTACAATTCAACACGGTTTTTCCCAAACAATCAGAGAAGGAAACGTAGTGAAAACAACACACAAATATCTGGCCTTGCTGGTAGCAGCTGTTTTTGCTTTAAACGGTTGTAAAGAGAGCGCACAGAACGATAATAAAAAACCGGTGGAAGAAACGCAAAAAGTTCAGACCAAAGACGAAATCAATATGCTGGTGCCCGATTTTGCCAAACTGGTGGAGCAGGAGGGCGCTACCGTGGTCAATATCCAAGCCTACAAAAATACTTCGGCCGGCAGCAAGCCCGATAACGGCGGCATGGATTTGAACCAACTGCCGGACAACGACCCCTTCTATGATTTTTTCAAACGTCTGGTGCCCAGCACGCCTGAAGTGCCGCAGCAGGAAGATGAGGAAGATCAAAACTTTGGTTCCGGTTTTTTAATCAGCCCGGACGGCTATATCCTCACCAATACCCACGTGGTCGGCGGCTTGGACGGTATCAAAGTAACCCTGAACGACAAACGCGAGTTTCAGGCCAAGTTAATCGGCTCCGATCCGCAAACCGATATCGCGCTGTTGAAAATTGATGCCAGCGATTTACCGGCCGTAAAAATCGGCAATGCCAAAGATTTGAAACCCGGCGAATGGGTAGCCGCCATCGGTGCGCCGTTCGGTTTTGACAACAGCGTTACCGCCGGCATCGTATCGGCCAAAGGACGCAGTTTGCCGGGCGAGAATTACACGCCGTTTATCCAAACCGACGTGGCGATTAACCCGGGTAACTCGGGCGGCCCGCTGTTTAACCTGAAAGGACAGGTAGTCGGCATCAATTCGCAGATTTACAGCCGCAGCGGCGGCTTTATGGGTATTTCCTTCGCCATTCCGATTGATGTGGCGATGAATGTGGCCGAGCAACTGAAAAATAGCGGCAAGGTACAGCGTGGCCAGCTGGGCGTGATCATTCAAGAAGTATCGTACGGCTTGGCCAAATCGTTCGGACTTGATAAACCTACCGGCGCGCTGATTGCCAAAGTATTGCCGGATGGTCCGGCTGCTAAAGCCGGTTTGCAGGTAGGTGATATTGTGCGCAGCGTGAACGGCGAGGAAGTGCGTACGTCTACCGAATTGCCGGTGATGGTGGGTAATTTGGTGCCAGGCAAAGAAGTCACCCTGGGTATTTGGCGAAAAGGCCAGCAGATTGAGCAGAAAGTTATTCTGGGTTCGGCTAGTGACGGCCAGAAAGGCAATGAAGTGGAGCTTGGTGCGGTTGAGCCGCAAAGTACCGAGAGCAAACAGTTTGCCATTGAGAATCTGGGCCTGACCATGCGTGAGATAGATAAGCAAGGGCAGAAAGAGTTGGTGGTAGCCGCGGTAAACGGCCCGGCGCATAATGCCGGCTTGCGTGTGGGCGACCGTATTTTGTCAGTCGGCCAAGCAAGCATTACCGACGAAGCCAGCCTGCGTGCAGCGCTGGAAGCCGCCGGTAAGAATATCCCGCTGTTGGTTGAACGCCAGGGCAGTACGTTGTTTTTGGCGATCAGTATCCAGTAATCCAAGTGTCGGGATACACGGATGCTGTTATCTTTCAGACAGGCATATGCCTGTCTGAAACTTATGAAGGAAAGATTAAATAAATGACTGCAATTGCAATACCGCGCGGCCCGGTAATGGCCGATGTGAATGCTTTTGTATTGACTGAAGAAGAAAAACAGCGCTTGTGCGACCCGGCCGTCGGCGGGGTGATTTTATTCCGTCGCAATTTCGAAAATGTGGCGCAGCTTAAAGCATTGGTAGCCGATATCAAGGCCTTGCGTACGCCCGAACTATTGGTGGCGGTCGATCATGAAGGCGGCCGTGTGCAGCGTTTTATCGAAGGATTTACCCGTCTGCCGGCGATGGCGGTGTTGGGCGAAATTTGGGATGAGCAGGGAGCGCAAGCGGCCAAACAGCGTGCCGAACAGGTAGGCTGGGTGTTGGCCGCCGAGTTGAGCGCCTGCGGTGTGGATTTGTCGTTTACGCCGGTGCTGGATTTAAATTGGGGGCAGTGCGCGGTCATCGGCAACCGCAGTTTTCATTGCGATGCCGCGGTGGTAACCGAATTGGCCTTGGCATTGCAGCGCGGTTTGAACAAGGGCGGCATGAAATCCTGCGGCAAACACTTCCCCGGCCACGGTTTTGTAGAGGGTGACAGCCACCACACGCTGCCGCAAGACGACCGTACGCTTGCCCAATTGCAGGCGGCGGATATTTTGCCGTTTGAGCAATTAAGCGCCGCTGGTATGGCGGCGGTGATGCCGGCGCATGTGGTGTATCCGCAAGTCGACGGCTTGCCGGCAGGCTTTTCCGCCAAATGGTTGAAGCAGGTTCTGCGCCAAGACATCGGTTTTGACGGCGTGATTTTTTCCGATGATTTAACCATGGAGGGGGCGGTAAGCGCCGGCGGTATCCGCGAGCGTGCGCGGCTGGCGTTTGCCGCCGGTTGCGATATTGTGCTGGTATGCAACCGGCCGGATTTGGTAGACGAATTGCGCGCAGATTTTGAGATGCCGGAAAATCCGGCGCTGGCGGCGCGCTGGCAATATATGGCCAATACTTTGAGCGCGCAGGAGGCAAGCGAAATGATGCAGCGTGGGGATTTTCGTGAGGCGCAGCAGCTAACCGCAGAATTGGCGACGCCGAAAGACGTGGCCGGCGGTGTGAAAGTGGGCGAGCAGTTTTAATTATAGTGACTTAAATTCAGAATAGTACGGCGTTGCCTCGCCTTGCCGTACTATCTGTACTGTCTTCGGCTCGGCGCCTTGTCCTACTCTGAATTTAAGCCACTATAGTTTGCTGCCGTGTGGCAGAAAAAATGCCTGTCTGAAACTGTTTCAGACAGGCATTGTTGTACTGACCGAGAGCGTTTAGGCCTGATTTTCGTGGTCTTTTAAAATTTTGTCGTACACCGCATCGGGAACATAGCGGCGTATCATCTGCCGCCAGCCTTGCGGGCCGACCATGCCTTTGACCATGGTGGAGGAAACTTCGGCGTATTCGCGCGGCGGCATCAGGAAAACGGTGGTGATTTCCGGGTGTAGATCGGCATTGATGTAGCGAATGGAACGCTCGTATTCATAATCGGATGGGGTGCGGATGCCGCGGATAATGAATTTGGCATCGACACTATGGGCGTAATTGACCAGAAACTGTTTCTCGAAAGAGCTGATCCGTACATTCGGAAACTCGCTGGTAATCGCTTCGAGCATGGCTTGGCGCTCGGGTATTGAATAGGTGCTTTTTTTATCGGCATTCACGCCGATGGCGACAAACACTTCATCAAACATTTTTTGCGCTTCGCAAATCATCCAGAGATGGCCGTTGGTCGGCGGGTCGAAGCTGCCGGCGTAAACGGCGCGGCGTAGGGCTTGGGTCATGGCGCAGTGGGTTGATAACAATTTAAAGAAAAAGCAGCATAGACAATTTGCTTGCAAATGTCAAAACAAATGCCTGTCTGAAAAAGTTTTCAGACAGGCATTTGATTGGCTTGCGGCTTAGTCTTCGCCGTTGAAAATACCCAACAGTTGCAGCAGGCTGCTGAAGATGTTGTAGATGGAAATAAAGATGGTCAGCGCGGCGCTGATGTGGCTGGTTTCGCCGCCTTCGATAATGGTACGTACTTGCCACATAATAACCAGTGAGCTGAAAATCGCAAAGCCGGCGGAAACGGTTAAGGTTAATGCCGGAATGGCGAGGAACCAGCTGGCGATCATGCCGATAATCAATACTACGGCGCCGACGGTGAGGAAGCCGGCCAGTTTGCTGGTGTTGATGTTGGCTTTGCGCGCCAGGGTAGACATGGTGAGGAATACGCCGGCAGTCATGGCAGCAGCGATACCGATTAATTCGCCGCCGTTGCTGTAGCCCAGCGTGCGTTGCAGCAGCGGTGAAATCAGGATGCCGACGCCGAAGGTGAACACCATCAGCAAGGCCACACCGGTGTTGTTGTAGCGGTTTTTCTCAATCATGAAAATCATGCCGTACATAAACGCGAAGAATACGAGCAGGGCAACCCAAGGGCTGCCGAACAGCGCGAAAATGTTGAAACCCATTTGAGTGCTGGCAACCGCGCCGATAACTGCGGGGATAAACGAAATGCCGAGCAGGGTATAGGTTTTGCGCAATACGGTGTTTTGCGATACGGCACCGGAAGCGGAATAGCCGTCGTAGATCTCATTTTGCATGGTGTTTCCTTTTTTGTGTTTCGATTGATGTTATATAGGGTATTGGGTAGCGTTTGATTGTAACAGCAAATTGGAACTTTTCAATGAAATTCAAGTGTTTTCGATAAAATTTTTTGCAGATGGCTACTGTTTCGGATAAGCGGTTCAAACCGATAGCCAAAGCAAAATAGTCCATAGCAAAACCGTCAGGCTCCAACGGGGCAGAAGTGGGTCGAAAGCATAACCGGTTACACGGCCTACTGCAGCTAGGTGAGAGCCGGTAAACAAGCACAAAACCAGTAGCAGCCAAACCGGCGTATCCGGTAAAACCAAAAGCCAGATGCTCCACAGTAGGGCGGCTGTTAATGCCAAGAAGTGATGATAATGTTTGGCCAACGGCAAGCCCAGACGGGCGGCGATGGTGAGTTTGCCCGCGGCCAGATCGCTGCGGATGTCGCGCATATTATTGAGGTTGAGCACCATGCTGCACCATAAACCTAAGGCGGTGGCGGGCAGCAGTGCGGCTGCTTCGAAGTTGCCGGTTTGCAGATAGGCCGAGCCCAATACACCGGCCCAGCCGAAAAATAAGCAGACTGCCGCGTCACCCCAGCCGGCGTAACCGTAAGGGCGGCTGCCGGCCGTATAGCGGTAGGCAGCTGTGATACAGGCAGTACCGGCAGCCAGCCAGAACAGCCAGCCGCCGGCGGTAGCAGTGTTCAGTGCGACGCTGAGTAACAGAATACCGAGCAGGCAGCAAAGTATGGTCATACCGATGAGTGCACGCTGCATGGCGGCGGCAGACAAGCGTCCGGATGCGACCATGCGTGCCGGGCCTTGTCGACCGCTGTGGTCGGCGCCGTTTTGTGCGTCGCCGTAGTCGTTGGCCAAATTGCTGAAAATTTGCAGGGTAAGTGCGGTAGCCAGACATAACAGCAGAATAAGCGGGCGTAAGCCGTCTTGTACCTGTGCAACATAACCGCCGCACAGTATCGAAGCGGCGGCTAAGGGCAGGGTACGCAGGCGGGCGGCGGCCAGCCAGAAGCGGAGGGCGTTTTTTTTCATGGTGTTTTGAAACTGGCAGGCGAAAAGACGAGCGCCTGGCTTTTCGGAAATACCGTTAATGTTTGCCTGAACGCCAAATCGACCAAATCAACCAAATGCTGTTGGCAAAGGCCAGTAAGTAGCCGAGAAAACCGATGAATTTCGGACCGGTTTCGATGCTCATTACAATGGAGGAGCCAACAATCAATGCGCCGGTAACGATGCCCATGGTCAGGCGGTTGGTGGCGCGGTCGAGCTGGTGGCTTAACTGCTCAAGACGTTTGACATCCAAATTCAGGTTAAGCTGGCCTTTTTGAATGCGGCGTGACAGGCGGATGATGTTTTGCGGCAGTTCGTCCAAGGCTTGCAACAAGGTGAGGCTGTGCATTTTGCTTTTCTGCACGATATGGTCGCTGGAAAAGCGCTCTTTGATGACTTCTTCGACAATCGGCTTGGCTTTATCCAGCATTTCGGCGCTGCCGTCGAGCTGTTTGACCACACCTTCCAGCGTAATCAGGGTTTTAAACAACATCACCAAATCGCCGGGCAGGGTAAGGCCGTGCTGGCGCATAATCTGGGTAATGTCGTTGATAACCTGGCTGATGCGCAAGTCGCGCATGGCGGTGTGTTCGTAGTTGAGCAGCATTTCCAGTACGTCTGCGCCCAACAGATTTTCATCGGGCAATTCGCCTTGTGCCCAGTTGCTCAATACATATTGCATGGTGAACTGGTCGCGCCGGGTCAGTGCGTTAATCAGGTCGATGATTTCTCGGCGGCGGGTTGTGGAAAGATGGCCGACCAAGCCGAAATCGATCAGGGTAATGGTGCCCTGATCGTTGATGAAGATGTTGCCCGGATGAGGGTCGGCGTGGAAAAAGCCCTGTTTTAAAATCATGGTAAACAGCGCTTCAGTGATACGGTGGGCCAGTTGGCTGCGGATTTCCTGCGTAAGGGTATCAAGCGGCAGATTGCGCAAAAGGGTGTCGCCGATATATTCCTGCACCAGAATCTGCCGGTTGGAATAATCGCTGTATACCTTGGGAATGTGAATGTAGCCGTGACCATTAAAGGTTTGGCCGAAACGCTGCATGTAGCGCAGCTCTACTGATAAATCGGTTTCTTTGGCCAGGCTGCGGGCAAAATACTGCACCATTTGTACCGGTTGGTAGCGGCGCGCTTCGGGAATTTCCGACTCAATCAGCTGGGCCAGATGGGTGAGGATGCGTAAATCGGCGTTGACGACTTTTTCAATATCCGGCCGTTTGATTTTCACCGCCACCACTTCGCCGCTTAGCAAAACCGCTTTGTGCACTTGGGCAATCGAAGCGCTGCCGATGGGTTTGGGGTCGATGCTGCTGAAAAAATTATGGAAAGGCTGACCCAAGCTAGATGCTACCAAGGCTTGGATATCGGTAACCGGAATGGGTGCGACATCGCTTTGCAGTTGCTCGAATTCTTCTATCCATTCGGCGTTAAAGATGTCGACGCGGGTGGAGAGAATTTGGCCCAGTTTCACAAAAGTAGGGCCGAGTTCTTCGAAAGCCAGCCTGAAACGGCGGGGCGTGCTCATGTAGCGGCTTTCCGGTTTGGCTTCGATTTCGTTTAATGTTTGGCCGGATAACTTGATGCGCTGAACAAACTCTCCTAAGCCGTATTTGGTTAAGATAGCCATAATTTCCCGCAGACGGGAAAAATCACGCATGGCAAGTAAAGTTGGTATCATCATAGGATTTGCGGTATCTTACGGATTCTGGCAGCGAACATAGCATAGCATAAAGCGTTTTGAGAAAAATGCTTTTTTGTTGTGTTGTCAGAAAAAGTCTATATTTACAGAGAATTATCTGGAATTCGAAATACAGCGGGCTGATGACTCTGCCCGCACCTCTCTCGGCTTTACACAAATCAAGCTGCAGGAAACGCTACAATAGACATGGAAAAACCGGCTGCAACAGCGGTGGCGGTTTGTCTTTGCTGCTGAAAAAAAGTGCAAATACTGGTTAAGATGGGGTAGAAAAAAGTATACGCATTTTGCTGGTACCGGCAACGTTGCGTAATCGGTTTTATCTGTGGTCGGGAGAAATGGGATGGAATGTTGGAATGAAGTATTGGAAAAAAATAGGGATATGGCTACCGGCTTTGTTGGTGGTGTTTTTGTTTCATGTACAGCAAGTGCGCGCCGATGATTTGGAGCAGTTTATCCGTTTGAACGCTGGCGAGATCTACGAACCGATGCCGACCGGCCGCCAGCTCAACCAGCGCGAGGCTGACCAGCTAATCGGCAGTGCCATGAGTTTATTGGGTGTGGCTTACCGCTTCGGTGGTACTTCGCCTACTACCGGTATGGATTGTAGCGGCTTTATGCAATATATTTTCCGCCGTACCATGCAGGTCAGCCTGCCGAGAACGGCGGCGGAACAGGCGCAGATGGGTGTGCAGGTTAGCCGCAGCGCTTTGCAGGCGGGCGATATGGTGTTTTTCAATACTTCCGGCCGCCGTATCTCGCACGTTGGGCTTTATATCGGCAACGACCGTTTTATCCATGCACCGCGTACCGGTAAAAATATCGAAATCACGAGTTTGAGCAATAAATACTGGAGCCGCCGTTATATTACTGCGCGACGGGTGAAGAAAAACGATCCTTCGCAGTTTTTAAATTGAGGGAATGAAAAATGAGTATGCCCGATATTCCGAAGTGGTATGCGGATGACGGTTCGATTATCTCCTGCACCGAAAAAGTCAAAGTGATGAGCGAAAACATGAACGAGCTGTACAGTGTGGCGCAGGATGCTTTTGAAGATGCGCTGCTGATGGGTTGCGGCGAAGCACAATTGCGTGATTATCTGGTCAAATTAATCGAGGGTTTGGAGAATCCTTACCGCAAGTAATCCGGCTTGGCAACGGCTGTGACAGTTGTACTGTCGGAGTCACCAAGCGTTTTATCTTGCATATTATCGGCAGAAAACAGCATACTATGCCTGTCTGAAAACCTTCGGCGGTTTTTCAGACAGGCATTATTGTTCGGTTTCATTAAAGAAACGGGTAAACCATGATTTTGGCTTTGAGCATCATTTTTGGCTGCCTGGCGGTGGGCGAGGCGGTGGTTCATTTCAGCGGCATCAAACTGCCCGGCAGCGTAATCGGCATGGCTTGTTTGTTTATCGCGCTTAAGGCCGGCTGGGTGAAGCCGGCGCAGCTGCAAAAAGTGGTGGATGTGATGATGGCCAATTTATCATTGCTGCTGGTGCCGCCTTGTGTGGCGGTGATGAGTTATTTGGATTTAATCGCGCGTGATTTTTGGTCGATTATGCTTTCCACTTTAATCAGTACGTTTATCGTGTTGTTTGTGACCGGTAAAAGCCATGAGTGGATGAGGAGGCGCTGATGGAAATGTTGCAACATCCTATGGTTTTGTTGTGGTTGACCGTTAGCGTGTATTGGCTGGCCAACACTTTGCGCGCCCGCACCGGCAGCGTGTGGTTCAATCCGGTGTTGCTAAGCACCGCCAGCCTGATTGCCTATCTGAAAATATTCGGTATTTCTTACGAGCGCTATCACGAAGCAGGCCAGTTTATTGATTTCTGGTTGAAACCGGCTGTGGTCGGATTGGCGTTGCCGTTGTATCTGAACTGGGAAAAAATACGCAAACAATGGTTGCCGATTCTTGTTTCACAAGGTGCCGGAAGCGTGGCCGGTATCGTTAGCGGGGTGTATATCGCCAAACTGATGGGAGCGGAGCGCGAAGTCTTGCTGAGCCTGGCTTCCAAGTCGGTAACCAATCCGATAGCCATTGAGATTACCAACAGCATGGGCGGTATTCCGGCGATTACCGCCGCTACTGTGATCATCGCCGGTATGAGTGGACAAATGGCGGGTTACCGCATGATGCGCGCCAGTACGGTTAACCGGCCGATGTCGCAAGGTATATCGATGGGCACAGCATCTCATGCAATGGGCATCGCCGCTTCTTTGGAAAAAGGGCGGAAATTCGCCGCCTATGCGAGCTTGGGCTTGATTTTCAACGGTATTCTTACCGCAATATTGGTTCCTATTTTGTTGCCTTTGATGGGTGTGGTTTAGAAACATAAATGCCTGTCTGAAACGTTCCAGACAGGCATTTTTCATCAGGAGTTAACTTGGGCGGAAACTTATTTTTGTCATTAAGACGGCAAGCCATAGTCGAAAATGTGTGAATCCGCTATATTGTTTTGCACCGGTTAACTACAAAAATGCCTGTCTGAAATATTTTTCAGACAGGCATTGCTGCTTTGCAGACGGCCTTTATTTCTTCAATTCGGCCAGAATCTCATCTACCGTGGCTTTGGCATCGCCGAAGCACATCACGCTGTTTTCGTTGAAAAAGAGCGGGTTTTGCACGCCTGCGTAGCCGGTGTTCATCGAGCGTTTGAACACCACCACTTCTTTGGCTTTCCACACTTCCAACACCGGCATGCCGGCAATCGGCGAGTTGGGGTCGGTTTGTGCGGCGGGGTTGACCGTATCGTTGGCGCCGATTACCAGCACCACGTCGGTTTCGGGGAAATCGTCGTTGATTTCGTCCATCTCCAATACGATGTCGTAAGGCACTTTGGCCTCGGCCAGCAACACGTTCATATGGCCGGGCAGGCGGCCGGCGACGGGGTGGATGCCGAAGCGCACCTCGGTGCCGTTTTTACGCAAAAGCTCGGTGATTTCGGCCACCGGATATTGCGCCTGCGCCACCGCCATGCCGTAACCCGGGGTGATGATGACGCTGTGGGCGTTTTTCAGCATTTCGGCCACTTCGGCGGGCTTGGCTTCGCGGTATTCGCCCACTTCTTCGCTGCCTGCGGCGGCGGAGGTGCCGTCGGTGCCGAAGCCGCCAGCAATCACCGAAATAAACGAGCGGTTCATGGCCTTACACATAATATACGACAAAATCGCGCCGCTCGAACCAACCAGTGCACCAGTAACAATCAGCAAATCGTTGCCGAGCATAAAGCCCGCCGCAGCGGCCGCCCAACCCGAATAAGAGTTGAGCATGGACACCACCACCGGCATATCGGCGCCGCCGATAGAAGCCACCAAATGCCAGCCGAATGCCAGCGCGATTAGGGTCATCAGAATCAGGGCGAACCAGCTGCCGTCTGCGCCGACAAAGCCAAGTAGCAGCAAAAATGATACTACCAAAGCCGCCAGGTTCAGCTTGTGTTTGTGCGGCAGTTGCAGCGGTTTGCTGCTGATTTTGCCGTTGAGTTTTCCGAAGGCCACAATCGAGCCGGTAAACGTTACCGCGCCGATAAATACGCCTAAAAACACTTCAATCAAGTGGATGGTGTGCATTTCCGGATCAACGTTGCCCGCTTCGATAAAGCTGTTGAAGCCCACCAGCACGGCGGCCAGGCCGACGAAACTGTGCAACAGCGCAATCAGCTCCGGCATTTCGGTCATTTCGACTTTTTGCGCTTTATAAATACCCGCAGCCGCACCGATAACCATAGCGATGATAATCCAACCCAAGCCGGAGGTGCTTTCGCTGAAAATCGTGGCGAACAGCGCAATCACCATACCGACGATGCCGTAATAGCAGCCGTTTTTGGCGGTTTCCTGTTTGGAAAGCCCCGCCAGCGAGAAAATAAACAGAATGGCGGCAACGATGTATGCCGCGGTTACCAATCCTTGAGACATCACATTACCCCTTTCTAAACATATTCAACATACGGCGGGTAACATAAAAACCGCCGAAGATATTCACGCTGGCAATCAGCACCGCGATAAAGGCGAGAAGCGACACAAAACCGTTGCCCTGGCCGATTTGCAAAAGCGCGCCGACCACGATGATGCCCGAAATCGCATTGGTTACCGACATCAGCGGCGTATGCAGCGAGTGGCTCACGTTCCACACCACGTAATAGCCAATCACGCAGGCGAGCACGAACACGATAAAGTGGTTCAGAAAGGCGGCCGGTGCCACCGCGCCGACCCATAAAACCAACACTGCGCCGATTACGGCAGGCGCCAGTTTTTTCCAAGCGGGAACGGGTTTCGGCTCGGGTTTGGCTGCGGGTGCGGCTTTTTCAGACGGCGTTTGCTGCGGTGCGGCGGAAACCTGGATGGCGGGCGGCGGGAACGTGATTTCGCCCTCGCGGGTAACGGTCATGTTGCGGATAATCACGTCTTCGAAATCCAGCGCGATTTCACCGTCTTTATTGGGGCTTAACAGCTTGGTTAAATTGACCAGATTGGTGGCGTAAAGCTGGGAAGACTGCCCCGCCAGGCGGTTGGCCATATCGGTGTAACCAATGATTTTCACGCCGTTGTCAGTGATGAACAATTCGCCCGGGCGGGTCAGCTCGCAGTTGCCGCCGGTGGCTGCGGCCAAATCCACAATCACGCTGCCGGCCTTCATGCTTTCCACCATTTCTTTGGTAATCAGCTTGGGCGCGGGTTTGCCGGGAATGGCGGCAGTGGTGATGATAATGTCCACCTCTTTGGCCTGCTCGGCAAACAGCTTCATTTCGGCGGCGATGAATTCTTCGCTCATCACTTTGGCGTAGCCGTCGCCGCTGCCGCCCGCTTCCTGCGGGAAATCGAGTTTTAAGAACTGACCGCCCATCGATTCGATCTGCTCGGCCACTTCCAAGCGCGTATCGAACGCTTTTACAACGGCGCCCAAAGAGTTTGCCGTGCCGATGGCCGCCAAACCGGCCACACCCGCGCCGATAATCAGCACTTGTGCGGGCGGCACTTTGCCCGCGGCGGTAATCTGGCCGGTAAAGAAACGGCCGAACGCGTTGGCCGCTTCAATCACGGCGCGGTAGCCGCTGATGTTGGCCATAGAAGAGAGCGCATCCAAAGCCTGCGCACGCGAAATGCGCGGCACCATATCCATCGCCAACACATTCACTTTTTTATCGGCAAGTTTTTGCACGAGCTCGGGGTTTTGCGCCGGCCACAAAAAGCTCACCAGCGTTTGGCCGGCTTTTAAGGCGGCTACTTCCAGGTCGGAAGGAGCGTTTACTTTGTAAATCAACGGGCAGGCCCAGATTTCATCGCGGGTGGCAATAGCGGCGCCGGCTGCTTCATAGGCCGTATCCAGTAATCCTGCTGCGATGCCTGCGCCGCTTTCCACTGCTACTTCGAACCCCAGTTTTTGCAACTGGCTAACGGTAGCAGGCGTAGCGGCGACGCGGGTTTCGCCGGGCAAGGATTCCATTGGTATACCAATTTTCATCTCTTGATTCCTTTTGTTTATGAAGGTGAATTTAATGGGACGTGAAACGGATGTTATTTGTTGTATCTGGCTTTAAAAATGCTAATTTAGGATTATGTTTATAACGAATTTTGGCAGCGAAGACAACCTCAACGAAGCTTTTTATTAACGGTTTGTTTGATATGCAACAGTACCTGCCTGAAAAAAACCGATATGCTAAAATAGCAAAAAATATAATATTTTCAACGAAAGGAACCATGATGCGAATCTTGCATACGATGCTGCGTGTTGGCAATCTTGATAAATCATTAGCTTTTTATCAAGAAGTTTTGGGTATGAAATTGCTGCGTAAAAACGATTATCCGGAAGGTCGTTTTACCTTGGCTTTTGTCGGCTATGGTGATGAGTCTGACCACACCGTTTTGGAACTCACCCACAACTGGGATACCGAACGTTATGATTTGGGCAATGCGTTCGGCCACATTGCGCTGGAAGTTGATGACGCTTATGCCGCTTGCGAGGCGGTAAAAGCCAAGGGCGGCAAGGTTACCCGCGAAGCCGGCCCGATGAAGCACGGCACCACCGTGATTGCGTTTGTGGAAGATCCGGATGGTTATAAGATTGAGTTTATTCAGAAGAATACCTGAAGGTGTTGGAAAGACAGGTTTTTTTACATGTTGTTATGCCAATAAACAGAGGACTTGGTGAGAATCCAGTTGGCACCATTTCAAAATTTCTGCGCTATGCCCGGGATTGACCCGGGCATCTTTTTGCCTCAAAAAACACTTCGCCGGTTGATGGTCAACAGCACCTAGGTTTCAAGCATTTGGATTTCTATTGATATTTGGATGCAATCTTTATTTGATTTTGTAAATTTTTATTATTTATTGTTTGTTAAATATTAATTTTTTTTGTTTTTATGAAGGATGAATGAATAGGTAAGCATACAAATGGTGGTGAAAATATTCTAAACGGTTTTTATATGGATTGCTTTATTATTGGAAATATTACACTGTGGATTGTTAATTAGGTTGAAATAAATCGCTATCAGAACTTTTTAAGGCCATTTTCATCATAATTGTTCATGATGTTTATGTAAGATGAATGATGTCTTATATATGATTTTATTGAGTGATTTAAATTAATATTGAGTTAGGTGTATGGTTATGAGAAATAGTGAAGAGGCTTTGGGTTTAACAAAAACAAAATTAGGTTTACGAAATGATACGGAAAATTGGTTGCAAAATGATGCAGGCAGTTGGAAGGAGCAGTGGGATCAGGCTTGGGAAGAAATTCATTCGGACTTGACTGAGGAATGGGCCGAGGCCAACGATCATTTTTCTTCTATTATAATGACTCCGCAAGATTATAGTCGGATGTATGCCGAATATACAGATTCGTTTGGCAGCGGTGCTATAGCCTCCGATGCGGCTGTAATGGATTATGTTGAGGCTGGTGAGTTAAACGGCGATGGGTCAGATAAGTATCATAACGCCGGCAAAAAGGCATTAGGGATAGGTGCTTTGGTACTGGGCGGATTAGGGCTTGCTATGACCAATTCTGGTTCGAAAGGCAATGAGGGCAGGGTGACTGATACTGCAAATACAGCGGTAGACGAAACAGAAACGGAGCCAAATGCCCTCACAGCACCCAATACTCCTCAGCCGACTACGCCTGATGAACCGACTACATCGGAAGAGCCGACTACGCC
>NZ_JAUNHL010000088.1 GCF_030523955.1 Neisseria sp.
TTTCAGGATAAGGCTTTCAAGGATTTTTAGCACCCATTTTGTCCCTTACGCCTTATTAAACAATAATTTTCACCATAAATGCCTGTCTGAAAAAAATGCCTGTCTGAAAATTTTCAGACAGGCATTGCTATGGCAGCAGGGCGCACAATCATACAAACATTTCCCTGTTAAACCTCAAATCTCCAACACCGCACACAGCGGCAAATGATCGGATACCGCTACCGGCGGGCAGTCTTTTTCCCATACTTTCACCGCCGGACTCACCCACATCATATCCACCGCCGCTTCGGCATAACCGGGCAGCGTTTTGCGCTGCATATTGAAGGTAGTGCGCAGGCTGTCGCCGAATACGCTGTTTAAGTGTTCGAGTTTCGCAAACACCGGATTATGCGATTTGGCATTGGTATCACCCGCTACGATCACTTTCTCTTTGCCTGCCGTGGCCTCGACGATGGCTTCGACCATGCGCTCGCGCCGCTCGGTAGGTTCTTCGCCGGCCAGATGCCAAGGGCCGTGCACATTGGCCACCCACACGGTTTGCCCGCCTATGCTCAATTGCGCTGTTTGCAGGGCGGACGGATGGTATTTGGCCTGCTCGAACGAATCGCGGTAGTCTTCGGTATAGGGATAATCGAAATAAGAGTGCCGGGCAGACAGAATCGGAAAGCGCGACAGGATCGCAATGCCATTGTAAGACGAACCGTCGTCGGTATTATCGAAGTCGCGGTATTGCGGCATAAAATCGACAAACGGATAATCGAACAGCCCGCCGAAATACTGCAAGGTTTGCAAATGCGGCGGCAGGCGGCGGGCGCCGCTGTGGATTTCCTGCAAGAGCAAAATATCGGCGTCGGCCGCCTGCAAAAACGGCACCAGTGCATCCATCAGCACGCCGCCGTGTTCGATATTGAGAGAAAGTACTTTGATTTTCATGGCATCCCTATTTTTTCAGACAGGCATTTGCTTGGATATGCCTGTCTGAAAAAGATTCAGTAATCTTTGCTGTGCCAAAACGGCTGGCCGACCGTAGGCGTACTGGCCTGCGCCTGTTCGCGCGGCGGAACCGGGCCGGCTTGTTTGGCCTCATGCCCGGCGGCCACCGCCCAGGCAAACGCCTGCGCCATACCAACCGGATCGCCGGCGCGGGAAACCGCGGTATTGAGCAGCACGCCGTCGTAGCCCCACTCCATCACCTGCGCCGCCTGCGAAGGCAGGCCGAGGCCGGCGTCGACAATCAGCGGAGTGTCGGGCAGCCGCTCGCGCAATACGCGCAGCGCATAGCCGTGCACCACGCCCAAGCCGGTGCCGATCGGCGCCGCCCACGGCATCAGCGCTTGGCATCCGGCATCAAGCAGACGACGGCAGGCAATCAAATCTTCGGTGCAATACGGCAGCACTTTGAAACCGTCGTTACACAAAATACGCGCCGCTTCCACCAGCTGGAACACGTCCGGCTGCAAGGTATCGTCGTCGCCGATCAGCTCGAGTTTAATCCAGTCGGTTTCGAACACTTCGCGCGCCATCTGCGCGGTGGTGACCGCTTCTTGCACGCTTTGGCAGCCGGCGGTGTTCGGCAGCAGCGGAATGCCGGTTTCCTGCAACAGCTGCCAAAAACTCTGGCCGCTGGTTTCGCTGCCCGAGGTTTGGCGGCGCAGCGAAACGGTAATCATACCGGGCGCGGCGGCGGCAATCGCTTGGCGCAAAACATCGGTTGTGGGGTAAGCGGCGGTACCCAGCAGCAGGCGGCTGCCGAAGGTTTCGCCGTAAAGTGTGAATGCGTTCATGGTGTCTCCTTTCTTTGTATCTCAACAAAGGACAAGGCAAACGGCCTAGCCGCCTACTACCGGCCGCACGATATCGACCGCATCGCCCTCTTGCAGCTCACGGTCAGCGTAGGCGGTTTTGGCGACAAATTCAGTGTTAACCGCCACCGCAAACGGTTTTTCCGGCGCGGTTTGCGCGATTAAATCGGCGACGGTGCGGCCTTCGAAGGCGAGCGTTTCGCCGTTGAGCAGAATCTTCATTGTATTCCCTCCTGATATGCCTGTCTGAAACCATGTTTGTCTGAAACGGTTAAGACTGGCCGAACAACCACAAAAAGCCGTTGAGTGCACCCACCCCGGTCGCCAAACTGATCAAGATATTGCGCCAGCGGATGTGCGCCAGCAACACGCAAAACAGCGCCAGCAGCTGGGCCGCCAGATATGGCCACTCTTGCGCATTGAGTTTACCGATACTCAGGCTGCCCAAGGCCAGCAGCAGCAATACGCACAAAGGCAAAGCGGCATTCAAATCCGCCAGCAGCGGCGACTTTAACCAGCTTTTCGGCAGCAACAAAGGGGCGAGGCGCAGCGAAAACGTTACCGCGGCCGCGGCCGAGAGCGCCAGCCACCATTCCATATTTTGACTCATGCCGCCCTCCCCGGGTTCCAAAAGGCGGACCGCAACACCACCACCGCGGCACACATCAACACCGCAGCAAACAGCGTATATTGCGGGCTTAAATGGCTGGCCGCCACAAAGGCTAACGCCGCCAGCAAACACGGCCACCAAGCGCGGTTGGCGCGGAATTGCTCATAAGCCAGAATCACAAACAGGCTGGGCAGCGCAAAATCCAGATGCGGCACCCACTCGGTCAGCCCCGAGCCGATCAGCGCTCCGGCCAGCGTACCGGCCAGCCAATACATCTGGTTCAGAAACGCAATGCGGCTCATCAGCGCGGTTTGCATCTCCTTGGGCAGGGAAACCAATACCGAAAAGGTTTCGTCGGTCAGTGCGAAAATGCTGTACAAACGCTCCCAGCGGCGCGCAGGCAAGGCATCCACAACAGCGGCAGACCGTAAAAAACATGGCGCAACCCGATAACAAAGGCGTTAAACGACATCGACAACACGCCCGCGCCGCCGGAGAGCAAAGCCACCGCCGCATACTGGAAGGCACCGGTATACACCAGCAGGCTCATGGCCGCCGACAACCAAGCCGGCAGGCCGGCGGCGCTCATCAATACGCCGTAGGCAATGCCGGCCGGAACATAACCCAGCGCTATCGGGTAGGAATATTGCAAAGCCAAGCGCCAGCGGCTGGCCGAATTTTGCGGTAGTTGTGAAGTCATCGTTTTTCTGTGTGTGTGCGGCGATTCAAAACGGCTTAACGGCAAATGCCTGTCTGAAAATACAGCGGCTCAATAATGCGGCGGCGCTTCGTCTGCCGGTTGCCAAGCCGCATCTTCCGGCTGGCTTTTTTCCTGCAAACGCCGGTAGAGCAAACGCAACTGCGCCTGCTGCAAATCGGCGGTTTGGCGCAAACCGGCCACCGTATCGTTGAGACTTTGCAGCAGCTCGTCTTGTAAAGCCAGCCGGATTTCCAGCTCGATAATGCGTGCTTCCAACTCTTCCATCGTCTTGTTCCGCTTGTTTCCCGGGCAACATTAAGGATTCAGAATCCGCGCAATCAGCGCGTTTTCTTTGCCCTGCATATGCGGGATTTTCACCTGAATGCCGTTGCCGGGCGCGGCGTCAACCGCTTCGCCTTTGCGCGTGATGGCTTCCAGCACCAGCGTTTGGTTGCCTGCGGGGTGGATGATTTCCAGCGTGTCGCCCACGGCAAAGCGGTTTTTCACTTCTACCGTAGCCCAGCCTTCGGCGTCGATTTCCAGCACTTGGCCGACAAACTGGCTTTGTTTGGCGAGCGAATGGCCGGCCAGATAGTTTTGGTAGTCCTGCGTTTGGTGGCGCTCCAAAAAGCCGGAGGTGTAGCCGCGGTTGGCCAAGCCTTCGAGTTCGGCCAGCAGGCCGTAGTCAAACGGTTTGCCGGCCACGGCATCGTCAATCGCTTTGCGGTAGGCCTGCGCCACGCGGGCGACGTAGTAAACCGATTTGGTGCGGCCTTCCACTTTGAGGCTGTCCACACCGATTTCGGCGAGTTTGGCCACCTGCTCGATGGCGCGCAGGTCTTTGGAATTCATGATATAGGTGCCGTGTTCGTCTTCCATAATCGGCATGTATTCGCCGGGGCGGTTGGCTTCTTCGATTAAAAACACTTTATCCGCGGCGGGGTGACGCTGCTGGCCGTTGATGCCTTCGAAGGCTGCATTCGCTTCTTCTTGCGCGCGGTTGAAATCGAAGCCTTGCAACAGCTTGGCATCGCCCATTTCGTCTTCCGTGCTGCCGTGCACTTTGTAATCCCAGCGGCAGGCGTTGGTGCAGGTGCCTTGGTTGGGGTCGCGGTGGTTGAAATAGCCCGACAGCAGGCAGCGGCCGGAATAGGCGATGCACAAGGCGCCGTGTACGAACACTTCCAATTCGATATCGGGGCATTGCTGGCGTATTTCGGCGATTTCTTCCAAACTCAGTTCGCGCGAGAGAATAATGCGCTCCACGCCGATTTTCTGCCAAAACTGCACGCCCCAATAGTTGGTGGTGTTGGCCTGCACCGATAAATGAATCGGCATATGCGGCCACTTTTCGCGCACCTGCATAATCAGGCCGGGGTCGGCCATAATCAGCGCATCGGGCTTCATGGCGATTAAGGGTTCCATATCGGCCATAAAGGTTTTCAGCTTGGAATTGTGCGGCAGTGTGTTGACGGTTAAAAAGAATTTTTTGCCGCGCGCGTGCGCTTCGGCGATGCCTTGCTCGAGCACGGGCAGACGGGCGAATTCGTTGTTGCGGGCGCGCAGCGAATAGCGCGGGCTGCCGGCATAAACGGCATCGGCGCCGAAATCGAAAGCGGCGCGCATACGTTCGAGGCCGCCGGCGGGAAGGAGAAGTTCGGGTGATTTCATGGTGTGCTTAGGTTTGTTTATCTTAAAATAGCATTAGGCAGCCTGTTTACGGCTGCCTTAAATGATTGAATCGTTACGGATTATCCGCTTTTTTAAGCTAGCGGTCAATGCAGCGTATGCCTGTCTGAAAAGCCGTTTTTCTTTTTCAGACAGGCATTCAGGCTCTTTTTACCACCACCAATAAGGCCGCGGCCCCCAATACCAGCCGTCATAATAATCGTGCATCCGCTCGGCCTGTTCCAGCCGGCGCTGGTTAATGTAGTTTTCCCAAGCCAAGCGGTAGCAGGCACGGAACATTTTATCGTTGGTTTTATCGATGTATGCCAGTCTGAAAGCTTGGCGCTCTTTTTCGGTGGCGCCGGTATCGCCGTCAAACTGGCGGCGCATCATGCGGGCGGTTTCCGGGTCGCATTGGGCGGCAAGCGCCACCTGCAATTCCTGCTCCTGCCGCTTCTGTTCGGCGGCACGGCGCGCTTTTTGTTCCGGCGTAACCGCGCAGCCGGCCAGCAAACCAATCAGCGCCAGAGTCCATAGATGTTTCATTTCACTCTCCCTGAATGTTTTTAGTTATCAAAGAATTATATTGTACTCCAACTTTCAGCCATTAGATATTTTCCTGAAAAATCAAACGGTACGCTACTATCTGTTTACGGTTTTGCCGTCTGCTCGGGATCGAGTCGACACGGGTTTTTATCCAATGCTTTTGCTATATATTCGTTTGAAATATCGCTCCACTCCAGGGCAATCCCCTCCTCCGAATAGCCCATAAAAAAACCGCGCATAGCTTCCGAACGGGCGCGAACGCTATTGCCGTGAAACATAAAATGCAGAAGATGCCACATCATTTTGCAGTCCACCCAAAAACTGACGTGCTCGACATACCACACATCATTATCCAACTGTTCCTGCCATGTCCAAGCCCGCTTCATCCGCTCCCTAGGCGGACACTCCAATCCCGGCCTCATACTGTGGCGCATCAGGTGGCGGCGGTGGTAACGGGGCAAATATTCCGGTAACAGCGGGCGCGGTCCGATTACCGACATCTCGCCCTTCAATATATTGATAAGATTTAACAACTCGTCCATTGAGGTTTTGCGCACGAATTTTCCCCAATGGGTTACCCGCTCGTTCGGCGGCAAAAGTTCGCCCGCTGCGTTGCGCTCATCGCGCATATTGCGGAATTTAACCACGGAAAACAGCTTGCCGTTTAAACCTGTCCGTTGCTGTTTGAATAATATCGGTCTGCCTACATCAAAATAAGTGATAAGGCCAATCACCAGATTCAACGGTAGCGTCAATAAGAGTGCGACAAGCGCAAAAACAATATCCAGTATCCTTTTTCCATAACGCGTATACAAACTATTTTTCGCCACAACGGGTGCCAAGCCGACATTAATGGCCACCAGCCTCTCATTAGCCATCACAGCGGCCACTTGGCAGCGCTCGGCTTGCGTCGGTGTCAAGTAATCGTTTTTCATATCCACTTGCGCTACAAAGCACGTTTTGCCGACAATACAATATCACAAATACGATCGACTTCTTCCAAAGGCAAATCCGCATACATGGGCAAGGTCAGGATACTGTGGGAAACACTGTCCGAAACCGGTGTGTTTCCGTGCATTAATGTTTGGTGATAACAGGAAAGACGATTGGTGGCCGGATAAAAATATTTGCGCACGAAAATACCGTGCTGCCGTAAAAGCCGGTGCAACTTATCCCGGCTGCAACCGAAAAGATCAGATTCAATGTAAACGGGGAAATAAGCATAATTCGGTTCTACGTGCTCCTGAACCACATTCAGCCGCAAACCGAGAACACCCTCAAGATGCTCGCAATAACGTTCGTAAACCACTTTTCTTTTCTGAATTTCATCCTTGATGTGGCGTAAATTGCAAATACCCATCGCCGAACGGAATTCGTCAAGCTTGGCATTCATGCCGACACATTCAATCTGATCTTCCCCTGCAATGCCGAAGTTTTTTAAAAGATGCAGTTTTTGTTCCAGACAGGCATCCAAAAAAGCCAGCGCACCGCCTTCGATCGAATGGAACACTTTAGTGGCATGAAAACTGAACATAGCCGCATCGCCAAAATTGCCTACTCCCACCCCTTTATAGCGGACACCGAATGCCTGCGCACTGTCATACAGCACTTTCAAACCGTATTTTGCCGCAATCGCTTCTATCGCTTCTACATCGCATAGATTGCCATAAACGTGTACCGGAATGATGGCTGAGGTTTTATCTGTAATCAGCGCCTCTATTTTTTCCGGATCCATGGTGTAATCATCCGGCTTGATATCGCAAAACACAGGGGTTAATCCTTTGCGAATAACGGCATGCGTGGTAGAGGCAAAGGTATAGGGCGTCGTGATCACTTCTCCGGTTAGTTCCAATGCCTCAATCGCCAATTCGAGCGCCATATGACCATTAACAAACAAGGAAAGATTGGGAACCTCAAGATAATCAACCAGCTGTTGCTGTAATTTGGTATATAGCGGCCCCATATTCGTCACGTCAGTGTCCGACTCTCCCACAGCGACCGTATTTCCTCCATAAACTCATCCAATTTCGGCATAGATGGCTGTGCCACATAAATATTCATCTGTTTTCCTTTAAGTTTTGATTGCAAAAACCAGTGAGCTATTTTTCCAAGCTTTCCGCCCCTCAAGCACCGACCACAGATACAACCCTGACTAAAAAAATTCTTTTGAAGCCTTTGCACCCCCAGATGCAATTCAAAGCGCAGCAGCGCAGCGAACAAACAGTGCACAAATGCGCCGCAAATGGGGTCGTTACAAAAGCCTATTTTTATCAATCCTCTGCATATGATGCCTGTCTGAAACCGTATTCAGCGTTTTCAGACAGGCATCTATCTATAGCGGATTTAATTATAGTCGATTCAAATAAAATGTCCGATATAGCGTGGACGTTTTCGTCCGCTTTTTATGTATGATTCTGGATATTTTGCGGACGAGGACGTCCGCGCTCCAATCTCGGAGTTTTATTTTATAGTGAGTTAAAATAAGAATTCCAAACTTTACTCCCCCCCCCTTACC
>NZ_JAUNHL010000089.1 GCF_030523955.1 Neisseria sp.
TCAGCAGCGAAGAAACCGAACTATACACACCTCCCACCAACCCTGTCAACAACCCCCTCCTCTTTTTTTTAACGCCATCCCTCTACCCTCTGTTTTAGCTGGATATTTTTATCACCCCAAACCCCAACCAAACCACAAACCGCAAACCAAACAATTAAAATGCCTGTCTGAAAATTTTCAGACAGGCATCTCACAATCAGCATTCAAGTTAATCTTTTATTAACACCCAAAAATTAATCTGCGAATTGTTTTTTCAGTTGCTCGCGTCGCTCCTGTGCTTCTACTGATAATGTAGCAGTCGGCCTAGCCAGCAAACGCTTTAAGCCGATAGGTTCGCCGGTATCTTTACAATAACCGTATTCACCTTCATCAATCGCCCGAATGGAAGACTGTATTTTACTCATTAGTTTGCGCTCGCGATCACGGGTCCGCAATTCGAGAGCGTATTCTTCTTCTTGGGTGGCACGGTCCGCAGGATCGGGAGCGGACTCATGTTGCTGAAGGTGATCGGTGGTGACGTTGGCTTTCTCAATCAACTCATCCTGCAGTTTGACCAACAACTCTCGAAAGAAGGCCAGATGGTCTTCATTCATGTAATCCTCTTCGGGACCATTCCAATCAAGGATATCTTGTTCTGTTAGTTTCGCCATATAAACCTCTGTTATTTGACCTTTCAGGCTTATTCTTACGTGTTGATAAAAAAGGTTATTGATTTTACACAATACTGCCTGTCGTAAAACCGTTTTTCTGCAATTGAGCGACGCATGGTAGCATGTATTTCCAAACCTCCCAATTTATCGCAGAAGTTTTACTGTTACAAACTATTCTTTACCCCAGCGTGGCATATGGCAACTTATTGCAACATCCACATATTAAGCTGCGACATCAGCTGTGGTACCAATACGGTGAGCCACAGCCACAACATAATAGCAACAATACTACCCGAGAAATCGTATCTTCCTATTCTCAGAAAGACAAACGGCTTGGATAAAGGTTCAAAGATAATTCGCAAAGCATCCATAATAGGCGCATAAGGTTTGGTTATACTCAACACCATGCGGGTAACCAATCCGAGCAACAAAGCATAACCGATAGCTTTACTGAGACCTACCAAACCGAACAGGCTGGCTCCAAAAATAGCCTTAGCGGCGCCGATTGATGGCAAAGCCATAAATATCAAGGTAAGAAATACCAGATAATACACCACGAAAGCGGCCAATAAGCAACTGAAATCCCAACTTCCTTTTTTACGGCTGAGTCTCCCTAGCGGGATAATTAAAGGGTCGGTTAGCTGCTTACAAAACCTCATTGCCGGCTGATCGGCCGATAAGCCTCCTCGCTGCAACAGCATACGCAATATGCAAACAATCGCCCATACATCGGCAATCAGGATAATGACTTTGGCAAACATCTTTATTCAGACAGGCCTTTCTTGAAAATTATTGAGATTCCAACATTTTGCCGATTTCTTTTGAGCGTGCCACGCAAGCTGCCACGCCTTCGGCAATTGATTCCGGAATATCTTTCTCGTCAAACACCCTAATGGCTTCGGCGGTGGTGCCGCCTTTGGAGGTCACATTTTGTTGCAATACGGCAAAAGCTTCACCGCTCTGTTCGGCCAGGGCCACCGCGCCTTTAAAAGTTGCCAGACTTAGCTGCTTGGCCTGCTCGTCGCTAAAACCTTGTTGCTTGGCCGCTTTTTCCAAAGCGCTCATTAAGTAAAACACATAGGCCGAACCGCTGCCGCTGATGCCGGTAATCGAATGCATTTCTTCTTCTTTAGCCAGCCAAACTACCATACCGGCAGACTGCATCAGCACTTCGGCGATTTGCTTATCCGATTCAGACAGGCCTTCTGCGGCATACATACCGCTGACGCCCAAACCGATCTTCGAAGGCGTATTCGGCATCACCCGTACGATACGGCGCGTACCGCCCAGATAACGGCTTAAAGTATCCACACTCAAACCGGCCGCCACCGACAACACCAGTGCGCCGTTGGTTGCGACGTTTTCGCAAGCGGCTTTCATATCCTGCGGTTTCACAGCCAACACCAGTACATCTTCCGCATTGAGCGCAGGCAGTTTTTCCGACACCTGCACGCCCAACTCCCGCGCCAAGCGTTCGCGTTTTTCAGCACCTCGGTTGGCAATGTGGATACGGTAGCCTCCTTGTTTCACCAGTCCGCCCGCGATGGCCTCCGCCATATTGCCGCCGCCTAAAAAATAGATATTCATATTTCCCTGCCCCTTCCATTTCTTTGATTAATTTAATCGGATTGCTAAATTTAGGCCGATTGCGAAGCAAACATATTTTGCCCATCTATGCCTGTCTGAAAACTTTTTCAGACAGGCATAAACCGTAATCAACCATAATCGCGCCTGCCGAAAATCGCGCTGCCGATACGAACATGCGTGGCACCGCAAGCCACCGCCAAGGGCATATCAGCCGACATACCCATCGACAACACATCCGCCGCCACGCCTGCCGCCTGCAATTCGTCCAACAAGGCCTGCATCCGCTCGAACTGCCGACGTAATTCCTCTTCATCCGCCGCCGCTTCGGCCACACACATCAGGCCGCGCACGGTTAAGTTAGGCAATTTAGCCACCTCACAGGCCAGCGCAACCGCTTCTTCGGGCGGTACACCATGCTTATTTACCTCACCGGCAATATTGACCTCGATACACACCTGCAAAGGCGGCATTTCAGGCGGCCTTTGCGCACTCAACCGTTGTGCGGTTTTCAATTTATCAACCGTATGTACCCAATGCGCCCGTTGGGCCACTATCCGCGTTTTATTCGACTGCACCTGCCCGATCACATGCCAAACGATATCCGGCAAATCCGCCAACTCCTCCGTTTTAGAAAACCACTCCTGAATATAGTTCTCACCGAAATCACGCTGGCCGGCCATATAAACTTCGCGGATATCGGCGGCCGGAAAGGTTTTACTCACCGCCACCAACCGCACACTGCCTGCTGGGCGCCCTGCCCGTTGCTCCGCATCCGCCAGTTGCGCGCATACCGATTGGTAATTGTGTTGCAGCATCGTCATGCTTTTCCCTCCAAATCAGCCGTTTTTACCGCAAACATAAAATTTGCATGGAAGAACCCGCGCCGATTATTTAGAATAGATAAGATTTTATTTCAGCAATACCGAAGTACCCAAACACCCGGCAAATTTATCTTGCCGCCGATGCATCAGCAGGAAATAAAACATTATCTTAATAAAATAAGGACACATTATGCAAATTACCGACTTACTCGCCTTTGGCGTAAAAAACAAAGCTTCCGACTTACACCTCTCAGCCGGCCTGCCCCCGATGATCCGTGTACACGGCGATATCCGCCGCATCAACCTGCCCGAAATGTCCTCCGAAGAAGTCGGCCACATGATCACCGCCGTGATGAACGACTTACAGCGCAAAAACTACCAGCAAAACCTCGAAACCGACTTCTCGTTCGAACTGCCCAACGTCGCCCGCTTCCGTGTGAACGCCTTTATGTCCAACCGCGGTCCGGCAGCCGTATTCCGTACCATTCCCAGCACCGTGCTCACGCTGGAAGACCTCAAAGCACCGCGTATTTTCCAAAAAATCGCCGATACCCCGCGCGGCTTGGTATTGGTAACCGGCCCGACCGGTTCCGGCAAATCCACCACGCTGGCGGCCATGATCAACTACATCAACGAAACCCAACCCGCGCACATCCTCACCATCGAAGACCCGATCGAGTTTGTACACGAGAGCAAAAAAGCACTGATTAACCAGCGTGAGTTGCACGAACACACCCACAGCTTTGCCAACGCCCTGAAATCCGCGCTGCGTGAAGACCCGGACGTGATTCTGGTGGGCGAGATGCGCGATCCGGAAACCATCGGCCTGGCGCTTACCGCCGCTGAAACCGGCCACTTGGTATTCGGCACCCTGCACACCACCGGCGCCGCCAAAACCGTCGACCGTATCGTCGACGTATTCCCTGCCGGCGAAAAAGAAATGGTACGTTCCATGCTCTCCGAATCATTGCGCGCCGTCATTTCGCAAACCCTGCTGAAAACCAAAGACGGCAACGGCCGCGTCGCCGCACACGAAATCATGATCGCCACCCCCGCCGTGCGCAACCTGATCCGCGAAAATAAAATTGCCCAGATCGGCTCCGCCCTGCAAACCGGCCAGACGCACGGCATGCAAACGCTCGACCAAGCGCTGCAAGCCCTTATCCGCCAAGGCATGATTTCCCAAGAAGTCGCACGCAGCAAGGCGCAAAACGCTGATATGCTGGTCTAACCGTACCCGATAACATTGCGAGAAAACATCATGACAGACCCGAATCAACAGCTGCATGACCTGCTCAACGACATGGTCAGCGCCTATTCAGAAAAGCAAAACGGTTTCCACGCTACAGCTGCTGCCACCCCGCCTGCCACCCCGCCTGCCCACTCACCTACCAAACCACCCAAACCGACACCCGCTCAAATAGGCGTACATCTACATCCGATTCTCGACCGCATGTGTTTCGATGCAGAAGACCGCGGCGCATCCGATATCTTCATCAGCGCCGGTTTCGCCCCGGCCATGAAAATCAACAGCAAACTGACACCGGTTTCCATGCCGATGCTGACCGCCGCCGATACGCAGGAAATCGCCGACTCCACCATGAACGACGACCAGAAAGCCGAATTCAAAGCCAAGCTGGAACTCAATTACTCCGTGCAGTCGCGCAGCGATACCCGCTACCGTGTCAACGCCTATCACGAACAAGGCCGCGTCGGCCTAGTGTTGCGCCGCATCAACTCGGAAGTTCCTACCGTCGAAGACTTAAGCCTCCCGCTCGTGCTCAACCAACTGATCATGAAATCGCGCGGCATGCTGATTCTGGCCGGCGCCACCGGCTCGGGTAAATCCACCTCGATGGCCGCGATGCTGAACTACCGCAACCACAACCTGCCCGGCCACATCATCACCATCGAAGACCCGATCGAATACCTGCACCGCCCGAAAAAGTGCATCATCACCCAACGCGAAATCGGCATCGATACCGAAAGCTGGGAATTGGCCGTGCAAAACGCCATGCGCCAAGCGCCCGACGTGGTGTGTATCGGCGAGGTACGCTCGCAGGAAAGTATGGAATACGCCCTGCAACTGGCGCAAACCGGCCACCTGTGCGTATTCACCATCCACGCCACCAGCGCCAACCAAGCCATCGAACGCATTATGAACCTCTACCCCGAAGAGCGTCACAAGCAAGTATTGATGGACATTGCCATGAACCTCACCGGCATCATCGGCCAACGCTTGGTAGTCAAACGCGACAACAGCGGCCGCACCGCCATCGTCGACCTGTTGATCAACACCCCCGCCATTCAGGATTTGATTTTCAAAGGCGACCTAATGGGTATTAAAGAATTGATGCAGCGCTCGGTAGACGAAGGCATGCAAACCTTCGACCAAAACCTGTTCAACCTCTATCTGCGCGGCATCATCAGCTATGACGAAGCCCTGCGCCAAGCCGACTCCGCCAACGACCTGCGCCTGCGCATCCAACTGCACGAAGACGGCGGCAAACCGGATCATCTGTTTGATCGCGTCAGCGACTTGAATCTGATCTAATCAAACGGCTTACGCCAAACCAAATGCCTGTCTGAAAAATTTTCAGACAGGCATTTGTTGTTTGAATCAATCTTTCCACATATCGATTAATGCGTGCAAATTTAAATTATAGTAGCTTAAATTCAGAATAGTACAGCGTTGCCTCGCCTTGTCGTACTATCGTATCGGTACTGTCTGCGGCTCGGCGCCTTATCCTATTCTGAATTTAAGCCACTATACATCTGCTTTTAATATCTGTTCCAATTTTTCTCAACGATTTTTCCCGATTGGTAATAAATCGCCACATATTCGATAAAGGTTTCAAAATCCTTATTTTGTTTCACGATACGGTTAACCGATTGCCAATCGGTGTCTGTTTTACGCTTGGCGGGCAATAAAATTTCACTTTCAGATAAATCATCGGTATTCAGCACCATCACACCGATACCGTGCAATGCCGACAAAATCCGCAACTCTTCCTCGGTGCGTTCCCCCATAATGGCAGTGGTCACCAAATAGCCTTCATTGGCACAGCTGGAATTGCTGACTGTTTGGAAGCCTGGTCATAAATTTCTGCTGCGGGCTTGCTTGTATAGTCGATTCAAATAAAATGTCCGGTGGAGCGCGGACGTTTTCGTCCGCTTTTTATGTATGATTCTAGATATTTTGCGGACGGGGACGTCCGCGTTCCAATCTCGGAGTTTTATTTTAAATCTACTATAAAACGCAATAGCTCTGTCTCCTCTTTTACTACGATTTTGAATATTTTCATGATTTTATTTTCCTGTATTTCCCTCTACCCAAGAACTCAATCACATTTTGGTTACGCAGAATTTGCAACTGTTGGCGGATTTTATCTTTAATGTGTTTGTTCTCTGGAAACTGAACCGATAACGCCTGTTCAAATGCATACACTTGTTGCACATCAAATTGCTCGGGCAATTTGTCAATGCATTTCATCATAGCCAACAACCATCCTTTGCTTTTACTTTGTTGTTGGCGCAAAAATAAATGTTTTTTCCATTGATGGCAGACTGTTTCAGGCTCAATCATTTGAGCTTTATCTATCAGTAAAATTTTGCCGCTTTCCGGTAAAGTGCTGATATCCATATCGCACATCAGATAGTTGTTTCTGCCTTTTAATGCTTTATGGCGGGGGACAATCATCTTTGTGGTGATGAAATGCTTGGGAACAAGTACAAGCTGCTGCACGGAATAATCAGCTTTTCTGTACGCCAAGAAAAAGAAAGTCGGATTATCTTCTGCCTGAATCCGCGCTATCATGCTTTCATAAGCGCCATCAGGCACTTTTTTACCGTTGGAAAGTCCACTTTTACTTTTTAGTTCAAACTGTTCATCACAATCAGGGCAAAAGAAATCACCTACTTTGGTATTATTTCCAAAAGCACTTATCGAATGTCGGCCACAACTTGGGCAATAAATATTTCGTTCCAGCCAATCTTCCGACAACCTTCTGATGATTTGTCTGGGGCTGTGATAGCCTTCAATTAAATCTTTGTTAAACCTTAAATCCATTTATTTGGCTTGTCCTACTTAAAAATACTGAAACAGCGGATATGAAAATACCGTTATCCACTGTTTCAGGTAGCCTTTTTAATAGCTTACCGCTTCAACTTCGCAAACGCATCCGCCATCGCCGAATTGGTAGGCGCTTTTTCCTGCCGTTGCGGTTTGGCGCTGCGGCTATCGCCTCTGCGGTTGTTTTCAGACGGCCGGTCGCTGCGTTTGGCCTGCGTGCCGGGTTCGTCGTCCAAACGCATGGTTAAGGCGATGCGCTTGCGCGCGGCGTCGACTTCCAGCACTTTCACTTTCACCACGTCGCCGGCTTTGACCACTTCGCGCGGGTCTTGCACGAATTTGTTCGACAGAGCGGAGATGTGTACCAAGCCGTCTTGGTGTACGCCGATATCGACAAACGCGCCGAAGTTAGCGACGTTGCTTACCACGCCTTCCAAAATCATGCCGGTTTGCAAATCGGTAATTTCGTTGATGCCTTCGGCAAAGGTGGCCGTCTGAAACTCGCCGCGCGGGTCGCGGCCGGGTTTTTCGAGTT
>NZ_JAUNHL010000022.1 GCF_030523955.1 Neisseria sp.
AAATAGCCCTTCGCTTCCCAGTTGCGGTAATGTTTGGCTTCGATTTCGGCGGGGTGGTATTTGTTTAGCATGGTATCGGTTCGCAGATGCGCGTTTCAAGATATTAAATCGTCAGATTATAACGCAAAAAGCGTTTGTTTTCAGACAGGCATGGTTGTGCGAATGAAGAAAGCGGCCTCAAAACCGATAGAAAGTTTTTTGGCCGCCGATAAAACGTATTGAGTAAAAACGAGGACGTTGATATGGGATTACGCTGATTTTTTTTGTTGGCTGTCGGACAGTAATTGTTCGTACAGCTCAGGGTCGCGCTCTTTCAACAATGAAGCGACAGCGAGGTCGTTGGCATTGATAGCGCTTAAGTCCACTCGTTCAATATGGACAATGCGCAAAAGTTCGCGCACGGGTTTGGGCATATTGCGACCCGACTCGTAACGAGAACCTCCGGACTGGGTTACGCCCAGTTTGCTCCAGAATTCCATTTGATTTAAACCTAAGCTACGACGAATGTCCCTGATGTTTTCAATTTTTTCAAAATTTGCCATGCAAAATTTCCTTTTATTTGGATGCCTGTCGCAAAACAATCAGTATGGGAATTGTTTGTTATCTGATTGCTTGCTAAGTGCAGTATAAGTGTTTCTTTTGCAATTTCAAACGAAATTGATAAAAAAATATTATGCAGGGTAATAGTCAAAATAAATTATGTGTACAAAAAGAAACATATATAAAAATCATTGAGTTAGACTCTAAGCTCAAACAAGCTCCGTTAAAGATGTTGCCTTGATGAGCGGTAATGATAATGGAATGACGGTTGCAGAGCGGGAAATTTTGGCTTCAACATCACGGAAACAGGTTTGGGAACTGCAAGATAGTCGGGCGGGGTTATGCAAACAGTGGAAAATTGTTTTGTTGTTGTTTTGCGACTGAATAAAGCTGTGTATTTGGAAATTGTCAGATAAGGCAGAGTGCGCCGAGATGAGTTGATATAGCGGATTGACTTAACTTTCGCGAAGGCTCGGCTGCGCCTTACCGTACTTGTCTGCGCCTTGCTGCCTTGTATCGAAGGTTAATTAAATCCGCTATATAGAGGCTTAAATTTAAGCCACTATAGAAAATGGTAGGAAATGCACAAGCTTAAGGCTTGCCGGTGGCCGGGCTGACGGTGAGAATTTCGTAGCCGGTTTCGGTAACCAACACTTCATGTTCCCATTGGGCGGAGAGTGAGCGGTCTTTGGTGACCACCGTCCAGCCGTCGGCGAGGATGCGCAGGTGGCGTTTGCCTTGGTTGATCATCGGCTCAACGGTAAAAATCATACCGGGTTTGAGTACCATGCCTTGGCCTTTTTTGCCGTAGTGCAGCACTTGCGGCTCTTCGTGGAAGCCTCTTCCGATACCGTGGCCGCAGAATTCCTGTACCACGGAATAGCCGGCATTTTCGGCTACCTGCTGGCAGGCGTGGCCGATGTCGCCCAGTGTGGCGCCGGGTTTTACGGCCTCGATGCCGGCCATCATGCTGGCGTGGGTAACGTCGATCAGGCGTTGCGCTTGCGGGCTGATGTTGCCCACCGCGAACATGCGGCTGGAATCGCCGTGGAAGCCGTCTTTTTTAATGGTGACGTCGATATTGAGGATGTCGCCGTTTTTCAGGGGCTTGTCGTCGGGAATGCCGTGACAGATGACGTGGTTGACCGAGGTACAGCAGGACTTTGGATAGGGCGGGTTGCCGTAATTTAAGGGCGCGGGATAGCCGCCTTGTACGTTGATGTGGTAATCATGGATCAAACGGTCGATTTCGTTGGTGGTCACGCCGGGTTTGACGAATGACCCGATGTAATCCAAGGCTTCGGCGGCCAAGCGGCCGAGCTCGCGCATTTTTTCGATTTCTTCGGGTGTTTTGAGGATAACGGCCATGTGTGTGTCCTTAAAATAACGGCTCCGCCGGGATGTTGAGAGGCGGAGCAAATAGAGGTTAACGGTTTATTCGCATTGCAAAGTGGCTGCGGTGGTGTCGAACTCTTGGCTCATCGTTTTGCATGCCGCGCCGTCTGCCGCCGCTTCGCTGAGGGCGTTGCGGGTTTCTTGCAAGGTGGCTTTCATCGGCTCGGCGGTATCCGGCGGCAATTTGTCGTAACAGGCGCTCATGCGGTTGATGAAGGCTTCGCATTCGGCTGCCAGTTTGCCGCCGCTGCCTGCCGTTGCCGAAGCGGCTTGCGCAGCCGGTACGGCAGGGGTTTCAACGGTGGCGGGAAGGGAGGCGGGAGCCGGAGGTGCGGGTTCGGATGCGGCGGGTGCTTCGTTGGATTGGGTGGAGGTAATCCAAGCTTCGGAAGCGGCGGAAGCAGAAGCGGCACCGGAGGCTTGGCCGGCGGCAGGTTCCGATGCATTCTGTCCGCCGCAGGCGGTTAGGAGGGCAAGGGTGAGGGCGGTAAACAAAAGCTGTTTCATGGATTTTTTACTCTCTGTTGATGCGCTGCTTATCGGCGGCCCGGTTAATCAGTAGGTAGGAATGCTTGTCTGAAAAATCAATCCGCTGCGATTGCAGGCTTATTTTTAGGAATGCCTGTCTGAACAAACGGTAATGGTTTTTCAGACAGGCATATAGAGCGAAGTCTTAAAACAATTGGCCGACTTCGGCGGCGATGTCATCGGCGCGCATAAAGGTTTCGCCGATCAGGAAAGTATGTACGCCGTGGCTGCGCATGAAGTCTATATCGGCTTTGTTGCGGATGCCGCTCTCGGCAATGGCGATTTTGCCTGCCAAGTAGGGCAGCAACTCAAGGGTTTGGTTGAGGTTGACTTCAAAAGTACGCAGGTTGCGGTTGTTGACGCCGCAAAGCGGGGTGGCAAGATTGGTGCATTTGGCCAGCTCGTTCTGGTCGTGCAATTCCAGCAAAACCGCCATGCCCAATTGATGGGCAAGGCTTTCGAAGCGTTCCAACTGTTCGGCTTCCAGCGCGGCGGCGATCAGCAAAATCGCGTCGGCGCCCCAAGCGCGTGCCTGATAAATTTGGTAGTCGTCGATGATGAAGTCTTTGCGCAATACCGGCAGCGATACTGCGGCGCGTGCTTGTTGCAGGTATTCGGGCGAGCCTTGGAAATATTGCTCGTCGGTGAGTACCGATAAACAGGCCGCGCCGCCGCGTTCGTAATCAGCGGCGTGGGCGGCGGGTTGGAAATCAGGGCGGATCAGCCCTTTGCTGGGGCTGGCTTTTTTGATTTCGGCAATAATGGCGGGCAATCCGGCGGCGTGTTTGGCGCGGATGGCGCCGGTAAAGTCGCGCACCGGTGCGGCGGCTTGGGCGCGGCGTTGGATTTCTTCCAAGGAGACGGCGCCTTTGGCGGCGGCTACTTCTTCGGCTTTGGTGGCCAGAATGCGTTCGAGGATGTCGGTCATGGTGTTCTCTGATAGATGAAGCATGGCAGGCAAATGCCTGTCTGAAAAATATAGTGAAATAACTTTATTTCTGCGTACTGTCCGTGGCTTTCCGCTGGGCGTTGTGCTTAAATTTCAGCAGCTACCCATATTTAAATGCCTGCAATCTTAACGGAAAAACGGCTGCTTGTGTTTGAAAACGCGGGTAAACCGGCACAATCAGCGCTTTTGCTGCCAATCGAAAAACGATAAAACGGCCAGCGGCATCCAGCGCAGGTGGCCTCGGCCATGGCCGGATACGAAGCCGACATGGCCGCCGTTTGCCGGTTGCAGCAGGTAAACCGAATCGGACACTTCGTGCTCCTGCGGCAGAAAGCGGCCGGGCAGGAAGGGATCGTTTTGCGCGTTCAACAGCAGGGTGGGCGTGGCGATGTCGGGCAGCCAAGGTTTGGCGGCGGCGCGTTGGTAATAATCGTCTTTATCGGCAAAACCGTTTAAGGGCGCGGTGTAGGCGTTGTCGAAATCGGCCAGCGAGCGGATGTGCAGGCCGGGTTGATGCGGGACTTTGGGCATTAGGGTGCTGAGGAAGTAGCGGGTATAAAGCAGGCGCGGCAGGCCGTGCTCCAGCGTGCGGCCTGCGGCCGGCAAATCAAGCGGGGCGGAAACGGCGGCGGCGGCGTGCAGAGGCGTGCTTTGCCGCAAGCGGCCTTGTTCGCCCAGATATTTGGCCAATACGTTGCCGCCCAGCGAAACGCCGACCGCATAAATCCGCCGGTAACGGCCGGCGAGCAGCGAGAGCATGTGCGCGACTTCGGGCGTATCACCGCTGTGGTACATTTTTTGCGCGGGTACGCCGCCGCAGCTGCGGAAATGGGCGACCACGCCGTGCCAGCCGCGCGCCGCCACTTCTTGCATCAGTGCCACCGCATAATGGCTGCCGCTGCCGCCCTCTAGCCCGTGAAACAACACGACTAACGGCGCATCGGCATCATCGGCGTCGATAAAATCGTAAGCCGCCCGTTCGTGGCCGCTGCTATCGGGCAGCAGTTCGCGCCGGTAAGCCGGCGGCGGGCTTTGCAGCAGCTTGGCATATAGGGTTTGCAGATTGCCGCCGGCCAGCCACAGCGGGCTGTGCAACGGCGGCAATTGGCGCAGGAAAGCGGCGGAATCGGGAGCGGCCATCGGTTTTGCTGTTTAAAAGTAATTAAGGGCTTATTTTACCCCATCAGCGTGCCGATGTATTTCACTAATGTGATGCCGCTCAACACCGCCATGGCGATCACCACCAGCGCGCCGCAAACCGTCATCCACACCGGATGGCGGTAGTTGCCGACGATGTCGGAACGGTAGGCGGCCAACAGGATCAGGCCGAGCGAAACCGGCAGGATCAGGCCGTTGAGCGTGCCGACCAACACCAACACTTGCGCCGGCCGGCCGATGGTGGCCAGTATCAGGGTGGAGATAACGATGAAGGCGATAATCACCTTGTTACGGTGGCGTTCGATGGCCGGATGGAAACCGGCGATAAACGATACCGAAGTGTAAGCCGCGCCGATTACCGAAGTAATCGAAGCCGCCCAAATCACGATGCCGAACAGCAGCAGGCCGACGTTGCCGGCAACGTGTTGGAAAGGAGTAGACGCCGGGTTTTTCGGGTCAAGCGCCACCCCTTGCGACACCACGCCCAATACCGCCAAAAACAACACCATCCGCATCACCGAGGCGACCAGAATGGCGGTAATCGAACTGCGGCTCACCTCCGGCAGCGCTTGCTCGCCTTTGATGCCGGCATCGAGCAGACGGTGGGCGCCGGCGAAGGTAATGTAGCCGCCGACCGTACCGCCTACCAAGGTCACGATGGCCATGGCGTCCAGCTTTTCCGGTACGAAAGTGCGCGCCACGGCTTCGCCCAGCGGCGGGCTGGCTTTGAAGGCGACGTAAACGGTTAAGGCAATCATCACGAAACCCATGAGCTGGGCGAACTTATCCATCGCCCGGCCGGCCTCCTTAAACAGGAAAATGCCGATGGCAACGGCTCCCGAGAGTAACGCGCCGGTTTCCGGCGTGATGCCCATCAGCAGATTGAGGCCGAGGCCGGCGCCGCCGACGTTGCCGATATTGAAAGCCAAACCGCCGATAACGATTAAAAACGCCAGCAGATAACCGGCGCCGGGCAGCACGCGGTTGGCAATGTCTTGCGCACGCTTTTCGGAAACGGCGATGATGCGCCAGATATTGAGCTGCGCGCCGATGTCCAGCAAGATGGACACCAATATCACGAAGCCGAAGCTGGCCAGCAGGCTTTCGGTAAAGGTGGCGGTTTGGGTGAGAAAGCCCGGGCCGATGGCGGATGTGGCCATCAGGAAGGCTGCGCCGAGCAAAACATTGCGGCGGTTGGGTGCAGACATGGAATTCTCCTTTGTTTTTGTTATCGTTAATCAACTTAAAAAGTTGGGTGCCAAACTTAAGCTTGCGCCGAATATCTTGAATTTCAGCAATACTTAAGATACTCGGATCAAGCCCGAGTATGACGGAACGGTTACGAAGCAAGCGGTTTAACTGCGGTGGTATTTTTTCAGACAGGCATAGATAGCTTGTTTATCGGCACGGTATGCCTGTCTGAAAAGGTTTTTGCGGTTGGTAAATTAAATAAGAAACAAAAGCGCCCCTTTCAAACCGGCTCGCCTGCGGCCACCGTGATGCCGGCTTGCGCCAGCGCGCGGCGGATGGTATCGGCAAACGTCAGCGCGTGTTCGCCGTCGCCGTGCAGGCAGATGCTGTCGGCCTGTACCGCAACGCGGCTGCCGTCTACGGAGGTAACGCTGCCTTCGGTTACCATTTGCAAGACCTGGGCAACCGATTCTTCATCGCTTTCCACTTGTGCATCGGGGCGGCTGCGCGGCACCAGCGAGCCGTCGGGCAGGTAGCGGCGGTCGGCGAAGACTTCGGAGATAACTCCTAGGCCGGCGGCACGGCCGGCTTTTAGCAGCAGGCTGCCGGAGAGCGCCATCAGTTTCAGACAGGGGTCGAACTGTTTAACCGTTTCGGCAACGGTTCGGGCCAGATCGGCATCTTGCGCCGCTTGGTTGTAGAGCGCGCCGTGCGGCTTTACATAGTGCATGCGCAAGCCTTCGGCTTCGGCCATCGCTTGCAACGCGCCGAGTTGGTAGCGCAAATAGGCGCGCAAATCGTTTTCAGACAGGCTTAGAGCGCGGCGGCCGAAGTTTTCGCGGTCGGGATAGCCCGGATGGGCGCCGATGCGCACGCCGTATTGCTTGGCCCAACGCAGGGCGGCGGCCATTTCGGCGGCGTTGCCGGCGTGCAGGCCGCAGCAGATGTTGGCGGACGACACCCGCTGCATCAGGGCTTCGTCCAACCCGCAGCCTTCTGCTAAATCGGCATTCAAATCAATCTGCATCTTCAACTATCCTTCTGATTTGGTTTAAATAAATCTGGTTTCTCTGTTGCAGCCGCCTGGCTTCGGCCACGGAAACGGTTTCGAAATAAACCGTACTGCCGAAACGGGTTTGCGCCAGATGGCCCAGATCGGCGGCGGCGACACAGGCGATTTTCGGATAACCGCCGGTGGTTTGCGCATCGGCCATCAGGATAATCGGCTGCCCGCCCGGCGGTACTTGTACGGTGCCGGCGCACACGGCGTGCGACAGCATTTCCAGCGGCTGTTGTAAAGGTAGTTCGGCGCCGTCGAAGCGGTAGCCCATTCGGTTGCTGTCGCTGCGCAAGAGCCAGCCGTTTTCAACCAGCCCACTATGCGCCGCTTCGCTGAAGGCGGTGTATTCGGCGGCGGGCAGCAGGCGGATGCGCGGCGGCCGCGCGGGCGGAGCGATGCCGATGCGTTTGGCTTGTGTTTTACCGTCCAGCAAGCGGAGCCGGTCGCCGGCTTGCAGGCTGCGTCCTTGAAAGCCGCCGAACGCGGCTTTCAAATCGGTGCTGCGCGAACCGAGTATTTCGGCTACGTCAAAGCCGCCGGATACGCACAAATAGCCGTACATGCCCTGTACGGCGCGGACAAGCCGCAAGGTCTGGCCGCGGCGGGCGCTGTAGCGCCAGTAGGAATGTACCGGCAGCCCGTCTAAAAAAGCTTGGTAAAACGCGCCGGTGAGGCAGAAAACGGTGTCGCGCGAAAAGGAAACGCTCAGGCTGCCGAGTGCGATTTCCAGCGCGGCGGCGTGTTCGTCGTTGCCCAGCAGTAAGTTGCCGGCCTTCAGGGCGAGTACATCCATCGCGCCGGCGTGGCCGATGCCCAGATGGCGGTAGCCGTAGCGGCCGCTATCCTGAATATGGACAGGCGCACGGATTTCGTTGACGGTCATCATAGGATAATCCTTTCGGCGACAAACCGGACGGTATCACCGGCGGATAATAGCGTGGGCGGCGAAATGCCTGTCTGAAACAGGGCAGCTTCGGTGCGGCCAATAATCTGCCAGCCGCCGGGCGAGGCAAACGGGTAAACGCCGGTTTGGCTGCCGCCGATGCCGACCGAACCGGCGGGTACTTGGGTACGCGGTACGGCGCGGCGCGGTGTGTGCAGCGAATCGGGCAGGCCGCCGAGATAGGGAAAGCCGGGCTGGAAACCCATCATGAACACGGTATAGAGCGGTGCGGTATGTTGTTTGACGATTTCGGCGGGTGTGCGGCGGTGAAAGGCGGCCACTTCGGCCAAGTCTTCGCCGAAATCGCCGCCGTACACCACGGCGATTTCCTGCAAACGGCCTTGGTGTGCGCCCGGGCGGATGCGCGGCCACCAGCGCTTCATTTTGCCGGCCAGTTCGTCCAAATCGGTTTCATAACCGGTGAATACGGTCAGATTATTCATGCCCACCACCGCTTCGCTAACGCCCGGCCACTCGCGCACAACATCGGCAAAAGCCCACAGCTTGCGCTGTTTTTCCAGCGAGGCGGGCGGCGGAAGGGTGCAGATCAAGGCGGTTTCGTTGAGCAGGGCAAAGGTGGGTGCGGGCATGGTGGTTTCCGGCGGCTGGAGCGTGGTTTGCGGGAGGGGCGATGTTGCATCTTAATTGCTTTGCAAGTGCTGGAATATCCCCTAAACTGCAGTGAGTATTGACGAACTTTGGATGTCCGACAATCATTTTCAGGGGTTTAGAGAAGTATGCTACATAAAAATTCATTTTTTCAAGCAATATCATTGGAGACTACGTCGCGCGGTGTGCCGCGCTTTACGGCGGTTGCCGAGGATATTTCGCAAGATGCGGTGGTGAATATTGCTTACATCGGCGCGGATGCGCTTTCAGACAGGCTTCAAGCTGTTGACGAATTGCGATCGGCCGGCCTGACTCCGCGTCCGATCGTATCGGCGCGCCGGGTTAAATCGGCAGGCGAACTCGATCAATTTTTGCATGAAATCGTCGTAAGGCGAGGCTTGCGGCGGATTTTTCTGGTGGGCGGTGATCCGTTGGAGCCTGTCGGGCCGTTCGAAGGTGCGTTGGCCTTGATTGAGGCCGGCCATCTGGACGGTTTGCCGCTGGATGCCGTCGGGCTGCCCGCTTATCCGGAAGGGCATCCGGTGATTGCGCAAGATCAGTTGGACGGTCATTTGCTTGGCAAAATGCGGGCGCTGGAAGAGCGGGGTTTTGCCACCGACATTACCACCCAAATCTGCCTGAACCCGCTGGCGGTAGTCGGTTGGATGCGCCGGTTGCGCGAACAAGGCATACACGTGCCGGTACGCATCGGCATCCCCAGCCCGACCGATGTCGAATCGATGCTGCGCTTTTGCCGTTTGTGCCGGGTAGAAGCCGATGTCGATGCCTTGGTGCGGTACGGTTGGACGGCAAAACATGATGCCGATAAAGTTGATCCCAGCCGCTTTGTGCAAGTATTACTCGAAGCGCTCGGAACGGATAACTTAGGTGAGGTGCATCTGCACCTTTTCCCGATGAGCCCGCTGCCGCAGACTTTGGCATGGTTGGGAGCAGAAGCGCAAAAGTGGGGTACTTAAGGGCTGGTACGATTTTTCAGACATGCAGAGACCTTTGCAAAATTCTTTTCGATACCTAAAAACACTTGCGTCATGCTCGGGCTTGACCCGAGCATCTTTTTGCTTTGAAAGAAAAAGCAGATACTCGGGTCAAGCCCGAGTATGATGAGATATCAATAAATTCAGGATTAAAAAGTCTTTTGCAAAGGTTTCTGGCATGGTACATATGAAAAAAGCAGACCGTACGGTTTGCTTTTTCCTTCGTTACCAATCACCGATTATTTGATTTTCATCACCTGAATGGTGTTGGTAGCTCCGATTTCGCGCATGCGCTGGCCGCTGGTAATCAGATACAGATCGCCTGAAGCGAGCACTTGGCGCTCTTTGAGCAACTCTTCCACTTCATCCAGAGCGGTTTCGTGTTCTTTGCTGGTTTCCAAGCGCAGCGGGCGGACGCCGCGGTACATCGCCATGCGGCGTTGGGCAGCCACGCTGGGGGTGAGTGCGTAAATCGGCAGCTGGATGCTGGAACGGCTGATTTGGAAGGCGGTGGTGCCGGTTTCGGTGAGCGCAACAATCGCTTTGGCTTCTACTTGGCGGGCAACATATACCGCACCGGTGGCAATCGCGTAATCAATGCGGTGAACGGGCTCTGCGCTGGCTGCAACGCCGATCAGTGAGTCCTGCTCTTTTTCGGCGGCGGCGCACACTTGTGCCATGTAGCGTACGGTTTCAAACGGATAGGCTCCGACGGCGGTTTCGGCAGAGCACATCACCGCATCGGTACCGTCCAAGACAGCATTGGCCACATCGCTTACTTCGGCGCGGGTGGGCACGGGATTGGTGATCATCGATTCCATCATTTGGGTAGCAGTGATGCTGAAACGGCGCATTTCGCGGGCGCGTTTGATCATGCGTTTTTGCAGGGCGGGTACGGCGGCATTGCCGACCTCGACCGCCAAGTCGCCGCGGGCAACCATGATGCCGTCGGAAGCTTCGATGATTTCATCCAGATTCTCAATCGCTTCGATGCGTTCGATTTTGGCTACCAAGCCGGGTTTTACACCGTCGGTGCAGGCTTCTTCCACCAAGCGGCGGGCGGTTTTCATGTCTTCGGCGTTTTTTACGAAGCTGATGGCCAAGTAGTCGCAACCGATGCCGACGGCGGTTTTCAGGTCGCGGAAATCTTTTTCGGTAAAGGCACCGGCGGAAAGGCCGCCGCCTTGTTTGTTGATACCCTTATTACTTTTTAAGATGTGGCTGTTGTTGGCCACGGTGTGGATTTCGCTGCCTTCGACTTTTTCGACGGTTACGGTGAGCAGGCCGTCGTCCAATAGTAAAACGTCGCCGGGTTTGACGTCGCCCGGCAATTCGCGGTAGTCGAGGCCGATGCGATCGCGGTTTCCTTCGCCTTCCAGCGCGGCATCAAATAATACTTTTTCGCCGGCAGCGATTACTACGCTGCCGTCTGTCAGCTTGCTGACGCGGATTTTCGGACCCTGCAAGTCGGCCATAATCGCCACTTCGCGGTTGGCTTGGCGCGCGGCCTCGCGCACGATTTTGGCGTTTTCCTGGTGGAACTCCGGTGTGCCGTGGCTGAAGTTGAAGCGGACGACATTGAGGCCGCCGACATTAATCATGTCGCGCAGCAAATCGACATTATTGCTGGCCGGACCAAGAGTGGCGACGATTTTGGTATTGTGGCGGATGCGGGTGGTATCGCGTTGGGTAGTCATAGCGGTTCCTTCCGGGATGATCTGAGATAAGGGCGGCCTGAATACAGGCAGTCGGTTATGATTGAGTTGTAAAACTACATTGCTTCGATGTTCTGGCGGCTATTTTACTCTTTTATGCTGTTTTATTGTAGTAAAGTTTCTTTTGTTTGATATGCGACAAGATTCATGCCGGCGCGCAGAGGCGGCGAATATCGTTTGTCGGCGTAATATTCGGTATATGATGGTGAGAAATGGTGGATTTTCGGAGTAATATTGCGAAAAAAACATAAATAATTGAATGAAGTTGTGAGGTAAAGTTTTGCTATGGCGGTGACGGGAAAAGGTTTCAGACAGGCATGCAAACGGGCGAAGTCATGGCATATCTCAGATAAGGGGTATATTTTTGCTTGAGTTGATTGGTTGAGTTGGTATATCTGTTTGTTTTTAAAATATTATCGTTAAAATCATAGAAACGGTTTGGAAAAGGGATACACTAACGCAATGCCTGTCTGAAAAATATTTTCAGACAGGCATGTTTGATTATCAAGACGGCAGGCGGGTTGAAGGTTTAAGAGTGTTGGTGGCGGTAGTTATCCGCTACTTCTATATAATGCATCGCCGAGCGGCGTAGATGTTGGCGTTCGTCTTCGGTAAGCTCGCGCACGGCTTTGACGGGCGAACCCATATAAAGATAACCGCTAGCCAAGGTTTTGCGCGGCGGTACCAAGCTGCCGGCGCCAATAATCACTTCTTCGCCGATAACCGCATCGTCCAGTACGATAGAACCCATGCCTACTAATACATAATCACCTATGGTGCAGCCGTGTAGGGTGACATGGTGGCCGATGGTTACATAATTGCCGATAATCAAGGGCGAACCCTCGGGCTTGGCATCGCTGGGCTGGGAAACGTGCAGCATGCTCAAATCCTGAATATTGGTGCCGCTGCCGATGCGGATGTCGTTTACATCACCGCGCAAAACCGCTCCCGGCCATACTGAAGATTGGGGGCCGATGTGCACGTCGCCGATCACCACTGCGGTATCGTCAATGTAGCAGTCGGAAGCGATTTCGGGGAAATGTTGCAGATAGGGGCGAACGGGCATGGTGTTCCTCTTTTTTCAGGTTATAATCATTGTTACATTTTATCAAAGGTTTACTGCCATGAATACAATCGAATGGCTGTCGAGGCTGATTGCTTTCGATACCACCAGCCGCTATTCCAATCTGGCGCTGATTGACGATGCCGCACAATGGTTGCAGGATCAGGGGCTGAGTCCTTGGCTGGCTTATAACGGAGAGCGCACCAAAGCCAATCTGTTCGTGACGATTCCGTCGGCAAGCGGAAGCCAAGAAGGCGGGCTGATTTTGTCCGGTCACACCGATGTAGTGCCGGTAGACGGGCAGGATTGGCACAGCGATCCTTTCGTTGCGGAGATTCGAGAAGGTAAGCTATACGGGCGCGGTGCCGCTGATATGAAGGGGTTTATTGCCTCGGTGCTGGCGGCGGTACCGCAAATGAAAGCCGCCAGGCTGAAAAGGCCGTTGCATATCGCATTGTCTTATGACGAAGAAATCGGCTGCCTCGGAGCGCCGGTGATGATTGCCGAACTGCAAGCGCGCGGGCTCACTCCTGAACATTGTATTGTCGGTGAGCCGACTTCGATGAAAATGGTGGTGGCGCACAAAGGCATACACACTTTCCGTTGCAAAGTGCACGGCAAGGCCGCCCATTCCTCGCTGACCCCGCAAGGCGTGAATGCTATCGAATACGCTGCTAAATTGATTGTCTTCATTAACGAACTGGCGCATCAATTGCAAAGCCGTCATCAGAATGATCCGGCGTATGACGTGCCGTTTTCCACTTTGAGCGTGAACACCATTGGTGGCGGTACGGCCAGCAATATCGTGCCGCAGCTGTGTGAATTTGAGTTTGATTACCGCAACCTGCCGCACATGGGTACCGAAGAGATTGTGCGGCCGATTGAGGAGCACATTAAAAAAGTATTGGAGCCACAGATGCAGGCGGTAGACCCGGCTTGCTCCATCGAGATGGTACACGGTGAAAACGTACCGGCCATGCCGGAAGCAGAAGCCGCTCTGCTGCATGATTTGGTTACCCAATTGGTGGCAGACCATGCCCGTCTGAAAGTCGCTTATGCCACCGAAGGTGGCCAGTTTCAGCAGGCCGGTATTCATACCGTTATCTGCGGGCCGGGTAGTATAAGCCAAGCGCATAAACCCGACGAATTTGTCGAATTGGCACAATTGGCCCGTTGCGACGATTTTCTGGGTAAACTGATTGCGGCGCAAAGCTATTGACGGGCACGCTATAATAATCATCCGCAAACCACTAACCGGCCGTTTACGGCCGGTTTCGATAAGCAACAGAAGTACAATAGAAAGGAACATTATGGCTCAGCGCCGCGAGATTCTGGCTTGGTGTGATGAAAATCTGCAAACCGCCCAATTTCAGGATTATGCCCCCAACGGCTTGCAGGTGGAGGGCAGGGAAGAAATCCGCAAAGTGGTGGCGGCTGTTAGCGCAAGCCTTGCCGCCATCGAATACGCCGCTGCCATCGGCGCCGATATGCTGTTGGTGCATCACGGCATGTTTTGGAAAAACGAGCCGGTTACCATCACCGGCTGGAAGCAGCGCCGTATTGCAACATTGCTGCAACACCAAATTAATTTGGTTGGTTATCACCTGCCTTTGGATGCCCATCCTGAGTGGGGTAACAACGCGCAGCTTGCCCGAAAAATGGGTTGGCAACTGAAGCGGCAAACCGGCGAACAGAACCTGCTGAATATCGGATGCCTGTCTGAAAGCCAGTCGTTAGCGGTGTTGGGTGCACACTTGGCTGCCGAGTTGGAACGGGAACCGATTGTTGCCGGCGATATGTCCAAACCAATCAAAACACTGGCTTGGTGTACCGGCGGTGCCCAAGGCTTTTTCACCCAAGCGGCGGCCGAGGGCGTTGATGCTTATGTCACCGGTGAAATTTCCGAGCCGCAATATCATTTGGCGCACGAAACGGGAGTTGCTTTTATCAGCGCCGGCCACCATGCCACCGAACGTTACGGCGTGCAGGCATTAGCCGAAGCGATGAAATGTCAATTTGGGTTGGAGATTTACTTTTTCGACGAACAAAACCCTGCGTAAAATCAAAGTTTCCTGTAAAACTTTACGTTATTTTAAATAATACTTTAAGTAAGCCCGCAAAATCGGTTAGAATTATGCGGTTTAATGGCTCGGTGTTCCCAAATTTTAGGATGACTGAATAATGGATAACAAAGAAATCAATCAAGGGCGCCGCCGCTTCCTAACGCTGGCAACAGCAGGAGCGGGCGGTGTCGCGGCAATCGGAGTTGCCACCCCGCTGATTGCCAGCTTTTTCCCTTCGGAGAAAGCCAAGGCTGCGGGTGCTGCCGTCGAGGTGGACGTCAGCAAAATCGAATCCGGTCAGTTGATGACGGCAGAATGGCGTGGCAAGCCTATCTGGATTCTCAACCGCACCGAACAGCAAATCAAAAATTTGCCGACGTTAGACGGTGAATTGGCCGATCCTAAATCGGAAGTGGAGCATCAGCCGGAGTATTGTAAAAACGAATTACGCTCTATCAAGCCTAACTTGTGGGTGTGCATCGGTATTTGTACCCATCTGGGTTGCTCGCCGACTTACCGCCCGGATATGGGCCCCGCTGATTTGGGTGCCGGTTGGAAAGGTGGATTTTTCTGCCCCTGCCACGGTTCCAAGTTTGACTTGGCCGGCCGCGTCTACAAAGGCGTACCCGCTCCGACCAACCTGATCATTCCGCCGTATAAATTCCTGAGCGACTCGGTCGTTCTGGTCGGCGAAGATTAATAAAGGGATTTATTATGGCAAACCACAATCATACCGATAATGAAAAAAAATCATTGTTAGGCTGGGTGGACGCTCGGTTCCCTTTGACTAAAATGATGAAAGAGCAGGTAACCGAGTACTACGCACCGAAAAACTTTAACTTCTGGTATTTTTTCGGTTCGTTGGCTCTCTTGGTGTTGGTGATTCAAATCGTCAGCGGCATTTTCCTGACCATGAACTACAAACCCGACGGTAACCTGAACGCCTACCATCTGCCGGCTGCCTTTACTGCGGTCGAATACATTATGCGCGACGTATCCGGCGGTTGGATTATCCGTTACATGCACTCTACCGGTGCTTCCATGTTCTTCGTGGTGGTGTATCTGCATATGTTCCGCGGTCTGGTATACGGTTCGTATAAAAAACCGCGCGAGCTGGTGTGGATATTCGGTTCCCTAATTTTCTTGGCCCTGATGGCTGAGGCCTTTATGGGTTATCTGCTGCCTTGGGGTCAGATGTCGTTCTGGGGTGCGCAGGTGATTATTAACCTGTTTGCCGCCATTCCGGTTATCGGTCCGGATCTTTCCACTTGGATCCGAGGCGACTTCAACGTATCCGACGTTACCCTGAACCGTTTCTTCGCCCTGCACGTTATCGCCGTACCGCTGGTATTGATCGGCTTGATTGTGGCGCACTTGATTGCTCTGCATGAGGTCGGTTCCAATAACCCCGACGGCGTGGAAATCCACGATAACGAAGATGAAAACGGTATCCCTGTCGACGGCATTCCTTTCCATCCTTATTACACCGTAAAAGATATCCTGGGCGTGGTGGTGTTCCTGATCGTTTTCTGTGCGATTATGTTCTTCGCTCCCGAAGGCGGCGGCTACTTCCTTGAAAAACCGAACTTTGACGGTGCCAATCCGTTGAAAACACCGGCACATATTGCACCGGTATGGTATTTCACACCGTTCTACGCCATTTTGCGTGCGATTCCGTCGTTCTTCGGTACGCAAGTATGGGGCGTATTGGGCATGGGCGCTGCAGTCGTGCTGATTGCGTTGCTGCCTTGGCTGGATAAGTCTCCGGTAAAATCCATCCGCTACCGCGGTCCGATTTTCAAAACCATGCTGGTGCTGTTTATTATTTCCTTCATCGGCTTGGGTATTTTGGGTGCATTGCCGGCCACTGACGTACGTACCATTTTTGCCCGTGTCTTCTCGATTATTTACTTTGCATTCTTCTTGGGTATGCCGTTCTACACCAAGATTGATAAAGACCGTGCAGTACCGGCACGTGTAACCATGGGTACGACCAAGCAAAAAGTGATGTTCTTTGTTTACGTGGCAATCACTTTAATCGGTTCGTATTTGTTTGCAATCAGTGTTTAAGAGAGGGCAGCGAAAATGAAAAAAACCTTGAGAAACTGGTTTGCTGCCTTACTGCTGGCAGCGCCGATGGGCATGGCTGTTGCGGCCGGCGGCGGTACTTATCCGAAAGTCGATATCGATTTGGGCGACGAAGTGGCTTTGCAGCGCGGCGCACAGATTTTCACCAACTACTGCTTATCCTGCCACTCCGCTTCCAGCATGCGTTTTAACCGCCTGCAGGATATCGGGCTGACTGAAGAGCAAATCAAAAAGAACATGATGTTCACCACCGATAAAGTGGGCGACGTGATGCTCTCTGCGATGGATCCGGCCGATGCGGCCAAATGGTTCGGTGCGGCACCGCCAGATTTGACGCTGATGGCCCGTGCGCGCGGTGCCGATTACCTGTACGCTTATCTGCGCGGCTTCTACGAAGATCCGACCCGCCCGACCGGTTGGAACAATACGGTATTCGATAAAGTCGGCATGCCGCATCCTTTGTGGGAACAGCAGGGGGTGAAAGCGGTTGAACTGGATGCCAAAGGCCAGCCGGTTTGGGTAACCAACGAGCATGGTGTGAGCGAACCCAAGCTTTATTGGAAAACTACCGGTTTGCACAGCCGCCAGCTGCCGAACGGCAAGGTTATCGATAAAGAGTATGACGAGTACGTTAAAGACTTGGTAACCTACATGGTTTACATGGGCGAGCCTGCGCAAGTACAGCGCAAGCAAATCGGTTACGTCGTCATGATTTTCCTGTTGGCTGTAATGTTGCCGCTGGCTTATTTCCTGAAAAAAGAATATTGGAAAGACATCCATTAATTCGATACGTAAAAAGCGGAGCTTGAGTGCTCCGCTTTTTTTCTTTTCAGACAGGCATTGCCGGTATTTGGGGTGCGAACATAATCGGTTAAGCTGTTTCAATATTTGGGTGCATATATACATTATTAGGGTTTGTTTGAGCGCGCCTTTTGGTTTTGGAAAAGGCGGTGTGGCGAACCTACTTACTCTGAAATTCAATTAGATGATAAAAAGCATGCACGTCATACTGGGGTTTGACCGGGATATCTCATGTTGTTGAAACTTAATATAATTGTGTTAAGAACGAGTGTGGTGTAGCGTAAAACTTTGGCAATGTTTTCGGTTTTTACAAAAATTCCAGCATGTTCCTGTTGGCATTTGCTTGATAACACGGAAACGTGCAAATAATAATAAATGCCTGTCTGAAAGATATTTTCAGACAGGCATTTTTTCAGACAGGCATTACATGCCGGGGAACATGCCTTTCATGTTTTTAGCCATACCCATCAGTTTGGCCATGCCTTTGCCGCTGAACATCTTCATCATTTTTTGCGACTGCTCGAATTGGTTGAGCATTTTGTTCACTTCCTGCACGGTGGTACCGGCACCGGCGGCGATACGGCGTTTGCGGCTGGCTTTGATGAGGGCGGGATTGGCACGCTCTTTCGGTGTCATCGAATTGATAATGGCTTCCACATGCCCCATGGCTTTTTCGGCGGTGCCTTCGGGAATTTGCTTGGACAATTGGCCAAGCTCGCCCGGCATTTTCGACATGATGTTTTCCAAGCCGCCCATATTGCGCATCTGCTGAATTTGCGCTTTAAAGTCGTTGAGGTCGAAGCCTTTGCCTTTTTTCAGCTTCTTCGCCATTTCGGTGGCGATTTCTTCATCGATACCGCGTTGAACGTCTTCTACCAGCGTCAACACATCGCCCATGCCGAGGATGCGGCTGGCGATACGGTCGGGGTGGAAGGCTTCGAGGCCGTCGATTTTTTCGCCGACACCGATAAATTTAATCGGCTTGCCGGTTACTTGGCGTACCGATAGGGCGGCACCGCCGCGAGAGTCGCCGTCCATCTTGGTGAGTACCACGCCGGTTAAGGGGAGTGCTTCGTTAAAGGCTTGTGCGGTGTTAACGGCGTCTTGGCCCAGCATGGCGTCGACGACGAACAGGGTTTCCACCGGATTCACCGCCGCGTGCAGCGCTTTGATTTCGTCCATCATCTCTTCATCGATGGCCAACCGGCCGGCGGTATCGACCATCAAGACATCATAGAAATGGCGTTTGGCATAATCCACTGCCGCACGGGCGATGGCAACGGGCTGCTGGCTGTTGTCGGAAGGGAAAAAATCCACGCCCACCTGTTCGGCCAACAGTTTCAGTTGTTCAATCGCTGCGGGGCGGTATACGTCGGCGGAAACCAGCAGGATTTTTTTCTTTTTGTCCTGATTTTTCAGCAGGCGCGCGAGTTTGCCGACGGTGGTGGTTTTACCGGCACCTTGCAAGCCGGCCATCAGTACCACAGCGGGCGGGGAAACGGCCAGATTAAGCGCGCTGTTTTGTTTGCCCATCAAATCGATCAGTGCCTGGTTCACAATACTGATGAAAGCTTGTTCGGCGGTGAGATTTTCGCTGATTTCCTGGCCGATGGCTTTGGATTTTAAATCGGCAACAAAATCTTTGACCACAGGCAGGGCGACGTCGGCTTCCAAGAGCGCCAGCCGCACTTCGCGCAGCGCGGGTTTGATGTTTTCTTCGTCTAAGCGCGCTTGTCCGCGAATATTGCGGAATACCGAATAAAACCGGTTGGTTAAGTTGTCTAACATGATTTATCCTTCAAAATAGCGGCTGTAGCGGCTTAAAATATTTGCCGCCGCCTGCGCCGGCGCTGCAATTGCTGCCACGCCTAGGGTGTTCTTTGCTAAAATTGTTGTATTTTACACCACCGGCGCCGTTCTGAGTATGCGCAAGTTAGGATAACCGATGCCGATTCTTTTGATTTGCCTGACGATCGTTTATGGCCTGCTGGCTGCTTTCGTGTGGCGTTTTCAGCGGGTAGGGGGAGATAAGCCTTATCCGATTAAAACCGAATTGTTGATTTTGAGCGTGGCGCTGTTGGTGCACAGCTTGGTTTTGTGGCAGCCGTTGCTGGGCGGAAAGCAGATTATTCTGGGGTTTGGTTATTCCATCAGTATGATTGTTTGGCTGATGCTGATGTTGTATTTCGCCGGCAGCTTTTTTTACCGCCTGCGCGGTTTGCAGCTTCTGTTGTATCCGGTGGCGGCGCTATCCATGTTGGCGGCACTCGTATTTCCGGGGCATTACACGGGCTATTTGGCAACCAATTGGCCATTTATGCTGCATATTGCCTCATCGCTGTTGGCTTACGGATTATTCGGCCTCACCGCGCTGCTTGCGGTTTTGATTTTGTGGCTCAACCGTCATCTGCACCAGCACCGCTTCTCGCCTATGGTGGCGTTCCTGCCGCCGCTGTTGAGCTTGGAAAAATTGATGTTTCAGGGGATGTGGGCCGGTTTTTTGCTATTGACGGTATCGGTAGTGAGCGGCACGGTGTTCTCGGAAGAGGTATTCGGCGTGCCTGCGCGTTTCTCCCATAAAACCGTGTTCGGGATTCTTTCATGGTTGATTTATGCCGCTTTGCTGTTTAAACGTCGCCAGTCGGGCTGGCGGGGTAAAAAAGTAGCGGTATGGACGATAGTCGGTTTTGTCAGCCTGATGCTGGCTTATGTGGGCAGTAAGTTTGTATTGGAAGTGATGTTGAAAAACGGCGCTTGAGTGCTTTCAGACAGGCATTGCCAGACGGGCGTAGAAGAAATGGATAGAACCGGTTTTCCTTTGGGAAAAGCCGGTTTCTTGTTGTATGGCGGATTGACTTAATTTTCGCTACGGCGTTGTTGCCTTGTATCGAAGTCATTAAATCCGCTATTGAAGAGTTACAGGAATTTTCAGACCATAGTGATATGAAACGAAACAGGCTGCCATTTGGGCAGCCTGTTTGCATAAATGTTTACAACAATTAAGTTTCTCTATTTCTATATTGCCTTTGTTTACTTGGCTTGTCGGAGTGCTTGCTCCGTATATTTGATAAACAATGTAATGTAATTGGAAGAAATAAACAAGCATTATCTGGCTTATGGGAATGATTTTTTTGTAATGGTTTGTAGTTTAAGGGTTTTATTTTCTGTTTTTTCAGCGGTTTGTCGAGAAAAACGGGGGAACAAAATTAGACGGCGGTTTGCCGTAAAGCGTTTCAGACAGGCATCAGGCCAATTTGGCATCGGTAAATAAGACCAGTGCTTTTTCGCGTTGTACGGCATGGTCGACCATGGGGGCAGGATAGCCGTTGCGGTCGATATTGCTGCCGCCAAGCCACGGGGCGTGAATGAAATGATGGTCCAGATGGGCGATTTCAGGCAGGTGGCGGCGGATAAAGCGTCCGTCGGGGTCGAATTTGTAGGATTGTGTAATCGGATTGAATATGCGGAAGTAGGGCTGGGCGTCACAGCCGGTGCCGGCCGCCCATTGCCAGTTACCGTTGTTGGCAGCCAAGTCGAAATCCAAGAGTTGGGCGGCAAACCATTCTTGCCCCAGCCGCCAGTCGATTAATAAGTCTTTGCATAAAAAGCTGGCGGTGATCATGCGCAGGCGGTTGTGCATTTGGCCGGTTTGGGCAAGTGCGCGCATGGCGGCATCGATAATGGGATAGCCGGTTTGGCCTCTTTGCCAGCGCTCCAGCCATTCGGGATGGTTTTGCCAGGCCAGGTTACGGTATTCGGCGCGAAAGGCATTGTTCGCCACATCGGGATAATGGTAGAGCAATTGCTGGAAGAATTCACGCCACACCAATTCTTTCAGCCACAAGGCACCGCCTTCGTTGTCGGCTTGTTTGGCCAGATAAACCAGATGACGGATGGAAAGCGCACCGAAGCGCAGGTGTACGGATAGCTGCGAGGTGCCGCGTTTGGCCGGAAAATCTCGGGTGAGCGGGTAGTCGGCCAGCCGGTTCAGAAAATCGCCTAACGCGGCTTGGGCGGCGGTTTCGCCGCCGGCTTGTACCAAAGGCTGTGTTTGGAAACCAAGTGAAGATAAAGATGGCGGCGGCGGGCTGGCGGGCAGGGCGGCGGGCAGTTTTTGCTGCAAGCGGTGCAGCGCGGGCCAGTCGTCGCGGCTTTGCCAGCCTGCATATTGTTCGTTTGCGATGGCAAGCCAAGCTTTGTAATAGGGTGTGAATACTTGATAGGGCTGCCCTTGTTGGGTCATCACGGCGGATTTGGCCAGCAATACTTGGTCGGTAACGGCCTGAAAATGAATATCGGCGGCAATCAGCTTGGCGGCTACCCGGGTATCGCGGGCAATGGCTTGCGGTTCGTAGTCTTCGGCGCAGATAACGGTTTTAGCGCCGATTTCGGCCGCCAGCGCGGGAATCTCGATATCGGCCCGGCCGTGGCGGAAATAAAGCGGAATCTTGAGTTCGGCAAGTTTGCGGTGCAATTCGCTGAGGCATTGGTGAATAAAACTTAAGCGGCGGTCGTGAGCGGGCAGTGGGGCCAGAATATCGCTGTCGAACAAAAATACGGCGGCCAGCGGGCGGCCTTGGCGGATGGCGGTTTGCAGAGCGGTATGGTCGAAGGTGCGCAAGTCGCGGCGCAACCAGACCAGGGTGAGGGCTTGGGTAGTCATCAGGCGGTATAGGCTTGGTTGTAAGCTTTTTCCAGTAAGGGGGTAATGTCTTTTAATAGGCGTACCAGTTCACGCTGGGTGCGGGATAAGGTGTGTTTGGCGGAAGTGGCGAGGAACAGCTGGCTGGTAAATACCGGCGAGGCAATCGGGATGACTTCCACGCTTTCTGGATGGCGCATCAATTCGGTGGTACAGGGCGAAAGAATGGCATAACCCATGCCGTCGGATACCAATTTGAGCATGGCTTCCACGCTGTTGATTTCCAGACGGATATTCGGAATCAGATTGTGGCGCGCCATTTCTTCTTCTATCAGCAGACGGAATGAATTGGGCGCTGACGGTGCAATCAGCGGCAGTTCGGCCAATTGCGCGGCGCTAAGGCCCTTGGTGGTTACGTTTAAAGCATGGTTTTTGGGCGCAATCAGATGCAGTCGCTCTTCGTAAAACAGCTGTTTGTCGAGGTGGGGCGAGTAGGCGGGGTTGTACAGCAGCGCCATATCGATTTTGCCTTGCTGCAAGTGTTCCTGCAGATGGCTGGTGAGCCCTTCGATGATGCTGATGTGGGCATCGGGCAGTTGTTTTCGAACGGCTTTGATAATGTCTACCGACAGCAGCTTGGCCACGGTGGGCGGCAGGCCGAGGGTGATGTGGCCGGTCAGCTTGCCGGTGCTGGCGCTTAAATCTTCCTGAATAGCATCGATTTGTTGTTGGATAATACGGCAATGATCCAGCAGGATGCGGCCGGAATCGGTAAGCGATACGCCGCGGCCGTGGCGGTTGAGCAGGTTGTGGCGCAACTCGGTTTCCAAGAGGCGGATCTGGCGGCTGAGCAGTGGCTGCGCGACGCCGAGAAAGTCGGCGGCGCGGGTATAACTGCCCAATTCGGCAACGTGCATGAAATATTTTAATTGTTTCAAATCCATTTTTCCGCCTATTATGATATTAATGGTGTTTCCGGAGCTGAAAACTATTCAATTTTGTTATAGCTGCTAGACAGTATATCAGCTTTTAAAAAGGTTTTTCAGCCATAATAATCCGAGCATTATTTTGGCGAACAGTGATGAGGAAAGGACACAAAATGGGCAGTCAGACGGCGGTTCCGGCTATGTTGATGCGCGGCGGCAGTTCGAAAGGCCTGTTTTTTGCGGCGGCGGATTTGCCCTCGGAGACGGCTGTGCGTGATGCGGTGCTGTTGGCGGCGATGGGTTCTCCAGATCCGCGACAGATCGACGGCGTAGGCGGTGCCCATCCGCTGACCAGCAAAGTCGGCATCGTATCGCCGGGGCGCGAGCCGGGTGTGGACTTGGAATTTTTGTTTGCCCAACTGCAACCTGCCAAGGATACGGTGGATACCCAGCCCAATTGCGGTAATATGCTGGCGGCGGTGGTGCCCTTTGCGCTGGAAACCGGTATGGCCAAGGCACAGGGTGAAGAGACGACCTTGCGTGTATTGACTTTGAATACCGGTATGCTGAGCGATATTACGGTATGCACGCCGGGCGGGCAGATTGCGTATGAGGGCGATGCCCGCATCGACGGCGTACCCGGTACCGCAGCGCCGGTACGCATCCGTTTTCTGGATACCGAAGGCTCGGTGGCGGGCAGTCTGCTGCCGACCGGGCAGGCGAAAGATGTATTCGATATCGAGGGTTTCGGTAAGTTAGAAGCCACCTGTATCGATAACGGCATGCCGATGGTGCTGGTGCGTGCGCAAGATGTCGGCCGCAGCGCTTACGAAACGGTGGCCGATATGAATGCAGATAATGAGCTGAAGGCGCTGTTGGAGAAACTGCGTTTGCAGGCGGCTTTGGCAATGGGCTTGGGCGATGTTTCGCAGAAAAACTATCCGAAGATGTGTTTGCTCAACCGGCCTTTACACGGCGGTGCGGTGCATACCCGCTGTTTTATCCCCCACGTTTGTCATGATGCTATCGGCGTATTGGCGGCGGTAACGGTAGCGACGGCTTGCGTGATGGACAATAGCGTGGCGGCCGGTTTGGCCGAAACGCCGCCGTCCGGCAGTTGGTCGGTCGAGCATCCCAGCGGCGAATTCAGCGTAGCGCTCGAAGTTGATGCGGCAGGCAAAGTGGCGGGAGCGGCTTTAATCCGCACGGCACGCAATCTGATGCGCGGCGAGGTGTTGATACCAGCTTCGGTTTGGTGCAAATAGTTTTCAGACAGGCATTCTTAAAAAGATTAAAACAAACAAAACAGGCAAAGGAGAAATAGATTATGTTGATTAACGGCCAAACCCAAGTGATTGCACACATCGGCTTTCCCACACACACCTTCAAATCGCCGATGATTTACAACCCGTATTTCGAGGCGGCCGGCGTTAATGCGCTGGTGGTACCGTTTTCTTCGCAGGCGCCGGTTTATCCGGATTTTCTGCGCTCGGTTTTTACCTGCGAGAATGTGATCGGCGCGCTGGTGACCATGCCGCATAAGGTAACTACCATCGGCTTGGTCGACAGATTAACGCCGACGGCATTGGTGGCCGGTTCCTGCAATGCGGTGCGCCGCGGCACGGACGGCAAGCTGGAGGGCGATATGTTCGACGGCGAGGGCTTTGTGCGCGGCGTACGCCGCAAGGGCTTTGCGCCGGAGGGAAAAAGTGCGCTGGTGGTCGGCAGCGGCGGCGTCGGTTCGGCGATTGCCGCATCGTTGGCGGCGGCCGGTGTGGCGCGTTTGGCGCTGTTTGACCTCAACAACGCCTCTGCCGATGCGCTGGCCGGGCGTTTGCGCGAACATTATCCGGCTTTGACGGTCGAAACCGGCAGCAACGATCCGGCCGGTTTCGATTTGGTGGTCAATGCCACGCCGATGGGCATGAATGCGAACGATCCGATGCCGATGGATGTTGAGCGCATTGCGCCGGAAACTTTTGTCGGCGAAGTGGTGTTGCAAAGCGAAACCACTGCGTTTCTGGCGGCGGCCAAGGCGCGTGGCTGCAAGGTGCAGGTCGGTACCGATATGCTGTTCGAGCAGATTCCGGTGTATCTGGAATACTTCGGCCTGCCGAGTACCACGGCGGAACATTTGCGCGAAGTGGCGCAGATCCGTTATTGATGGATATGCTTTCAGACAGGCATTTTGATGCCTGTCTGAAAAAAAACATACGGCTGGCTTGGGTATGCAAAATCCATGCCGGCGTGCTGAATAACAGTAAAAAATGTGATGAAAGAGGAGAAACTGATGTCACAATCCAATGAAATCAATGTCCGCGAGCTGCTCGACAGCCGCGAGATCAGCCTTTATCAGAAGCTGGTGATTTTTCTTTGCTTCCTGATTGTGGTGATGGACGGCTTCGACGTGGTGATTATGGGCTTTGTCGGCCCCGCTTTGAAGGAAGCCTGGAGCCTGAGCAACAATGATTTGGCGCCGGTGTTGAGCGCCGCCTTGTTCGGTTTGACTTTCGGCGCGTTGACCGCGGGCCCGCTGGGCGACCGTTTCGGTCGCCGCAAGGTGTTGATTGTCAGCGTATTCGTATTCGGTTTGTTTACGCTCTTGGTGGCGTTTACCGAGAGCATAACCGCTTTGATTGTCTACCGCTTTATCGCCGGTTTTGCGATGGGCGGCATTATGCCCATGGTGGCGACCTTGGCTAAGGAATATTCGCCGGCACGCCGCAGCGCGCTGATGGTCACCATCGTATTCGCAGGCTTTACCGTGGGCGCGGCCGGCGGCGGTTTCTTGGCGGCTTGGATGATTCCGCAATGGGGTTGGGAGAGTGTGTTTGTCTTCGGCGGTGTGCTGCCGATTCTGCTGAGCCTGTTCATGATTTTCCGACTGCCCGAATCGCTGACTTTCATGGTGCACCACGGCCACGACCGTAAAGCCATCCGTGCCATCGTTGAACGCTGCGCGCCCGGCAGCACCACGGAAAACAGCGTGTTTACCGTACCGGCCGCCACCACCGTAAACGCCAACGAAAATGCGGTGAAAACCGTGTTGAACAGCCACTACCGTACCGGCAGCCTGTTGTTGTGGCTGATCTACTTCTGCCACTTGTTCTTGGTGTATCTGTTGGGCAGCTGGATGCCGACCATGATTAAAGAGTCGGGCATGTCGTTCCAACAAGCTTCGATTATTTCCGCCATGTTCCAATTGGGCGGCCCGCTCGGCTCAGTGATGTTGGGCTGGCTGATGGATAAACTGGAACCGCACCGCGTATTGTCCGCCTCTTATCTGCTGGGTGCGGTGGTGTTGGTGCTGATGAGCAACATCGGCGGCGAATACGTATTGCTGTGCATTACCGCCTTTATCATCGGCGCGGCCTTCAACGGCGGCGGCACCGGCATGAATGCCTTATCGAGCAACTTCTTCCCCTTGAGCGCCCGCGCCACCGGTAACAGCTGGATGCACGGTATCGGCCGCACCGGTGCCATCATCTCCGCCTTTGCCGGCGCCTGGATGTTGAACCAAGGCTGGAACTTCTCTACCGTAGCCGTTGCGCTCACCGTTCCTGCCGTCATCATCGCCGTTGCGCTGACCGTGAAGTTCTTTGTTTACCGCCACGCGCCGAAAGCGGATTAATACCGCCAAAATGCCTGTCTGAAAATCAGCGGAGGTTTGCAATTTTTAAACCGACCGCTTGTTTTCAGACAGGCATTATTATTCGCTTTTAAGATAGAATGTGTAGCGGTTACCCGGCATTTTATTTTTCAGACAGGCATTTCCCGCCGACCCTATGGGAGAACACCATGAAACACAGTATCGCCACCGTATCGCTCAGCGGTACGCTGCCAGAGAAATTACAGGCCATTGCCGCCGCCGGTTTCGACGGCGTGGAAATTTTTGAAAACGACCTCTTGTATTTCAGCGGATCGCCGGCCGATATCCGCCAAATGTGCGCCGATCTCAATCTGGAAATTATGCTGTTCCAGCCGTTTCGCGATTTTGAAGGCGGCCCGAGGGGGCGTTTGGACAGACAGCTCGACCGCGCCCGCCGCAAGTTCGAATTAATGGCCCAATTGGGAACCGACCGCCTGCTGGTGTGCAGCAACGTATCGCCCGCTACCAGCCGCGACAACAAACTGATCGCCGAAGATTTGCACCGCTTGGCCGAATGCGCCGCCGAACACGGCATGCTGGTCGGCTACGAAGCACTGGCCTGGGGCGCACACATCTATTCATACCGTCATGCCTGGCAGTTGGTGCAGGCCGTGAACCACCCGAATCTCGGCATTATCCTTGATAGCTTCCACACCCTGTCGATAGAAGACGACTTAAGCACCTTGTCGCAGATACCGCCGGAAAAAATCGTATTCGTGCAGCTGGCCGACGCGCCGAAAATGAAAATGGACGTGCTCGAATGGAGCCGGCACTACCGCAATTTCCCCGGCCAGGGCGAATTGGACGTGGCCGCGTTTGTCAAACCGCTGATTGCCAACGGCTACGACGGCCCCTTGTCTTTGGAAGTGTTCAACGACAAATTCCGCGCCGCACCCGGTACCGGCACCACCCGCGATGCGCGCACCTCGCTGTTTTACGTAGAAGAGCAGGCCGGCCGGCAGATACAGGCCGAAAAACAGCCGCGCCCGGCCGACGTATTCCATCCACCGCTGCCGCCTGAATACCGCGGCATGGAGTTTATCGAATTTGCCGTTAACGACGAACACGCCGAAAGCCTAGGCGCCGTGCTCGAACAATTCGGTTTTTGCCGTACCGGCGAGCACAAAACCAAAAACGTACACCTCTACCAGCAAGGCGACATCCGCCTGATTCTGAACGCCGAACCCGATTCGCTGGCCGATGCTTTTTTCGCGGCGCACGGCACCTCAGTATGCGCCACCGCCTACACCGTCGCCAACGCCCAACAACTGTACGACCGTGCCGTCGGCTACGGCTGCAAGATTTACGAAGGTAAAGTCGGCCCTAACGAGCGGCATATTCTGGCGGTGCGCGCGCCCAACGGCAGCTTGCAATATTTTGTCGACAGCAATATTTACGATGCCGATTTCCATCTCGCCCCGCAAAGCGGCGAAACGCTGCTCGAGCGCATCGACCATGCCGCCTTCGGCATGACGCCCGATACGGTAGAGAGCTGGACGCTGCATTTTCGCGCCATATTCGGCTTCCAAATCGAAGCAGATATGACGCTGGCCGACCCCTACGGCCTGATGAAAAGCCGTGTATTGCGCAGCGAAAACCGCTGCGTGCGCCACCCTCTAAATGTTTCCAGCGACCAAAACACCGTATTGTCGCGCTCGGTGGCCACTTATAAAGGCACCGGACTGCAACACATCGCCTTTAGTTGCGACGACATTTTCAGCACCGTACAAAAACTGCGTGCCAACGGCGCCCGCCTGCTCGATATTCCCGATAATTATTACGATGATCTGCAAGCACGTTTCGGCTTGGAAGACGAGTTTACCAACCGTTTGCGTGAACACCATTTGCTGTACGACGCCGATGGTGCCGGCGGCGAGTTTTTGCATGTTTATTCCGAGCCGGTGGAAGAGCGGTTCTTCTTCGAAGTGATCCAGCGCATCAACGGTTACGACCAATACGGCGCCGCCAACACGCCGGTGCGGCTGATGGCGCAGGATTTGTATTGGAAACGGCATCACGAAAAAGCGTAACACAGTTGCCGTGCGTTTCTTTTTTCCAGAATGCCTGTCTGAAAACGGTTTTCAGACAGGCATCGGTTTATGAAAACGATTTTTTGCGACCGGAAAACAACAATCCGCCGCCCGATTCGGAAACGACATCGTAATATTGTGTTGTCCTGTTCAATCCGTGCGGGCGCAGGCGGTATAATCGCAAAATCTTAATCCGAATTGAGACCTTTGCAAAACCCACAGATGTGGATGCAGTTCAAGGCGTAGCAGCGCAGCGAGCGCAGACATAACATAGAGTTAGGCAAGCGAGCGAGCAGTACACAACGCAGAAATGCGCCGCAGATGGGGTTTTGCAGAGGTCTCCAAATATATTGAAACAGCATTGTAGGGGAATAAAAATGCGCCGATTATTTACCGTCTTGATAATGTGTGTCGCCACCGCCGCTTGGGCGGGGCGTGCGGTGCCGCCGAATATGAGCGTGGCGGTGTTGCAGCAAGTGAATGATCCGCAGGTGGTGTTGAGCCCCGACGGTTTTTCCTGGCTGAGTTTTTTCACGCTGGGCTGGCTCAAAAGCAGCACGGCCTACCAAACCGTGGAAGGCGTGCGCATCCGCGATGAAAACAACCGCTTTATCGTGAAAAACCGACTGCCTGCCAAGGTGGGCAGGCCGGTGGCGGTGCGCATGGATGAGGATAAGCGCATTGTCGAAATCTGGGTACTTTCGCCGGAAGAGCAGGCTTATCTGCGCGCGCGGGCGAAACAGTAAACCGTATTGCCCGAAAATGCCTGTCTGAAAAAGTTTCAGACAGGCATTTTTGCGGCCTAGGGTCTGTCGACAATTAACCGGCGAAGCGGTTTTTTGAAGCAAAAACCGCGTATGCAAGGCAAAAAGCACAGCAAGGTTGAACACCTTGCGAGCATTTTAGCTTCGCAAGTCCGCTACGCTACCTAACGCTGCAGACGGGGATTTTTGACCAAAAATACCACCGTTGCGTTAATTGTCGACAGACCCTAGCGTAAAGATAAATCTATTGATTTCATTTCAAAACTTCCGCCGTTGGGCTATAATCCGCGCTTTCCCAAAAATCAGCCCCGCGATTACGGGCCACCTGAAGGACACATCCCATTATGAAAAAAGTATTTATCCGCACGTTCGGCTGCCAGATGAACGAGTATGACAGCGAAAAAATGCTGTCGGTTTTGGCCGAAGGTGAGGAGTTGGAACAAACCGATAGCGCCGAAGAGGCGGACATCATTCTCTTCAACACCTGCTCGGTGCGCGAAAAAGCGCAGGAAAAAGTGTTTTCCGATCTGGGCCGCGTCAAGCCCTTGAAAGCTAAAAATCCCAATCTGATTATCGGCGTGGGCGGTTGCGTCGCCTCGCAAGAGGGTGAAGAAATCGTCAAACGCGCCCCCTTTGTAGACGTGGTGTTCGGCCCGCAAACCCTGCACCGCCTGCCGCAATTGATTGAAGAAAAACAAGAAACCGGCAAAGCGCAAGTCGATATCTCTTTCCCGGAAATCGAAAAGTTCGACCATCTGCCGCCGGCGCGGGTGGAAGGCGGTTCGGCCTTCGTATCGATTATGGAAGGCTGTTCCAAATATTGCAGTTTCTGTGTGGTGCCCTATACCCGCGGCGAAGAATTTTCCCGCCCCTTGGGCGACGTGCTGACCGAAATCGCCAATCTGGCGCAGCAGGGCGTAAAAGAAATCAATCTGCTGGGGCAGAACGTCAACGCCTACCGCGGTCTGACCGACGACGGTGAAATCTGCGACTTCGCCACTTTGCTGCGCATCGTGCACGAAATTCCCGGCATCGAACGCATGCGGTTTACCACCAGCCACCCGCGCGAGTTTTCCGATGCGATTATCGAATGCTACCGCGATCTGCCCAAGCTGGTTTCGCACCTGCATCTGCCGATCCAAAGTGGTTCCGACCGCGTATTGAGCGCGATGAAACGCGGCTATACTGCGCTGGAATACAAATCGATTATCCGCAAGCTGCGCGCCATCCGCCCCGATTTGTGTTTGAGTTCCGACTTCATCGTCGGCTTTCCGGGCGAAACCGAGGCCGAATTCGAGCAAACGCTGAAACTGGTGAAAGACATTGCTTTCGATTTGAGCTTTGTGTTTATCTACAGCCCGCGCCCCGGTACGCCGGCGGCCAATCTGCCCGACGAAACGCCGCACGAGGAAAAAGTGCGCCGCTTGGAAGCCTTGAACGAAGTGATCGAGGCAGAAACCGCACGCATCAACCAGACCATGCTGGGCACCGTGCAGCGTTGTTTGGTGGAAGGTGTTTCGAAAAAAGACCCCGACCAATTGCAGGCGCGCACCGCCAACAACCGAGTGGTTAATTTCACCGGTCATCCGCGCCTGATTAACCAGATGGTGGAGTTGGAAATCACCGAAGCCTTTACGTTCTCATTGCGCGGCGAAATGGTAATGGTAGGGGAATAAACGCCATATAACGATGCCTGTCTGAAAATCATTTTGCGCTTTTCAGACAGGCATTTATTTTATCAATTGCTAAATTGTCAACAAATTTGAAATTGGCCGTCCGTCACGGTATAATGCCGTTTATTTTACTTATCTTAACCAATACTTCACATGACTACTCCCAACCAAGGCCTGCTCGAACGCCTGTTTAAATTGAGCGAACACGGTACCACCGTGCGCACCGAAATTCTTGCCGGTGTCACCACTTTCCTGACCATGTGCTATATCGTCATCGTCAACCCCGGCATTTTGTCGCTCACCGGCATGGATTTCGGCGCGGTGTTTGTAGCAACTTGCGTTTCGGCCGCCATCGGCTGTTTCATTATGGGCGCGTTTGCCAACTATCCGATTGCACTGGCACCGGGCATGGGCTTGAATGCTTATTTTACTTTCGCCGTGGTCAAAGGCATGGGCGTGCCGTGGCAGGTGGCGCTGGCGGCGGTATTTGTTTCGGGTATTATTTTCTTTGTTTTCAGCTTTTTGCGTATCCGGGAAATGCTGGTTAACGCTTTGCCGATGAGTCTGAAAATGGCGATTTCCGCCGGTATCGGCCTGTTTTTGGCGCTGATTGCCCTGAAGAACGCGGGTTTGGTGATCGCCAGTGATGCCACTTTGGTGAAAATGGCTGATGTGTATGTGTTGGAAAACGGAGTGAAATCGCCCAATTGGCCGGTATTGCTGGCGCTGTTGGGCTTTTTTCTGATTGTGGTTCTGGATTATTTCCGCGTGCGCGGTGCCATCATCATCAGCATCCTGCTGGTCACCGCGCTTGCCGCCGGTATGGGCTTGACCGAGTTTACCGGCGTGGTGTCGGCCATTCCCAGCGTGGCACCGACTTTTATGCAGATGGATTTCAACCAGTTGTTTAACGGCAGCATGATTGCAGTGATTTTCGTATTTTTCTTGGTCGATCTGTTTGACAGCACCGGTACGCTGGTGGGCGTGTCGCACCGCGCGGGCTTGCTGGAAAACGGCAAACTGCCGCGTCTGAAACGCGCTTTGTTTGCCGATTCCACCGCCATTGTGGCCGGTGCGACACTGGGTACTTCTTCGATTACGCCTTACGTGGAAAGCGCCTCGGGCGTGGCCGCCGGCGGCCGTACCGGCCTTACCGCGGTAACCGTTGGTGTTTTGATGCTGGTGTGTTTGTGGTTTTCGCCGCTGGCGCAGGCGGTACCGGCGTTCGCTACCGCTCCGGCCTTGCTTTATATCGGTATCCACATGATGAAAAGTACGCTGGAAATTGATTGGGAAGACATGACCGAAGCGGCTCCTGCCTTCCTCACCATTGCGTTCATGCCGTTTACTTATTCGATTGCCGACGGCATTGCGATGGGTTTTATCAGCTATGCGCTGATCAAACTGCTGTGCGGCCGCGCGAAAGAAGTACCGGTGATGGTATGGATTGTCGCGGTGGCTTGGGCGGCCAAATTCTGGTTCCTCGGTGTCTGATATTAAAAGTTTCTTAGTTTATAATTTTAATGTTTAAATTAATTTTGGGAAATTAATCTAATCCGTTGTTTGATTATTAGCAGGAAATGCCTGTCTGAACGGTTTCAGACAGGCATTTTGTTGGATTTCAGCCAATTCTCCGCACATATACGACAAAGCGATAAAAGAATCGGATGGCAGGGCAGTCAAAGCTATTAAATTGATTTACAATACCGTGAACGCTTGATTACCTGTGTTGTTATTTATATGGCTGAGTTATTTACCGAAACTTCCCCTGTTGGCGATAATGCCCTCTCGCTCGGTCGCTATGCCGAGCGAGCTTATCTTGAATATGCGATGAGCGTGGTGAAAGGCCGTGCGCTCCCCGAAGTGGGAGATGGCCAAAAGCCTGTGCAGCGCCGCATTCTCTATGCTATGCGCGATATGGGTTTGACTGCCGGCGCCAAACCGGTGAAATCCGCTCGGGTGGTCGGCGAAATCCTCGGTAAATATCATCCGCACGGCGATGCTTCCGCTTATGACGCGATGGTGCGGATGGCGCAGGATTTTACCTTGCGTTATCCTTTAATCGACGGTATCGGCAATTTCGGTTCGCGCGACGGCGACGGCGCGGCCGCCATGCGTTATACCGAAGCCCGTCTCACCCCTCTGGCCGATCTGCTGTTATCTGAAATTCATATGGGAACGGTTGATTTCGTTCCCAATTACGACGGCGCATTTGAAGAACCGGTGCAGCTGCCGGCGCGCCTGCCGATGGTGTTGCTTAACGGCGCGTCCGGTATTGCGGTGGGTATGGCCACCGAAATTCCCCCGCACAATCTCACCGAAGTCACCGAAGCGGCCATTGCGTTGCTCAAACAGCCTGCTTTGGATACCGCCGCTTTGATGGAATACATTCAAGGCCCCGACTTTGCCGGCGGCGGCCACATCATTACCGGCCGACAGGAATTGCAGTCCATTTACGAAAGCGGCCGCGGTAGTGTACGGGTGCGGGCGCGTTATGAAGTCGAAAAACTGGCACGTAACCAATGGCGCGTTATCATTACCGAATTGCCGCCCAATACCAGCGCACAGAAAATTCTGGCCGAAATCGAAGAGCAAACCAATCCCAAACCCAAAGCCGGCAAGAAACAGCTCAGCCAGGATCAGCTTAATACCCGCAAACTGATGTTGGAGCTGATTGAAAAAGTGCGCGACGAGAGCGACGGCGAATATCCGGTCCGGCTGGTTTTCGAGCCGCGCTCCAGCCGTACGGATCCGCAGGATTTTATCAATGCCCTGATGGCGCAAACCAGTTTGGAAGGCAATGTGCCGGTTAACTTAGTAATGATCGGCAACGATAGCCGCCCGGCTCAGAAAAATCTGAAAACCATTTTGCAAGAATGGCTGGATTTCCGAGTCGCCACCGTAACCCGCCGTTTGCAGCACCGTTTACAGCAAGTGGAAAAACGCATCCACATTCTCGATGGTCGCATGATTGCCTTTTTGCACATCGACGAAGTGATCCGGGTGATACGCGAAGCCGACGAACCGAAACCCGAGTTGATGCGCGCTTTCGATTTGAGCGAAATACAGGCGGAAGATATTCTCGAAATCCGTTTGCGCCAGTTGGCGCGTTTGGAAGGCTTCAAGCTGGAAAAAGAATTGGCGGAATTGAAAGAGGAATTGGCTGCACTCACTCATTTGCTGGAAAACGAAGCGGCCAAACGTAAGCTTATCATCAAAGAGATGCAAGCCGATTTGAAACAATTCGGCGATGGCCGCCGTACCTTGGTGGAGGCCGCCGAGCGCGCTACGTTGAGCCAAACCACTGCCGACGAGCCGGTAACCATTATTCTTTCGAAAAAAGGTTGGATACGCAGCCGGGCTGGCCATAATCTGGATTTGAGCCAAACGGCCTTCAAAGAGGGCGACGGCCTGCAACAGGTTTTGGAAGGGCGCAGCATCTGGCCTATCGTGGTGCTCGACAGCTTGGGGCGCAGTTATACCTTGGATGCCGCCGAAATTCCGGGCGGCCGCGGCGACGGTGTGCCGGTGGCTTCATTAATCGAACTGCAAAACGGCGCCGAAATCACAGCCATTCTTACAGGCCTGTCTGAACAGTATTATTTGCTGAGCAACAGCGGCGGTTACGGTTTTATTGTTAAGTTGGGCGATATGGTCAGCCGTATCCGCGCCGGTAAAGTCGTTATGAATCTGGAAGAGGGCGAATATGTGTTGCCGCCGGTTCCGATTTACGCGGTGTCGCTGATTAATCCCGATTGCAAAGTGGTATTGGCCAGCAGTGACAACCGCTTGTTGGCATTTACCTTGGGCGAGTTGAAAGTCATGGCGCGAGGAAGAGGCCTGCAATTGATGGGATTAAACGAAGGTGCACGCCTCAGTTATATCACGGTGGTCAGCACCCCCGAATTTATTGCCGAGAGCGTGGGCAAGCGCGGTGCCGTACACAAAGAGCGGTTGAGGATTCAGGATATAGACAGTAAACGGGGTCGAAAAGGCAAGCTGCTGGATGTCTCCGGAACGATAAAAACACTGTTTCCAGGATAATGTTTTCCCTGCCAGCCGGATAGGGCATCAGGCAACAAACCGGCTGTAGCTTTAAGCAGGAATACAGTTAACAATAAAATGAATCATGAAATTATCATGAAGCGAGGGCTGAATTATAGGGCCCTATGCGAACGGAACAAGGAAAACTGTTTATGGGCGGTAAATCCACTCGGTTATTTTCAAAAAAAGATTTGGACAATCAAATAGAACGTACGCCAAATCTGATCAATATCGCCCGGATCACCATTATTTTTTCTTTACTGGTGTTTCAGGTGGTCAGTGATTACAGCGCTACTGATAAAATTGAAAGTATTTTCAATCCGATAGAGTTTTATTCTTGGTTGTTTATTTACAGTGTCATCGCACTGCTCGGCTACCTGAGACCCAGCTGGCAACGACAAAGCTTGGCTTTGCCCAATGCGGGTGCGGTTGCCGATATTTCGATGGTGATGGTTTTGGTATATCTGGCTGGCGGGATAGGTTCAGGTTTCGGTATTTTGGTCTTGCCCTTTATCGCGACTTCCTGCCTGCTCAGTTACGGCCGCTATCCTTTACTGTATGCCAGCTACGCGGGCATGCTGGTATTGTTTTGCTTGCTGCTGCGTGACCAAGCGTTTTCGTTAAAGCTGGACGGCATCGCCGACCCTAGAACGGTACTGATGGGGCTATTGTTGATTGGCGCAGGCTATCTGGTTGCGGCACTGACCGCGTTTTCCACTAAAAATCTGAAAGCTGCTTCCGAGTCGGTAGCCAAACACAAACAGGCTTTCGACCGTGTTAGCGGCCTTAATAAGCTGGTGCTCAACCGCGTGCAGGAAGCGGTGGTGGTAATCGATAAAAACCAGCGAGTGTGGCTGTTCAACAGGCAGGCGAAAGCTTATTTTCCGGCTTTGGCAGTAGAGCGTCAGGAACCTGCTTTCAGTGAGCTGGTTCGTCGTTGGAAGCATTCGATAGACAAAGTATTCGAAACCGATATCCATCTGCATTCGCATGCCATGCATGTACGTGCGGTACCTTTAGTACAAAAAAATCAGGAAACCGAATTATTGATGTTGTTTATCCGCTCGCTGCGTGATGTGGCGGCGGAAGCAATGTCGATTAAACTGGCTTCTTTAGGCCAGCTCACCGCCAATCTCGCGCATGAAATTCGCAATCCGATGTCGGCCATCCGTCACGCCAATGATCTGTTGCAAGAGGGCGATGAAGACCCGGTATCTGCCAAATTGCATGGCATTATCGACAGCAATATTCAGCGTATCGATAAAATGCTGGAGGACGTGACCTCTTTGAATAAGAAGGATAATGTAACGCGCGAAAGCATCCATTTGATGAAGTTTTGGTTGGCTTTCAAGCAGGAGTTTACGCTTAATAATCCGGATGCAATCGGCTGCTTGCGAATGAATATGGAGGGCAAAAATTTGGCTGTATCGGCTGATCCCATGCATGTTCAGCAAATCATGTGGAATCTATGCAATAATGCTTGGCGGCACAGTAAAAAAGACGAGCATGCGATAACGGTACTGATACGGCCGAGCGGGAAAATGCATATTTCCATCGTCGTGTCGGATAACGGGCCGGGGGTGCCGCCGGATATCCGCAATCGTTTGTTCGAACCGTTTTATACAACAGAAAAAACAGGTACCGGTTTAGGCCTTTATGTCGCTCGCGAATTGGCTCATGCCAATCTTGGCCAGCTGCATTACCACCCTGAGATGAACGGTTTCGAATTGATTTTACCGAGAGAAGAAAATAATGAACAAGGCTAGTTTGCAAGACCCTGTATTGGTTGTCGACGATGAAGCCGATATCCGGGATTTGATGGAAATGACCCTAATGAAAATGGGGTTAACCGTTGAAACGGCGGTAGGGGTGGAAGATGCCAAAGCAAAGTTGGATGACAATGATTATGCATTGGTGTTAACGGATATGCGTATGCCCGACGGCTCGGGTTTGGAAGTTGTGCAATATATCAACGAATTAATGCTGGATACGCCGGTGGCGGTGATTACGGCTTTCGGAAACGCCGACCAAGCGGTGGAAGCGCTCAATGCCGGTGCATTTGATTATTTGCAAAAACCGATCACCTTGTCACAACTTCGCTCATTGGTGAAATCAGCGGTGAAAGTGACGGATGTAGCAATAGAAACTCCGAAAAAAGTCGCACCGCCACCGGAGGCAGCACCTACACAGCCGGCAGCCAAGCTCGGTCGGCCGTTTGCAAGCGGTGCGCCGCAGCGTACGGTTGGGGGTAGCCCGATGCCGGAGCGCTCGCCGGTGAGTACATCATCCGCTTCACTGTTCGGTTCTTCGCCCCGTAAGCCAAGCGGTGGTTCGATTGACCGGCCGGCTGAAGTTACTTCAGGTATGAAATCCTTGCGCCAGCGTTTGTTTGGATCTGAAGAAACGCGAGGGTTTCCTCGCGAACAAGAGGAAGAACAGCTTTCGGGCGATGCCGATATGCCGCGCTTGATGGGCAGTTCGCCGCAAATCGTCGAGGCCCGCCATTTGATCCGACGTTTGGCCAAAAGCGTGGTACCGGTATATATCTCAGGTGAATCGGGTACCGGTAAAGAGCAGGCGGCCCGCAGCATACACGAATTGTCCGACCGTGCCGATCAGCCGTTTATCGCGGTCAACTGCGGCGCGATTCCGGAAAATCTGATGGAGAGCGAATTTTTCGGTTACAAAAAAGGCAGCTTCACCGGCGCCGATTCCGACCGCATGGGTTTCTTTCAGCACGCTAACGGCGGTACGCTGTTTCTCGACGAAGTGGCGGATTTGCCGTTGTCCATGCAGGTGAAATTACTGCGTGCGATTCAGGAAAAAGCGGTACGCCGTATCGGTGACCCGCAAGAAATTAAGGTAGATGTACGGATTATTTGTGCCACCCATAAGAACCTAGCGGGTTTGGTGGATGCCGGCGTTTTCAGACAGGACTTATTCTACCGCCTGAACGTGGTATCGCTACAGATGCCGCCGTTGCGTGAAATGCGCGAGGATTTGGGCGGGTTAATTATTCGCTTGCTGAATAAATATCGGGTAGGCGACACCAGTTACCGCTTAAGCCCTAAAGCGCAGGAAGCGTTGTTGCGTTATAGCTATCCGGGCAATTTCCGTGAATTGGAAAATATCTTGGAGCGCGCGGTTGCCTTAACGGTGGGCAATATCATTCAGGCTGATGACTTGCAGATTCATGCTGCGGAAACGGTTCGCCGTGATGTTCCGCCTCCCGAGCATGAAGAAGAGGAGGCGGCTGTATTTTCCGCTTTCTCTGCCGGTGACAATCCCAACACCGCACCATTGGCAACTTTAACGGCGGCGGATGCTTCTGAGGAGGCCGCGCCTACCGAGCCGGCTTTGAATATTCGCGAAAACGGTGTCTTGCAGGCTTTTGTGCCGGGCAAGATGCAGATTCAGGATTATCTGGATGCGGTGGAACGCGACATTATCGAGCGGGCTTTGCAGGAAACCCGTTACAACCGTACCCAAGCCGCCAAATTGTTGGGTATCAGTTTCCGTTCGATGCGTTATCGCATGGAGCGGCTGGATATCAATTAATCAGGCAAACGGCCCCGGAAACGGGGCGTTTGTTTTTCGGGCAGGCAGCGGATTTCTCAGAACTTATAGCGGATTTAATTACTTCGATACAAGACAGCAAGTCGCAGACAGTACAAGTAGTACGACAAGGCGCGGCAACGCCGTAGTGAAAGTTAAGTTAATCCGCTATAGAAATGAATGGAGCGGGCATGATTCCGGTATATGTATCGCATGATGTTTCGGATGCCGTGTTGGCGGTTGCGGCGGATAGCAGGTTGGCGAAACTGAATGAACCGCCGGCTAGCGGCTTGTATCTTCAGGCTGGTGCCAATGGCATCGTACTGCGCCGTGCCGGCGAAAAAAGCGTGGTGCAGGTGGATTTTACCGGCGGCAGTGCGCATTATCGGCGTACCAAAGGCGGCGGCGAATTGATTGCCAAGGCGGTTAACCATACGGCTAAGCCGCAGGTTTGGGACGCCACCGGCGGCTTGGGGCGCGATGCCTTTGTCTTGGCCTCAAACGGTTTGCAGGTGGATGTCTTCGAGCAGCATCCGGCAGTGTTTTGCTTGCTGGCAGACGGTTTGCGCCGTGCGAGAGAGGTGGAGGAAACGGCGGAAATCGCCGCCCGTATCCGCTTGCATCAAGCAGATGCGGTTAATGCGATGGCTGCTTTGTTGGCGGTTGAAGCCGCGCCCGAAGTGGTGTATCTCGATCCGATGTATCCCGAGCGGCAGAAATCGGCCGCGGTGAAAAAGGAAATGGCTTATTTTCACGAGTTGGTGGGCGCAGCACAGGATGAAGCTGCACTGCTCAACGCCGCCCGCAAGGTGGCGCGTAAACGGGTGGTCGTCAAACGGCCGCGTTTGGGGCTTTTTCTCAACGGTGAAAAACCGGCCTACCAGTATGAAGGGAAAAGCACACGCTTTGATGTGTATTTGCCGTTTGCCGGCGTAGCGGCATAGCGTGAATGATGCCTGTCTGAAAAAATATTCAGACAGGCATTTTAAATATTATGAATGTTTCGAAGGTGGCCGGATAATATGGTTTCTCCGATACATCTTTAGAGACCTTTGCAAAACCCCCATCTGTGGCGCATTTCTGCGTTGTGTGCTGCTCGCTCGCTTGCCTATCTACTTGATATGTCTGCGCTCGCTGCGCTGCTACGCCTTGAACTGCATCCACATCTGAGGGTTTTGCAAAGGTCTCCTTTAGTGTTGCCCGTATCTGGTTTTTCGGCTATTTACGGTTTGGTGTCGAAAAATGGATTTATTGGCAATATAATCGTTTTTATTTTGATGGATTACCATTAACAGGCTTATTGCAATGGATATTCTTTCACGATTGCACCGGCTGCCGGTGGGTAAGTTTCACTATAAATTATTGTTGCTGGTCGGTTTGGGCTGGCTGTTTGATGCGATGGATACCGGCATGGTGTCGTTTGTGTTGGCGACTTTGGGAGCGGAATGGCAACTTTCGCCTAAGGAAATGGGCTGGATTGTCAGCATCGGTTTTGTCGGTATGGCGCTCGGGGCGGTGTTGAGTGGTAGTTTGGCCGACCGCATCGGTCGGAAGGGCGTATTCGCCGGTACCATGCTGCTATACAGCGTAGCAACCGGATTGTGCGCCATCTCTTGGGATTTGGCGAGTCTGCTGTTTTTCCGTTTTTGGGTAGGCTTCGGCTTGGGCGGACAGTTGCCGGTGGCGGTATCGCTGGTGAGCGAATATGCGCCGCCGAAGGTACGCGGCCGTTTTATCGTTATATTAGAAAGTTTTTGGGGCTTGGGCTGGCTGGTCGCCGCGCTGGCCTCTTATTTTTTCATCCCGCAATATGGTTGGCACAGCGCGTTTTTAATCGGGGCGCTGCCGGTGTTTTATGTGGCGGTAGTATGGAAATTGCTGCCCGAATCGATTCCTTATCTGCTGAATAAGGGTAGGGTGGAGGAGGCGCACGCTATGGTAAGCCGTTTGGAAGAGGAGGCTGGCTTGGCTGTAGTCGCTGAGGCAGTGGTCAACGAGCCCGCACAAAAGGAAAAAATCAGTTTCGCCCGCTTGTGGCAGCCGCCGTTTGCCCGCCGTACCCTGATGCTGTGGTTGATTTGGTTCGGTATTGTGTTTTCGTATTACGGTATTTTCACTTGGCTGCCGAAACTGTTGGTGGATCAGGGCTATACGGTGGTGAAAACTTTCGAATATGTATTGGTGATGATTCTGGCGCAGCTGCCGGGTTATTTTACGGCGGCGGTGTTGGTGGAAAAAATCGGCCGCAAGGCCACGTTGGCGGGGTTTCTGTTTGCTTGCGCGATTTGCGCTTATTTCTTCGGCCACAGCGATTCGGCGGCGATGATTTTGGTTTGGGGCAGCCTGATGTCGTTCTTTAATCTGGGCGCTTGGGGCGTGCTTTATACTTATACCCCCGAGCAGTATCCGGTGCGTTTCCGTGCCTACGGCTCGGGCTGGGCGGGCGCGGTTGGCCGCGTCGGGGGAATTCTGGCGCCTATGGCCGTGGCGGCGATGGTGGGCACCGACGGCGGTTTCGGGCGGATTTTCGTGATGTTTACCGTGGTGTTGGTGGCCGTGGCCGCTGTGATTGTATGGCTCGGCGAGGAAACCAAAGGACGTACGTTGGAAGACATCAGCGGTTGATGCCTGTCTGAAAACTGAGTTTGACAGAGGAAATCCCATGAATATCGGTAAATCACATTTGCAACAAGCCGTAGAGCAGCAGATTATCAGCCGGCAGCAGGCCGATGCTTTGTGGCGGTTTTGGCAGTCGCAGCAAAACGAAGTACCGCAGTTTCGCTTCAATCATGTGCTGTACTACATCGGCGGGCTGCTCGCCATCGGCGCGATGACGCTATTTATGACACTCGGCTGGGAAACTTTCGGAGGCAGCGCCATTGTGCTGCTGTGCCTGCTTTACGGTGTGGCGGGCGTGTCGTTAACCGAATATTTCCGCAAACGCAGCCTGTCGATTCCGGCGGGTATTTGCGCGGCGTTTGTGGTGGCGCTGGTACCGCTGGCGGTATACGGCGTGCAGGATGTGATGGGTTTGTGGTCGGGCGATCGGGTTTACCGCGATTACCACCGCTGGATAGACTGGCGCTGGCTTCTGATGGAATTGGCCACCTTGGCTGCCGGTGCGTTGATGTTCTGGCGCTACCGTTATCCTTTTTTGCTGATGCCGGTTGCGGTAACACTGTGGTACATGTCTATGGACGTGTCCAGTTGGTTGATATTCGGTTTGGGCGAATACGACGACTGGCTGTTGAGAAAACAGGTATCCGTATGGTTCGGTATCTTGATGATTGCATTAGCACTGTGGGTGGATTTCCGCAACCAAAGCGTACGCGATTATCCTTTCTGGCTGTATCTTTTCGGCGTGCTGACCTTCTGGGGCGGCCTGAGCATGATGGATTCCGACAGCGAATGGAGCAAGTTTCTGTATTGCCTGATTAATGTAGCCATGGTGTTTGCCGGCGTATTAATCCGCCGCCGCGTTTTCACCATCTTCGGCGCATTGGGCATGCTCGGTTATTTTTGGCATCTGGCCGATAAAATATTCAAAGACAGCTGGCTGTTTCCGATTTCGCTCACACTGGCCGGCTTGGCCGTCGTATTTATCGGCGTATGGTGGCAGCGCAACGAAGACCTGTTTACCGAAAAACTGCAAAGCAAAATGCCGGTTGCCATCCGCCGTTTTTTACAGCGGAAATTCCAATAAACACCCAACCAGCATGATGCCTGTCTGAAAACTTTCAGACAGGCATTTTCTTTGCCAAGTGTGTTTAAAACCGCTATCCTTTCCCCTTTTTGCATTCCTCGAAAACCGCTATGAACATCACCCAGATTCTCGCCGCCGAACTCTCCGCCACCGCCGCCCAAAT
>NZ_JAUNHL010000023.1 GCF_030523955.1 Neisseria sp.
ACTGCTTTATGGGCACCTCTTCGCATTTGTTGCACTTAGATTGTCAATTCAAGAGACAAAACACTGCCGTTGCGTCCATTGTCGATAGATCTTTAAGAATCGAAGAAAACGAATGATTGGTTTGCCCGCCTCTGTTGCGGGCAATTTTGTATGCTGCCGGCTGATGTTTCAAAAGGCCGGAATCCGATGCAGTTTGGGATTAAGCTTATTGCTCACCGGCCTCGTCATCCAACTGTTTGAGCCAGGCGAGTTTTTCACCGATTTTGATTTCGAGGCCGCGCGGCACGGGTTGGTAGAAATCCGGCTCGGCCAGGCCGTCGGGCATATAGCTTTCGCCTGCGGCATAGGCATGCGGCTCGTCGTGGGCGTAGCGGTATTCGCGGCCGTAGCCCAGCTCTTTCATCATTTTGGTGGGGGCGTTGCGCAGATGCACGGGCACTTCGTCGCTGGCATTGTTTTTCACGAAATCGCGCATTTGGTTGTAGGCCATATAGCCGGCGTTGGATTTGGCGGCGGCGGCCAGATAGAGCACGGCCTGCGCCAGCGCGAGTTCGCCTTCGGGAGAACCTAGCCGCTCGTAAGTGGCGGCGGCTTCGTTGGCCATCTGCATGGCGCGCGGGTCGGCCAGGCCGATGTCTTCCCAAGCCATGCGCACGATGCGGCGGGCGAGGTAGCGCGGGTCGGTGCCGCCGTCGAGCATACGGCAAAACCAATACAGCGCGGCGTTGGGGTGGGAGCCGCGCACGGATTTGTGCAGGGCGGAAATCTGGTTGTAAAAGCTCTCGCCGCCTTTGTCGAAGCGGCGGATTTGCGCGCCCAGGCTTTCGGCGAGAAACTCGGGGGTGAGTTCGTTCAGGCGGCGGGTGGCGGCTGCGCGCAGCAGTTGTTCCAACAGATTCAGCAGCCGGCGCGCGTCGCCGTCGGCGGTGTTGCACAACAGTTCGCGGGCTTCATCGTTTATGGCAAAGCCTTGGTAATCGGGCAGGGCGAGCACTTTATCGATCAGTTGCTGCAAATCCTGCGCCGAGAGCGGCTGCAACACATATACCTGCGCACGGCTCAACAGGGCGGGGTTGACTTCGAACGAAGGGTTTTCGGTGGTAGCGCCGATAAAGGTGAGCAGGCCGCTTTCCACATGGGGTAGAAACGCATCCTGCTGGGCTTTGTTGAAGCGGTGCACTTCGTCGACGAACAAAATTGTCGAGCGCCCCTGTTGCAGGGCGGTTTCGGCTTTCAGAATGGCTTCGCGGATGTCTTTCACGCCCGAAAACACGGCCGACACGGGCAGAAACTGGGCGTTGAAACTCTGCGCCAGAATCCGCGCCAGCGTGGTTTTGCCCACGCCCGGCGGCCCCCACAGCAGCATGGAATGCGGTTTGCCGCCTTCCACCGCCACCCGCAGCGGCTTACCTTCGCCGATTAAGTGCCGCTGGCCGATCACGTTATCGAGCGAGTGCGGGCGCAGGCGTTCGGCGAGCGGGGCATCGGGCTGGCGGGAGAAGAGGTCTGGCATGGCGGTTCTTTCTTTTTAAGACAGGTTTTTCAGACAGGCATCGGCATGTTAACCCCCCCTACATCGTTTGGAAAAACATTCGGATCAAGCTTGGGGAGGCTGATGGGCTGGCGTTTAAATTTTGACAGACTGCTACATTTTCAAGCATATGTTTTCAGACAGGCATGTTGAAAACGGTTAGAGGGATTATAGCGCGTATCGATGTACCGGCGGTATGCCGTACAAATGATGCCGACGATGCCGCGATGTTGTACAATGTTTCCTTTTTGTAAACGGGATGGGCGATGTTGGGTGATCGTGAAAAAATGCTGGCCGGTTTGCCGCACAAACCGATGGATGCAGAGCTAACGGAAGAGCGTGACCGTGCGAAAGAACTGCTGCATGACTACAACGTTATGACGCGCCCGGGCGATATGGCGGCGCGCGACCGTATTATCCGCGAACTGTTGGGCAAGGCGGGCAAGGATGTCTTCATTACCCAGCCGTTTTATTGCGATTACGGCACTTATATCGAGGTTGGCGATTATTTTTACACCAATTTCAACTGCACCATTCTGGATGCGGGGGGCGTGAAAATCGGCAATAATGTCTTGCTGGCGCCCAATGTCGGCTTGTATACCGTCGGCCACCCGCTGGATGCCGGTTTGCGCAACCAGGCTTGGGAAGATGCCAAACCGATTACCATCGGCAACAACGTATGGATCGGTGCGCACAGCATCATACTGGGTGGGGTAAGCATAGGCGACGATTGCGTGATTGCGGCGGGCAGCTTGGTGACCAAAGATATTGCGGCCGGCTCGCTGGCGATGGGTTCGCCTTGCAAAGTAGTGCGCAGTATTACGGAGGCGGACCGCGAACAATATTTGGCGCGGATATGCGATGCCGGATAAAGCCGGCGGTTGCGTGTTTTTGTATATTCTTTAGGCTTTACGGCAAGGTGCGGCGGTAGCGAAGCAGAAGATATCCGCTGTTTTTTAATGTATATTTAACCCGGATTAGGGGGAATTCATGAAACGTATTTTGGCAACTTTATCTCTTTCTTTGTTTTTGGGCGCTTGCGCTTCCGGCAGCGGCACCGATGTGTTCGGCGGCAACAGCGGCGGTGGTTTGGGCGTGAATTCAATGGTGAAAATGGCGGTGGACAACCAATGCCGCACCGAGTTGGCCAATCGCAACGAATGGCGCGTGATCGCTTTGGCAATGACGGCGGAAAAACAGCGCGAATGGGAAGATAAAATCTGCGGCTGTGCCAGCGAAGAGGCAATGCAGCAGATTACCGCCAACGATATGATGCAGATGGTCAATACGTCCACCCGCAATCAGGCGGTGGCCGGTATTACTGCCAGAACGGTTACTGCTTGCGTGAAACGTTTATACCGCTAAAAAAAATTTTCAGACAGGCATATTTAAAGATAGCAGAATGCCTGTCTGAAACCATTATCACTTTATTGATCAACCGCTTTAATTAATCGGAAACGGTTTTATGAAATACATCAGCACCCGCGGCCAAACCGCACGCAAACAGTTCAGCGAAGTTCTTCTGATGGGCCTGGCGCCCGACGGCGGCCTGATGCTGCCGGAATCCTATCCGGAAATCGGCCCGGCCATTTTGCACGAATGGCGCGGCTTGAGCTATCCGGATCTGGCATTTTCCATCATGAGCCTGTTTGCCACCGATATTCCGCCGGCGGATTTGCGCGATATTATCGACCGTACTTACAATGCCGAAATTTTCGGCAGCGACGAGATTACGCCGGTACGCACCTTACGCGACGGCATCCGTATCCAAGCTTTGTCCAACGGCCCGACGCTGGCGTTTAAAGACATCGCCATGCAGTTTCTCGGCAATGCGTTCGAATATGTATTGGCCAAAGAAGGCAAGTCGCTGAATATTTTGGGCGCCACCAGCGGCGATACCGGCTCGGCGGCGGAATACGCATTGCGCGGCAAGGACGGCGTGAATGTGTTCATGATGTCGCCGGAAGGCAAAATGAGCGCTTTCCAGCGCGCGCAGATGTACAGCCTGCAAGACGAAAACATTCATAATATCGCCATTGAAGGAATGTTCGACGATTGCCAGGATATCGTGAAAGCCTTGCAGAACGATGCGCACTTTAAAGAAGAATACCGCATCAGCACGGTTAACTCGATTAACTGGGGCCGCGTGTTGGCGCAAATCGTGTATTACTTCTACGGTTATTTCCGCGCCACCACCAGCAACGAACAAAAAGTGAGCTTCTGCGTACCCAGCGGCAATTTCGGTAATGTTTGCGCCGGCCACATCGCCCGCCAAATGGGCTTGCCGATTCACCGTCTGATTGTGGCGACCAATGAAAACGACGTGCTCGACCAGTTTTTCAAAACCGGCGAATACCGCCCGCGCAACGCCTCGCATACTTATGTTACCTCCAGCCCGTCGATGGATATTTCCAAAGCCTCCAACTTCGAACGTTTCATCTTTGATCTGATGGAGCGTGATGCCGACGAGGTGCAAACCTTGTGGGCGGAAGTCGGCGTCGGCAAAGGCTTTGATTTGGGTTTTATGCTCGATACCATTCATGAAAAATACGGCTTCGTTTCCGGCAAGAGCCTGCACCGGAACCGTTTGGAAGTTATCCGCCAGGTGTACAAGGAAGAGGGCGAATTACTCGATCCGCATACCGCCGACGGCGTGAAGGTGGCGCGAGAGTTGCGCGAAGCGGGCGAAACCATTATTTGCTTGGAAACCGCGCTGCCGGCCAAGTTTGCCGAAACGATTGCCGAAGCCGTCGGCGAAGTGGAGATTCCGCGCCCGGCCAAGCTGGCGAGCTTGGAAGATTTGCCGCAGCGGGTAACGGTGATGCCGGCCAATGCCGAAGCGGTGAAACAACTGATTCGCGACACGCTGGCCTGATAAAAGTTGTTCATACCGGCTCATGCCTGTCTGAAAACCGCCCGCATTGTTGCTCCGGCGGTTTTCACCTACAATCCCGCTTTCATCGAATAAGAGAATTTTTATGCAACGCCAGCCCGAAACTTCGGCGTGGGAGCTTTACCGGCGCCTGGCCATTTACCTGAAAGGTTATTGGAAAGTCTTTTCCGCCGCCGTATTGGCCATGCTGGTGGTAGCGGCAACGGCGCCGTTGTTCGCCTATCTGATCAAGCCTTTGATTAACGAGGGCTTCGTCGAGAAAAATATGGAAAAAATGACCTGGCTGCCTTTGGCGATTGTCGGGTTGTTTTTGGTGCGCGGCTTATTCAATTTTATCAACGAATACGCCACCAGCTATTTGGCCAGCCATTTGGTCAAGCGTATGCGCGACGAAATGTTTGCCAAGCTGTTGCGGCTGCCGACCGGTTATTTCGGCGAACACGCCAGCGGGCGCGTGATGTCGCGTATTCTGAACGATGCCAACCAGATTGCCGATGCCGGCTTTGGCGTGATTACCGTGTTGGCTAAAGACGGCGTGAGCGTAATCGGCTTGCTCGGTTTGCTGCTGTACCTTGATTGGCACCTGACCCTGATTACGTTTGTGACCCTGCCGGTGGTCGGTTTGTGCGTACGCATCGTCAGCAAGCGGTTGCGCGGCCTGTCGCGCCAGAACCAGCAGCAAATGGGCATGATGACCGAAGTGCTGAACGAAACCATAGACGGCTCGCGGGTAGTGAAAATCTACGGCGGCCAGCAGCGCGAAAGCGCCCGTTTCGATCACGCCGCCGACGGCGTGCAGCGCAATCTGGTGAAACAAACCGCTGCCGGTTCGGCCAGCAGTGCGATTACCCAGCTGATGATTGCGATTGCGCTCGCTTTAATTCTTTATTTTGCCGCACGCCAAGCCAGCAGCGCCGATTTCAGCGCCGGTGATTTTATGTCGTTTTTATCGGCGATGCTGATGATGTTCGACCCGATTAAGCGGATGACCGGTATCATGCAATCGTTGCAGCGCGGTTTGGCCGCGGCCGAGAGCGTGTTCGGTTTCCTTGACGAACCCGACGAAGTAGACGGCGGTACGATGGATTTGAGCCGGGTGGAAGGCGATATCCGTTTTGAAAACGTGGTGTTCCGCTATCCGAATGCCGAAAGGGACAGCCTCAAGGGCGTGGACTTAACCGTGCCGCACGGCAAGGTGGTGGCTTTGGTTGGCGCATCCGGTTGCGGTAAAACGACCTTGGTTAATCTGTTACCGCGCTTTTTCAATCCGACCGAAGGAGCGGTGAAAATCGGCGGTACCGACATCCGCGAATACAGCTTGAAAAGCCTGCGCTCGCAAATGGCGCTGGTCAGCCAAGACGTGGTGCTGTTTAATGATACGGTGGCCAATAATATTGCCTATGGCCAGTTGAGCCGGGTGAGCAGCGAAGCGGAGATCATACAGGCGGCTAAGGCAGCCAATGCTTGGGCATTTATTCAGGCGATGCCGCAAGGCTTGCAAACCGAAATCGGCGAAAACGGCGTGAAGCTCTCCGGTGGCCAGCGCCAGCGCTTGGCGATTGCGCGCGCTTTGCTGAAAAATGCGCCGATTCTGATTTTGGACGAGGCCACCAGCGCGCTGGACAACGAATCCGAGCGCTTGGTGCAGGCGGCTTTGGAAAAGTTGATGCAGGACAGAACCACCATTGTGATTGCACACCGCCTCTCCACTGTCGAGAATGCCGACAATATCGTGGTGATGCACGAGGGCCGTATCGTCGAGCAGGGCAGCCACCACGAATTGCTGGCCAAAGGAGGCCGCTATGCCGATTTGCACAGCTTGCAGTTTCAAGAATAAGATTTCCGATTTTTCAGACAGGCATATATAACGGAATGCCTGTCTGAAAACCTGTTTAAAAAATTGATCATGATTGAAAGATAAAAATGGCAGCATTTAACGTACAGAAAGTTTTATCCGTCCACCACTGGACCGATGCCTATTTCACCTTTACCTGCACCCGCGACGATTCGTTGCGTTTCGAAAACGGCCAATTCGTGATGGTCGGCCTTATGGTGGATGGCAAACCGCTGATGCGTGCCTACAGCGTGGCCAGCGCCAACTGGGAAGAGCATCTCGAATTTTTCAGCATCAAAGTGCAGGACGGCCCGCTGACCAGCCGTTTGCAACACCTGAAAGTAGGGGATGAGGTATTGGTGAGTAAAAAGCCCACCGGCACCTTGATTTGCGGCGACCTGAATCCCGGAAAAAACCTGTATCTGCTCTCCACCGGCACCGGTATCGCACCGTTCTTGAGCATCACCAAAGATCCGGAAGTGTACGATCAATTTGAAAAAGTAATTTTAGTGCACGGCGTGCGTTATGAAACAGACTTGGCTTATTACGACCGTTTCACCAAAGAGCTGCCGGAACATGAATATCTGGGCGAATTGGTCAAAGAAAAACTGATTTACTATCCCGTGGTGTCGCGCGAAGAATATCCGCACCGCGGCCACATCACCGATTTAATGTTGAGCGGCAAAATGTTCCAGGACATCGGCTTGCCGATGATGAATCCGGAACACGACCGCGCCATGTTGTGCGGCAGCCCGGCGATGCTCAAAGACGTGAGCGGAGTGCTCAACGGCTTTGGTTTGAAAGTGTCGCCGAAAATGGGCCAGCGCGGCGATTATCTGATCGAGCGTGCATTTGTCGACCAATAACCGTTTGGAGGAAGTCCGGCGGCCGGCGCATTAAGGCGCGCAGGCTGTCGAACCCTGCCGTAGGCCGCTGTTGCGGCTTTTGCCATATTTGCCGCTAAGAAAGATTTATGGACAGCCTGATTACCCTGATTTCGATTCTCACGCCTCTGTTTATCGGCTTCTTTATCCGTGTGCCGAAACACATTTTACGGTTGGTAGACAAAGGCTTGAACGCTTTGGTTTATATCATTCTCGGCCTGATCGGTATTTCGCTGGCGCAGGTGGACAATATCGGTCGCGAAATCGGTTTTATCGCAGGGGCGGGGGCTTTGCTTTTTGCTTGCGTTATCGGCATGAATCTCTTGATCTTGATGCTGTTTGACCGCAAACGGCCCTGGCAGAACGATTTGCAGGGGAGCGGCCGCAAGGCGCGCGTCAGCATTAGCGGCAGTTTGAAGCAGATCGCTTGCGTGCTGGCCGGTTTTGTATTGGGGCGGGCGTTAAAAGAGAGCTGGCTGCCGCCGGAATCGGCCAATACTTATGCGCTGATGCTGTTGGTATTATTGGTGGGCATACAGTTGGGCAGCAGCGGCATTACTTTGCGCAAAGTGCTGATTAACCGGCGCGGTGTGGAAACCTTTGTGCTGATTACCGTGTCCGGCTTAATCGGCGGCGCATTGTTTGCATTGTTGATGCCGGGGGTGAAACTGAGCCAAGGATTGGCGCTGGCATCAGGCTTCGGCTGGTATTCGCTCTCCGGTATCGTGATGACCGGCGCTTACGGCCCGGTATGGGGCAGTGTGGCGTTGGTGAACGATTTGGCGCGTGAGTTTTTCGCCTTAATGTTTATTCCGCTGCTGATGCGCCGTTATCCCAGCGCAGCGGTCGGTGTCGGCGGTGCAACCAGTTTGGACTTTACCTTGCCGGTAATACAAAGTTCCGGCGGCTTGGCGGTGGTACCGCTGGCCATCAGCTTCGGCTTTGTGATTAATGTCTCCGCCCCGTTTTTAATGGTGTTTTTTTCCAGTTTTTAAACGGTCGGAAAGTAGGATGGCGGCTGTGTTATCATGTAAAGAATATCTCCGTTGAAACAGATGTTTTCGAAAGATTTTTATAAACCGATATTATTGAAACCAACCTGATGGCTCCGAAAATCAAACGACACGAACGCATTATTGCATTGGTACGCGAAAACGGCTTTATGCCGATCGAAGAGTTGGCGCGCCAGCTGGATGTAACCCCGCAAACCGTGCGCCGCGACATCAATCTTTTGTGCGAAGAGCACCTGCTGCGCCGTTACCACGGTGGGGCGGCTTTGGGCGAAGCGCTGGAAACCGAAGATTTCATGTTGCAAAAAAACAAGTTGCAAATCGAAAAAGCGCACATCGCTGATGCGATTGCCGCGCATATTCCCGATAGAGCCACTCTGTTTTTAAGCATAGGCACCACTATCGAAGCGGTGGCCAATGCACTGGTGAAACAACGCAACGGGCTTAGCGTGGTGACCAACAATATCCATGTGGCCTCGATTTTGTCGGCGCGCAGCGATTATACCGTGATGATTACTTCCGGCGTGGTGCGTCCGGTCGACGGCGGCATCACCGGCGTGGCCACGGTGGATTTCATCAACCAATTCAAAGTCGATTACGCCGTGCTGAGCGCTTCGGGTATCGAAGAAGACGGTACGCTGTTCGATTTCGATTACAAAGAGGTGAGCGTGATGCAGGCGATGATGCACAATGCGCGTACCCGCTATCTGGCTGCCGACAGCAGCAAGTTCGGCCGGCCGGCACTGGTGCGCATGGGTGATATTACCGAGTTTGATGCTTTGTTTACCGACAGTCCGATAGATGATGTGCTGGCCAAAAAGCTGGAGGATGCCGGGGTGGAGTGCGTGTTCGCCAGTCGTGAACTGGAGGGATAAAACATTTCGGAACGGGTAACCGTGAGCCGGATTAAAAATGCCTGTCTGAAAACTTTTCAGACAGGCATTTGTTTGGTTTAAATCATCAGAACCATTGCCAGATAAAGAAAATAAAAGTATGTAATACAAACAACGGGCCCAAAATACCGAACGACCAGAGCATGTAACCGAAGAAGCTCGGCATCGCTACTTTACGCTGCTCGGCAATCGACTTCACCATAAAGTTCGGTGCATTACCGATATAGCTGAGTGCCCCCATAAATACCGAACCCATGGAGATAGCCAACAGGGTATGGAAAAGCGGGCCGCTCATCAGGGATTGTGCGTCGCCACCAGCCATGTTGAAGAACACGAGGTAGGTTGGGGCGTTGTCGAGGAAGGCCGACAGGATACCCGTCATCCAGAAATAACGTGCATTAATCGGATCTCCGGCAGTATCGTGCACCAGAGAAATCAGGGGGGCAAAATGCCCGGCTTCACCGGCACGCAGGATGGCCAGTACGGGAGCAATGGTGATAAAAATACCGAGAAACAGCTTGCCGACCTCCAATATCGGATCCCAGTTAAATTCGTTGCCGGCACGTACCTGTTGCGGAGTCATTTTTAGTGAAACAATGGTTAGTCCGAGCAAAATCAGGTCGCGGGTAAGGTTTTGCAATTCATAAGGCGTACCATAAATATCGAAGGAAACACCGGGTTTCCACAGACCGGACATCAACACCGCACCAACCACGCAGACCAATAATAGAAAATTGAATTTTCCATGGATTTGAGTAGGGCTGTCGGGAGTAGGGTCAAGCGGTTCCAGCTCGTCTTCCTTGCTGTAAAAATAGCAGTCGAGGAAGTAAAACAATACCAACAGAATCACGCTGCTGATCAATACGGGCGGCAACATATGTTTTACCGTCCACATAAAGTCCACGCCCTTCAAGAAACCGAGGAACAGCGGCGGATCGCCCAGGGGCGTGAGGCCGCCGCCGATGTTGGCCACCAGAAAGATGAAGAAAATCACTACATGTACCCGGTGCTTGCGGTTATCGTTAGCACGCAAAAGCGGGCGGATTAACAGCATGGCCGCACCGGTCGTACCCATAATCGAGGCCAGTACCGTACCGATGGCCAGAATGGCGGTATTGGTTTTCGGGCTGCCGTGCAAGTTGCCGGAAAGTAGAATACCACCGGAAATGGTATAAAGTGCCAATAGCAAGATAATAAACGGGATATATTCGCCTACTAAGGCATGAACAACGGTACTTAATCCCGCGCTAAAACCAAATGTTGCGATAAAAGGCAATAAAAACAACAGCGTCCAGAAGGCGGTGATTTTTCCGAAATGATGATGCCATACATGCGGTAAAAACAGTGGAAATGTGGCGATAGAGAGCAGAATGGCGGCAAATGGCAGGCCCCATAAAAGGCTCATTTCCGCACCGTTCAATTCGGCGGAAAAAGCCAAACCGGGCATCAAACACAATAAAGGCAATACAAGAGAAGACAGTCGCATTCGGGTATCCTTGTAGTGGGTGCAGCTTCCAAAAAGCAGAGAAAAGCGGCATCGGTTATTGTTGTAAGTGGGCGGTACATAAATCTATCAAGATAGTACCGTTACAGACAGAATCGGCGGCGTGATAAAGAAAAAGATAAGGTTTTTCTACAGCGACCCGCCTGCCGGGTTGACTGATTGTAGCGGAAAAGCGGGGGGGAAACTAGAAAACCGGCTGATTTTATTGCCTAGATGATGTTTCGTGCGGAGAGGTTTTTAGTTCAAATTCTATTTAATATTAAATAAAACAATATATTATTTTTTATTTTTTCAGACAGGCATGATAGGAGGAGGACGCTTTAATCAAGCCGGATCAATGTAAATTCAAACGTAAAGATTGAGATTCCGATAAACAGTCGGTAAAATCCCGACCTGTATCTTGTTTGGCATCTTGCCCCAAACCAGCTTGATTTTATAGAGAGAATCCATGAGTCTGATTGGCGATATCCTCCCTTTATCCCATATAGTCCTTGATTTGGAGGTCAGCAGTAAGAAGCGCCTGTTTGAACAGGCCGGATTGTTGTTGGAAAACGAAGCCGGCTTAGCGCGAGCCGATGTGTTTGATTGCCTGTTTGCCCGTGAAAAACTCGGTACGACCGGTTTAGGACAGGGAGTAGCGATTCCGCACGGGCGCCATGCTTCGGTGAAAAAAGCCATCGGCGCTTTTATCCGTACTCTGGAACCGGTAGCCTTTGATGCGCCGGATGGCAAGCCTGTGTCTTTGGTGTTTGTGCTGTTGGTACCGGAAAATGCTACCGGCGAGCATCTGGAAGTCCTTTCAAAATTAGCCGGCAAATTTTCCGTTAAATCCGTTCGTGAAGCTTTATTGGCGGCACAGACGGCCGAAGAAGCCCACCGTATCTTGGTTGAAGAATAATTTATGCCCAGTATTTCCGTCCGCCGTCTCTATCAAGACAACCAGCACAAGCTGCAATTGGCTTGGTCGGCAGGAACGGCGGGTGCCGATAACCGTATCGGAGTGGAAGCCGACAAGCCCGTGCTGGCGCTTGTCGGCCATTTGAATTTTATCCATCCTAATCAGGTACAGGTGTTGGGCGTAGCGGAAGTCGAATATTTCAAACGGTTGGAAGCCGGAGAAAGCGATTTCATCTTCGGCCGCAATATCGAATTGCAAACTTCATTGGTAATCGTTGCCAACGGTCTGCCGGTTCCGCCGATGCTGCGCGATTATTGTCATACCAGCAATATCCCCTTGTTGACCTCTAAGCTGGAAAGCCCGCATCTGATGGATGTTTTGCGCATTTATCTACAGCGGGCGCTCGCAGTGTCGGTGGTTAAGCACGGTGTATTTCTGGATGTTTTTGAAGTAGGCGTATTGATTACCGGCCATTCGGGTTTGGGTAAGAGCGAGTTGGCGTTGGAGTTGATCTCGCGTGGCCACAGCCTGGTGGCCGATGATGCGGTGGAATTGCACCGTACTGGGCCTGAAACGCTTGAAGGCCGTTGCCCGGCCATGCTGCGTGATTTTTTGGAGGTGCGCGGGCTGGGTATTTTGAATATCCGTCATATCTTTGGCGAAACCTCCATTCGCCCGAAAAAAAATCTACAATTAATTATTAATTTGGTGCCGGCCGATGATGAATATATGAAACAAATCGACCGCTTGAGTATACGTACCGAAACCGAATCCATTCTTAATGTCAATATCCGTTCGGTCATGTTGCCGGTGGCGGTGGGCCGTAACTTGGCGGTATTGGTGGAGGCGGCGGTACGCAATTTCATCTTGCAGCTGCGCGGCAAAGACAGTACCAAAGAATTTTTGGAACGGCACCAAACCATGTTGAAGGAAGACGAACTCAACCATGAAGATAGTATTGATTAGCGGCTTGTCCGGTTCAGGCAAGTCGGTTGCACTCAAACTTTTGGAAGATTTAGGTTATTACTGTGTAGACAATATGCCGCTGGAGATGTTGCCGGAATTGGTAACGTTTCATTTGGAGCGTGGTGGTGAAGAACATCTGGGTATCAGTGTCGATATCCGTTCCAGCATCAGCTTGCAGCAGACTAAGAGCCAGATTGAACTGTTGCGCGGCTTGGGTCATGAAGTTGATTTATTGTTTTTAGAAGCAGCAGAAGATGTATTGATGCGGCGTTTTTCCGAAACGCGCAGAAGCCATCCCTTGGCAGGCAAACGACTGACTTTGCTCGAAAGTTTGCGGCAAGAGCGCGACTGGTTGTTTCCGTTGCGTGATTTGGCTTATTGCATCGATACATCCAAGATGAATGCCCAGCAATTGCGTTACAGCGTATTGCAATGGTTAGATGTTCATAATGAGGGCATGCTGGTCATTATCGAGTCGTTCGGTTTTAAATACGGAGTGCCGACGAATGTCGACTTCGTATTCGATATGCGCAGCCTGCCCAATCCTTATTACGATCCCGAATTAAGACCGTTCAACGGTATGGATAAGCCGATTCAGGAATATCTTGACCAGCAGCCTTTGGCACAAGAGTTATTGGACGATATCGAACATTTTATGAGCCGCTGGCTGCCGCGTATGGAAGTAGAAAGCCGCAGTTACGTTACCATAGGCTTGGGCTGTACCGGCGGGCAGCACCGCTCTGTTTATATGACCGAGCGTTTGGCCGAACGCTTGCGCGGCAAATACCATGTATTGATCCGCCACCGCCAGTTGGCGAAATTGGCCGAACGTTGATAGACCGGACGAAAGAATCAGATTATGGCCATTCAATGGTATCCCGGGCACATGCACAAGGCGAAGAAAGCCATTGTCGAGCGCCTCAAGTCGGTGGATATGGTGATTGAAGTGCTGGATGCCCGCCTGCCGGCTTCCAGTGAAAATCCGCTGTTGGCCAAATTATCGGTTGGCAAACCCAAATTGAAGATTTTGAATAAGCAGGATTTGGCCGATCCGGATCGTACCGAAGCTTGGATGGCTCATCTTCAAGAGCGCCCCGATACGTTGGCGATTGCGCTGGATGCCTCTGATACGGGAGCTGCCCAGAAAATCGTCCGTGCCTGCCGAAGTTTGTTGCCGAACCGACAGGGAATCGATAAACCTTTGCGTGTTCTGATTTGCGGTATTCCCAATGTCGGAAAATCCACGCTGATTAACGGTATGCTCGGTAAAAAATCGGCCAAAACCGGTAATGAGCCGGGTATTACCAAAGCAGAGCAACGGCTGTTTCTAGCGGATGATTTCTGGCTTTACGATACGCCGGGGATGTTGTGGCCTAAAATCATCGTGGAAGAATCCGGCTATAATCTGGCCGCCAGCGGTGCAGTCGGCCGTAATGCTTTGGATGAAGAAGTGGTTGCTTTGGAACTGCTTGATTATTTGCGCCGCCATTACCTTCAGGAATTACAAATCCGTTATCAGGCGGATAAAGACGCCAGCAGCCATTGGCGTGACGAAGAATGGTTGGAGTGGATAGGCAAAAAACGCGGTGCGCTGTTACCGGGCGGCCGCATCAATTATCAGAAAGCCGCCGAAGTGGCGCTTACCGACTTTCGCGACGGCCAAATCGGCCGGATCACGCTGGAAACGCCTAATCAATGGGCGATTTGGTTAAAGAAGGCGCAACAGAACGAAGCGGCACTCAAAGCTGCCCGCGAGGCGAGAAAAGCAGAACGCAAAGGTGGGGGTAGATCCTAACCGTTTATCTAAATAAATAGCATAATATTGTGAAAAGTGTATGTTTTTGGTTGGTAAAGGCAATAATGCCTGTCTGAAATATATTTGTTCAGGCATAATATGATTTTACATTGGTAAGAATTTACCGCATGAGAATACCGAGGAGAATATGTCATGAAAAACAACCTCTTGTTGCGTGTGGCAGATGAGGATGATGTGGATGATATCGCCGACTTGCTCAATACCTGCTACCGCGGTGAGGGAGGTTGGACCAACGAAGCCAATATCATCAGTGGCCAGCGCATCAGCCGCGATGATGTTGCGGCCATGATTGAGGGCAAAAAACATTATTTCTTTGCCTTCGACAATTTCGGCCAAGTACCCGAAGCCGGCAGTCTGCTCGGCTGTATTGTGGTGGAATTGGATCTGCAGGGGCAGCAATCACAAGAAGACGAAGAACATTCCGCTTGTGTTGAGATGGTGGCCGTGCACCCCGCCGTCCAAAAGCAAGGTATAGGCGGCGAAATGCTGGGCGCAGTGGAAAATTTTGCCGTACAGCATTTGAAGCAGGGCTGGATGCGGATGAGTGTGGTCGATAAGCGCCCCGAATTGGTGGCTTATTACCAGCGCCGCGGTTACGAGTTGACCGGTACTTCGCGCCCTTTCCCGGATGAGGGCCATTGGGGTATGCCTTTGGAAAAAGATTTGCAATTATTGGATTTACACAAACGCCTGTCTGAAAAATAAATCAGATAAGCCGTGATACTTCTTTTTTCAGACAGGCATTTAATGCCTGTCTGAAAATATTTGGAATAGGTACATCGTGATGATTGCGAGCAGATAATCTTTGATTGTTTGTTCCTGCTGTTTTGGTTACTCCAAGTGAGGGTAAACAACATGAAAACCATTTTGGCAACGGTTTTGGCTATTGGTCTGCTCACTGCCTGCACTTTGGCCGGACAGCGTGAGGACGCTAGGATACGGGTTTATAAACCCGACGGTTCCCGCCAATGCGAAGAAGGCAGCGGTATCGGCGCGCAAGCCATGAAACAAGAGTTGCACGGTATACGCGTATATGCCGCTGAAAAACAGATGTTGTACGGTGTGATGTTTCCCACTGTGTGCGGCGGCCAAACCGGGAACATCAATGTGTATACCATTGCGGCCAAAGATCAGGCAGAAGCGCAAAAACGCGGTTTTGCCGTGTTGCCGGAATCCAAGCATAAAACCGGATTTTCTATTGATTAAGTTTTCAGACAGGCATGGAGGGTTTCTATGCCTGTCTGAAAAATAATAAAACATGACCGAAAAACTTTCCCCAGATGCGTTGATAGAAGCAGCGCTGCTCACCCAAACCGAACCGTTGAGCGAAAAAGAGATGCGTCAGTTGTGCGAGCCGCCATTGTCGTCGGATAAATTAATCGATGTACTGGCCAATCTCAAAGCACGCTGGCATAACCGTGCGCTGCAATTGGTGCATACTCATGAAGGTTGGCGTTTTCAGATTGCCCAATCCGCTTTCGAGCGCTTGGGCAGCCTGCAGGAGCAGCGCACCCCGCGCTATTCGCGTGCAGTGATGGAAACACTGGCGATTATCGCCTATCAGCAGCCGGTTACCCGCGGCGACATCGAAGGTATACGCGGAGTAACCGTATCGCAAAATGTGATGCAGACGCTGCAAGACAGAGGTTGGATTGAAATTATCGGCCACCGTGATTCAGTGGGCCGTCCTGCTTTGTGGGCGACTACCGATGTATTTTTGAGCGATTTGCAACTGGAGAGCTTGGAAGAATTGCCGCCGCTAACCGCCTTGGGCGAGTTGGTGCTGCCGGATGTAATCGAACCGGCCGACAGCGGCAACGAAGAGTCCTCGGAAACGTCTGAACAGGAGCCTGAAAAGCTAACAGGCGAAGATACTGATATCCGTTTGAATTGATTTTCAGGAAGCCTGAAATACAATATCGGCGGTTTTGAAAACTTTTTAGCAACCCGACCTGCCGCAGAAGAACCGTTTTATAGTGGCTCAATTTCGGAATAGTACAGCTACCGTACTGTCTGTACTCTCTTCGGCTCGGCACCTTGTCCTATTGTCCTATTCTGAATCTAAGCCACTATATTTTTCGCTAAAACGCGTTAGGAGACTCCAAAATGCCTAAGAAAACCTTAAGTAAGCGCGAATTTCGCGATGGCGTGAGCAAAAAAAGCCCGCGTAAAACTGTTGAAAAGGGTAGCAGCCTGAAAGCAAAGCGTACTCGTGAGGACACAGGTTTGCAGGAGGATAAAACCGTTGCGCCGAAAACGCAGGCCGCGCGTGCTAAAAAACTGGTGGTGCGCAACCCCAACCAAAAAATCATGGAACGTGCCCGCGATTTGAAAGAAAAACGTGCCGATTTGGATAACTTCGAGCCGGTGCGTTTGCAAAAAGCGCTGGCCGCATCGGGCGTGGGTTCGCGCCGCGAGATGGAGGAATGGATTACCCAAGGTTTGGTAACGGTAAACGGCAAAACTGCGCAATTGGGCGACAAAGTATTGCCCGATGATCAGGTGTTGGTGAAAGGCAGCGTGATCAAGCTCAAATGGCCGGATCGCTTGCCGCGGATTATTTTGTATTACAAACAGGAAGGCGAAATCGTATCGCGCGACGACCCGCAAGGGCGCGTGAGTATTTTCGACCGCCTGCCGCAGGCCGCCAGCAGCCGTTGGGTGGCCATCGGCCGCTTGGACATCAATACCAGCGGCCTATTGATTCTCACTACTTCGGGCGAACTGGTAAACCGCTTTGCCCACCCAAGCTTTGAAGTGGAGCGCGAATACGCCGTGCGCGTGCTCGGCGAATTAACGGCCGAACAAATGAAAACGCTTACCGAAGAGGGCGTGATGCTGGAAGACGGCTTGGCGAAGGCTGAGCGTATTTACGAGCAGGGCGGCGAAGGGGCGAACAAATGGTATAACGTGGTGATTAAAGAAGGCCGCAACCGTGAAGTGCGCCGCATTTTCGAACATTTCGGACTAACCGTCAGCCGCTTGGTGCGCGTGGGCTTCGGCCCCATCGGCCTGCCTAACCGCCTCAAGCGCGGCCAGTTTTACGAGCTGAACCCCGCCGAAGTGGCCAATATCATGAAATGGGCGGATATGCCGCTGCCGGGCAGCCGGCGTCGTTAAGAAATTTATTCAGAACCATTGGTTTGTGATGCCTGTCTGAAAAGACCGTATGGTTTTTTCAGACAGGCATTGTTTTTATCAATATGTTTTATGGCACCTAAATAACCGTTGATGCAATATTTCTATGCGCTGGGGATAGGGTTTTATTGTGCTTAGCCAAATGTAGTTAATATATAAAAAACTATCTTTTGGATAGTGAAATGTGTGATTTTCCATATAATCAACCATGCTTCTTATCTGATAAGTTTGCAAATTCTAATTTTTAAAATTATAATCAAAATGGAAGTTTCATTTAAATATATTATTTAAAGTTATTATTTAATTTGATATTTTCTTCTGAGGCAAATATTTTATTGGGGCTGATACCAGGAAAAAACGAATACGTTTGATAGGCTTTTACAGCCTATATCCTATATCTGGCGGGGCAAACAAGATCATCGGCATAAAATGTGGCCGGTGCCTCTATTGTTTATGAAGTAAAGATAAGGAAGATTTATGTCTAAGCGAGCGATTGATTCACAAAATATAGGGTCTTCATTTAAACGCTATAAAAGCGTCACCATTTCGATCGCTGTTTTTCTACTGTTTGCTTCGGGAGTAATGTATGCGGCTACGCATATTTCCGGGCAAATTCAAGAATACCAAGTGCAGATTGATGCGGCTGGTGTGTTAAGCGACAGCAGCTATGATGTTTTAGTGGCGGTTCAATCTGTTCATCAGGAAATGCTGGAACAGGAGTTGTCGAAAGGAAGGCGTCATGAGGGCGGTGATGATGCTGTGGCCGAGCAACAGGCCGCATTGACCGAAGCGGTTCAGTCTTTTGATGAAATGTTCACTAAGTTAGAGCAGGGCGGTGATTATGACATTATCCGCGGAGTGGATTGGGTAGAACCCTTAAGCTCCTCCGAAACAATAGCTGTATTGCAAAAAATTAAAACAATCTGGCAGCAGCGCAAGCCGGATATTCAAACGTTGGCCGAATATAAGCCAACAAACATCAATCATGATTTGATTCATGATATGACAACTTTTACGCCGGAAGAACAGGGTGTGATTTATGAGGAAATCGATAAAATCATTGTTGCCCTGAATGCTGATATCGCAAAAAAAACCGATACGTTGCATTGGGTTCAGCGTAGTGGCATTGCTGCATCCTTGATTTATTTCTTGTTCTTTATCGGCTTTTTCATGCGTCGTTTGAGTAAATCGGACGAAAAGGCGGAAATTGCGCGCCGTGAAACCGACGAGATTATGCAAACTGTCAACAACGGTCTTTTTCTATTGGATAAAGATTTGAATATCGGTTCGCAGTATTCGGCCGAGCTGGAGCGTTTGTGGGGCAAGAAGGAGTTGGGCGGTAAAAATATGTTGGATGTATTGTCTGACATGGTAGATTCCCAAGAAAACCTCGAAACCGCGGGCAGCTTTGTGAACCAGCTATACAACCCGCGAACCAAAGAGCGTTTGATCCGCAGCCTGAATCCTTTGATACGTACACAGATGACGGTAACCAATGATGCCGGTGTTAAAGAAACACGTTATCTCGATTTCAAATTCAACCGTGTTTATCAAGGCCAAGAGATCTCACATGTATTGGTCAGTGTAAGTGACGTGAGTGATGCGGTGAGATTGGAGGAAAAAATCCAGCGGGAGCGTGAGCAGAGCGACCTTCAGTTGGAAATGTTGGGCTCCATTTTGAAAACCGATCCGAATATGATGGCCGACTTTATCGCGAATACGGAAAAGCGCAATCAGAGTATCAATGAAAAATTAAAAGAGCCGGTGAGGGTGCAATCCGATTTCTTTAACAAGCTGCTGTTTATTTTCCGCGAAGTGCATGGATTGAAGGGTGACGCCAGTTCTTTAGGTTTACAAGGTTTTGTGGTGATTGCTGAAAATTTAGAACATACCTTGAAGGATCTGCAAAGCAGAAATAAGTTAACGGGAGAGGATTTTCTGCCTTTAACGGTTTCGCTTGAAGAGCTGTTCAGTTTGACGCAAACCATCGGTGATTTGAGCCAACGTATTATCGGCAATAACGTACCAATTTCCCCGAGTGCAGCAACCAAGTCCGAGCCGGTTAAGACGCAGCTGAATAAGTTTGTCGCCGAAGTAGCGGAACGGAATGGTAAGTTGGTTGACTTTACCTGTATCGGCATGGATAACATATCGTTTAATATCAATACCCGAACTAATTTACGCGAATTGGCCATTCAGCTACTGCGTAATTCGATCGTGCACGGTATCGAAGAACCTGACGAGCGTGTCGGAAAACATAAGCTGCCGGCAGGGCATTTGAGAGTTGAGATGCGTGAAAACGATGATTCCGTTTTGTTGAGTGTGCAGGATGACGGTACAGGGATTGATTTGGAAAAAATCCGTCAAAAGTTGGCAAAAGAAGGCTTCCACTCGTTGGAAACCATCAGAAACATGGATGCCAAGTCTTTGATTAAGCAAATCTTTGTGCCGGGCTTTTCTACTCGTGATCACAGTGATGAAGATGCGGGCCGAGGTGTAGGCATGGATATTGTGCATGATCGTGTTAAACAGATGAATGGCAAGATTTCCATCGCTACGCGAGCAGGGGCATACACACGGGTTACCATTATGGTTCCTAAAAATCATTAATGAATGAATTTCAATGATTGGATGGAGAATTTTGATCACTCAGGAAGAAGCATGCCGACGATTATGATCGTAGATGACTCCAATGTCATCCGTAACCGCATTGCGCGCGGTTCGGAAAGTATAGAGTTGGAAGTGGTGGCAACCGCCGGTAACGGTAAAGATGCCGTACAGCTATATGATTTACTGCGTCCGGATTTGGTGACCATGGATCTGACCATGCCGCAGATGGACGGCTTGGAGTGTATTCAGAAGATTATCGATATCAATGAAGATGCGAATATTTTGGTAATTTCCGCTTTGGCCGATAAAGCTACAGGTATCCGGGCTTTGGAATACGGTGCCAGAGGATTTATCTATAAACCGTTTAGTGATGAAGAACTGTTCAGTGCGTTGCGGGAATTACTGGAGGATTAATAAACAATGAAAGAAGATGAGTTACAAGTCTTTCTGGAAGGGGTTCAAAATTATTTTGCCCAGATGGCAGGGGAAGAAATTTTTGTCGGTACGCCTTATTTGATTGAAAATGACGTGCCGGAGGCGCAGCAGTATTCCGGGGTGATCGCGATTACCGGCCGTCATAAAGGGGTAGTATATTTTACTGCTCCGGCCGATATGGTGCGCCGCCTGCTGGGATTGATGGGTGAGCCTGATGTTTCCGAGAGCAATATAATGGATTTGGTTGGCGAAGTTGCCAATACGATTGCCGGTAATGCGCGCAAAAAATTTGGCGATCGGTTTGAAATCTCCGTACCGTTTGTTGTTCACGGGGCACCGGATGAAAGCATATTGCCGCGCCAAGACCGCTCGTTTGTGATTCCATTGGAGTGGAAAATGCATCGGGCGGCTATAGTGGTTTCTTTGCATAAAGAATAAAGAATTTTCTTTTCAGACAGGCAACCGCACGAAGTACATCCGTGCGGTTTTTTCCGTCTATGCTTTTCCATACCTATTTGCGTTGAATTTCACTATAATCGCCGCTTACTGAAAACTCTCACTTGCTGATATGTCTTATTTTGTTTTGCTTGATGATGCCGTTGCCGATAGTGCAACCCTGTTTTCCCGCTATGTGAACAGCGAATTTTTACATGCTGACAACATGGCAGATTTAGATGGACGTTTGCAGCAAGGCTGGGAAAAAGGGCAACATGCGGTATTGTTTGCAGATTATGAATTCGGCTTTCAGCTGCAAAATCTGCCTGAACAGGAGGGGGGATTGGCATTACACTGGTTTGGGCAGAAAGAAAAAATATCCGATCCGATGGGGTGGCTGCAAGCGCGGGAACAAGCGCAGCCAAGCGGTATTTCCACGCCGGTTTTCCAAACAGGAAAGGCCGATTATCATCGCGCCATAACAGAGATTAAAAGCGCCATTGCACGAGGCGATTGCTACCAAATCAATTACACCACCCGTTTGCATTTTGAAGCATACGGAGATCCTATCCGGCTTTACCGCCGTCTCCGCCAGCCGGTGCCTTATGCCGTGTTGGCTTCGTTGCCCGATAAAGCCGGGCAGGCTGAATGGACTTTATGCTTTTCGCCGGAATTATTTTTGCGCATAGAGCGCGACGGCAGCATGACCACTGAGCCGATGAAAGGCACGGCACCTGCCGGCGACAACAGCGAAGATACCGCCGAAGCTTTGCGTAACGATCCGAAAAACCGCGCAGAAAATATCATGATTGTCGACTTGTTGCGCAACGATTTGGGCAAAATTGCCGAAACCGGCAGCGTGAATGTTCCCGAACCGTTTAAAGTCAGCAGGTTCGGCAGCGTCTGGCAGATGACCAGTGCGATTTATGCCCAAGCCAAAAGCGGTACCGGCGCCGCCGATGTTTTGCAGGCCGCCTTTCCCTGCGGATCGATTACCGGCGCACCCAAGCGCATGAGCATGCAATTGATCCGGCAGCTGGAAAGCAGCCCGCGCGGTTTGTATACAGGCAGTATCGGCCATTTGCAATCTTGCGATAGCGGCTTGGGTTTTAGCGGTGTGTTGAATGTTGTGATTCGTACCGTTCAATTACGAAAAAAAGAAGAGGGTGCTGCACCTTGGCGCGGGGTATACGGAGTCGGCTCCGGAATCGTATGGGACAGTGATGCCGAGGCCGAATATACGGAATGCGGTTGGAAAGCCCGATTTCTCAGTAATTTGCGCCCGGAATGCGGAATATTCGAAACCTTGCGGGTTGAAAACCGCCGATGTGTTTTATTGGCGCGTCATCTAAAGCGTTTACAGCTCAGCGCCGCTGCCTTGAATATTCCGTTGGATGCCAAACAAGCCGCTGAATATTTCGCCGCCGCCGTCGCCGCCCAACCGCCGCAAATGCGCCGCCTGAAAATCAGCTTGGCCGCCGATGGCAAGCTTAGTTACGAAGCGGCCGACAGTTTACCGCTTAACGCCCACCAGCAAACGATCATTGCCGCTGAATCTTTGCCGGATTGTGATTATTTGCGCCGTTTTAAGACCAATCATCGCGCAGCCTACGACCGAGGCTGGCAGCAGGCCGTTGAGCGGCAAGCTTTCGACAGCCTCTTCTTCAACCAAAGCGGTATCTTGCTGGAAGGCGGTCGCAGTAATGTGTTTGCATTGATAAACGGTTGTTGGCAAACGCCCGCTTTGGATTTGGATATTCTTAACGGTGTGATGCGGCAAGAGATAATGGATAATCCGCAAATTTATCTGTCGGCCAATAAGGTAGTGGAAAGCCATATCACCTTGACGGATTTGCAAAACGCCGAAAAAATCTTGTTGAGTAATGCCCTGCGCGGGGTATTCGAGGTAAGTTTGAATACGGAGCATGAAAGGCCTGTCTGAAAAAAACGCCCCGAAGACGACCGAACAGCCGATATTTGCCAGTTCAAACGGTTGTGGTACAATAGCGGTCTTTTCTGACCGGGGTCTGTAGCTCAGGGGTTAGAGCAGGGGACTCATAATCCCTTGGTCGTGGGTTCGAAACCCACCGGACCCACCAATAAATCAATAGGTTGAGAATATAAATCTTGAGGTGTTGTATTTTAGTGTGCCAAATTTGTGCCATTTACCAAAACCATCTCATCAAGCAATGCTGCATGACCGTGTAAATGCTCGGTTGATAAATGGGCATATCGGCGAACCATCTCTATACTCTCCCATCCACCCATTTCTTGTAACGCAGCTAATGGCACACCGGCCTGAACCAACCAGCTCGCCCAAGTATGACGTAAGTCATGCCATCGAAAATCTGAGATTCCCGCTTCCTCCAAAGCATTTCTCCAAATTCTCGAACTGATACTCTGAACCTTATTGCCGCTCGTGTTGGTAAATACATAACGGGCATGTTTGCCTTTCTGTTTTTCCAACACATCAACCGCCGTATTGTTCAATGCCACACCTAAAGCCTTACCCGACTTGCTCTCATCAGGAGAAACCCAAGCCGTCCGACTAGGCAAATCCACTTGTGACCAAGTCAAATCCATGACATTACGCTGCCGTAATCCTGTTGCCAAACTGAATACGACCATATCCGCCATATAAGGAGGCAATACTGCAATCAAACGGCTTGCCTCCTCTTTAGTTAGCCAACGGATACGTCTCTTAGGTTCCTTGTATAGTGTCAAGTGAGGGGCTCTATCCAACCAACCCCATTCTTTGACAGCCTTATTGAGTATTGCTCGGATAAGCGCAAGATAACGGTTTTTTGTGCTGTTGGAACACTTTTTTTGAGCAACTACGGCCATAATGAAATCACGACTTAAGTGATGCAAATAGATTCCACGCAGTTCAGGTAAACCGCGCAATCTTGATAAATCCTTATCGATACTCTTTTTCGCGCCCATTTCATCGATCCACCGTATTGCCGCCTCTTCCCACAGTTTCCTCGGTTTCTCGTCAAAATGATTGGAAGACCATAATTCGTACTTCAATTTGTCGTAGAGTCTGAGGGCTTCTTCCTTGCTTTTGGTGCCAGTCGATTGTCTAATTCTTCTGCCGCTCTTTGTGGAAAGATCAACGTACCAGAATCCATTTTTTCGTTGATATATCGACATTTTTTTTCACTCCTATTTTCGAGTGAAGCCTGCAATTGAATATTTTCCAAACCAATAAGGAACGCGTCAAGAGCGGGCTGGGTTATACAATACTTCCTACCGGGTTTTGAGGCAGCGAGGCGCCCTTCACGGATATGCTCCCGAATCGTTTCGGGATGACATTTACAATACACGGCGGCCTCTTCAACGTCGTAGGTTTTCATTTTACTTACTCATACTTGGTTTCGTACACGGTGTACGTCGCAGTTTTTAAAAATTCAGCCAGTTTTTTAATTGCCAAATGCCGTTTGATTTTTGGATCCAGAATCAAAAAATCTTTGGCGGATATATAAAAAAACAGGCAATAATATTTGCCTGTTTCTGTATGTATCGGTAGCAATCGGTAATGTGGATAGTTTTCTTCCGGCGGGGTAAATGACGGGCTGACAGCTATAGGATGAATGGAAGGAGTGGCTTCAATTAACATTTGAGAGTCCATATTCTAAACTTTGCCCATTGCTATAATTTTTTTTATTAAAAAAGTAACTGTGTAATAAATGGCGAAAATTACAACATGGGCTGTAATAAGATAACAATAAATGGCTAGATAACTATTCTTTATGTTCGATACATCGAGATAAAACAAAGTATTATATACAATATATATTTGAATAAATGGCAAGAATGCGACTGCCGTTAGTGTTAATCGAGACCTAAAACTATCGAGGTTTCTTGATTTTTCACCCAACACTTTTATAAAAAAAAGTGGAAACGAAAATAAAATACAGTATCTAATAATATTAATACTAGCCAGTACAGTCATCACAAACAGAGATAAAAGAAATCGAGGAGCTCGTAAAATTAATCGTTTTACTCCTTTGAAAAAATATCTAATGTTTGCAGCAGAATTTTCCATTTAACTACCCTCTTTTACTTTTCAAGTAAGCATAGGTTCTAACGATTGGATCGCTAGGAGCCATACCACCCCACACTTACAGCTTAAGAATGAAAACCGCTACCAACAGTAACAAGGCCCAAACTACGGTTGCAGTAAACAAATAGCGTTTCAAGGTCAACAATAGTTGGTTGACCTTACCCAACTCCGCAGTGATACGCCCAGACACAGAGGCCACAATCTTATCCTCGACTTCAGACTGTAAACGATCAGCATGTGCTTGAATATCAGACAAGATCGCCGCTTTATATCCTCGGAGTTCAGCCGCGTCGCGGTTAATTGATTCCATGTGTCCCGCCAGATCGGCAATAAATGCTTGTCGTTCCAGCGACTGACGCTCCTCCATTGCGGATAACGACTCCTGCGTGGAGGTCAATTGCAACAGCAACACCGCCAAAATGGGATCATCATCCGTCAGACGTATACCCGAGATACGGAAAACCTCGCTGATAACTTTAGCCTTGTCCATATCAGCCATTATTCGTCGCCTAAGTCGGAATTGGCCAAAACAGGCAATACGGCCATACGTTCAAATAAGTCTCGTTGCACATTGCGAAGGCGCTGGCGGGGCATCAGAGTAAAATCAGGTGATTGCTGCACTTCTGCAAAAGTCAGGTTAAGCGATGTCATGCGATCAATGTCTGCACCATAGGTGTCGGGATTGCGGTTGACGATGTGCACGATGCCAATAAAGCGCTGTTCATGGCTCTTATAGACCTTGAAGTCAGTAAACGTCTTACCGTCTCGCTCGACCTTGCCGTTATGATCATTGATCCAAACGACCACCTCGGCATCGCTATCGATGTTGTTTAGGATATGGGCCAAACCCTCCATACAATCGGGGAGAGCCTGGCCGCCAGTTAAAGGCACATGAAGAATCAGGCGCACACCTGATTCACGCAGCAATTCCGGCACGCGGTTTTCTGCGAGGTATCCCATCAGCGGCACAAAAGTGGCCGCGCCGTTGTCGACCACACCAATCCCATCAAGCTCGATTATTTTTTCAATCAACGAGTCGAATCGGATGGAGTTAATGTTGTTGTGCTCGTCCATGATGTTGACGATTTCAGCATTGAGCGCTTTATAGCGTGAAAAAGTGCTGTTTACCGGATCCGTGTCATAGCAGTGTATGCTTTCATCGGGCAACTTGGTTTTCATATATTGAGCAATGATGGTGGAGATCAGTGATTTACCGACACCGCCTTTGCCCTGCACGATCAAATGTACTTCTTTCATCTTTATTTCCTTTTTTCAAACGCGGCATGGCCGCAAATTTACACATAAAAATCAGCCTTTTCAGACAGGCTTTTATCTGTAAATCAGAAGAAAAAGCCGACGGAGAAAGGTGAAAACTCCGTCGGAAAAATTGACCCCGGCTGGATACTGGAGGAGGAAAACCGGAGTCGGAGTGAAACTATTGAACATCAACCCATTTGCCACCGTTCTTTTCCTCACCGACGTATTTGACTCGTTCCGCGGCAGTGGTCCATTCGTGGTCAAAATAGGCGGCGCAATACGCCGGTTTGGTGTTGCGGATATAGGTCACCGCCACATCGTCATACCAGCCTTCACGGCCGCCTTTGCCAGCACGCACATATTTTTTGACGGTGTAGGTCGCCCGTCCCATGCGGTTGAGTTCGGCGGCATCACAACGACCGGCACCATTTACCAGTGCGTTTACCAGCGAATTCATATTCTGGTCCTGGTCACGTGGACACATATTTAAAAAGTCGCGGCGGGCGGAAAGAGTTTTATCCAAGCGTTTATGCTTGATTGAAAAATACTTCTGAATAGACTCGTTGCACTCGCTCGGACGAGTGCCGCTAGACAAGCAGAGAATGGCTTCACAAGCCAACTTCGTATCACCAGTGAGTTCTTCAGCTTGCGCAAAGGGAGACATAAAAAAAACGGCAACCGCCGTGGATACTGCGAAAATCTTTTTTATCATTGCGTTACTCCGATTAAAAATGGATAATTGCCATACCCCTATGGATCGTTATCCGATTCAACAAGACCGCTCTGGAAACAGAGCGGTTTTTCATTGCCATTTAACGGCAGTAGCCGTATAGCCGTGCTCGCCAGAAACGATATTGGCCGAGATAGCCGAATCTTGGCGTTTCAAATAGAGGTCAACTTGCTTTGATGCGGCCTGAATGGTCTTGTATACCCCGATGACATTGACAATGACCGGCTTTGATATACGTCGTTTAAACATGATTTTTCCTTTCACAAACCTAATTGTTCAATTTGCTTCCTTGTTTTTCTTCTTCACCGGCATCAGGGTCTTGTTTGAGCATAAACAGGTCAACCTGCCGTGATGCTGCTTCGAGCGAATCGTAGGTGCCGATAACGGATACCGGCACGGGTTTGCGGGCGTGGGCATTGAGCATGGTGGTTCTCCTTTAAAGTTGGTGGATAAAAAGGCCGTCTGAAAATCTTGTTTTTCAGACGGCATTGGCGGATAGTGTTGTTATTAATAAAATAACAAAGGAAACAAAGGAAAAAAATAGTCCACTAGCTTATCTACCACAGGCTCTATTTCGATATACAGATAAATAACAAGAGCAATTCCTGGTACAACGAGTACGAATCTAAATACGAACTCTATCAAGCCGACCCAAGTGAATTCTATTTTCTCTAGTTGAGACAATATTACTTTTTTCATTTCAGCTACCTCCTTCAATCCCATACTTTTTCAGTTAATAAAAAGGTATTCATAATTCTTACCCATACTTTTTCATTCATCTTCTTCGTTTCATTGAAAGTTTTTGTATATATTCTAGAGGCCGTCTGAAAAACTTTTCAGACGGCCTCTTGGTTTGGCTTGCGCCCTTAACCTTTAACTGCGGATCCGCTTCAACACTTCTTCTTTGCCGATTAGGGCCAGCACCGCGTCCACGCTGGGGGTTTTGGCCGTGCCGCATACGGCCAGGCGCAGGGGCATGCCGAGTTGGCCCATTTTGATGCCTTCGGCTTCGCAGAAGGGTTTGAATAAATCATGGATGGCCTCGGCATTCCAATCGGGCAGCGCTTCGAGCAGATCGGCGAAGCGGTGCATACGCGCGGGGGCTTCTTCGCTCCAGTGTTTCTGCACGTCTGCTTCGGCGGGTACGGCTTTTTGGTAGAAATACACGCACTCGTCGGCCAGCGTATTCAAATCTTGGGCACGGTCTTTCACCAATGCCAGCACGTCTTCCAGCGCGGGTTTGTCGAGCACTTCCACGCCGCGCACCGCCAAGCGGGGTTTCACCAGCGCGGCGAGCGTGTCGTTGGGGGTGATTTTGATGTGTTCGCCGTTAATCCAATAGAGTTTTTTCAAATCCATGCGGCTGGGTGAGGGGGAAACGTCTTTCAAATCAAACCATTCGACAAATTGCTGCATGGTAAAAAATTCGTCGTCGCCGTGCGCCCAACCCAAGCGCGCCAGATAGTTGAGCATGGCTTCGGGCAGAATGCCCATTTGGCAGAAATCGGTGATGGACACGGTGTCGCCGCTGCGTTTGGAGATTTTTTTGCGGCGCTCGTTCAAAATCATCGGCAGGTGGGCATATTCGGGCAGCTTGGCGCCGATGACTTTTAAGATATTGATTTGTTTGGGGGTGTTGTTGACATGGTCGTCGCCGCGGATAACATGGGTGATGCCCATGTCGCAATCGTCCACCACCACGCAGAAGTTGTAGGTGGGCGTGCCGTCGGCGCGGGCGATGATGAGGTCGTCGAGCGCTTCGTTGGGGATGCTGATTTCGCCTTTCACCAAGTCGTGCCATTTGGTTACGCCCTCCAACGGGGTTTTGAAGCGGACAACCGGTTCGCGGCCGGCGGGGATTTCGGGCAGGGTTTTGCCAGGCTCGGGGCGCCAGCGGCGGTCGTAGGTGGCGGTGCCTTCTTTTTCGGCTTTCTCGCGCATGGCTTCCAGCTCTTCTTTGCTGCAATAGCAATGGTAGGCGTGGCCTTGCGCCAACAGCTCGGCAATCACTTCTTTATAGCGGTCGAAGCGGCGGGTTTGGTAGATAACGTTGTCGGCGTTGTCGTAATCGAGGCCTACCCAGTTCATGCCGTCTAAAATGATGTTGACCGATTCGGCGGTGGAGCGCTCCAAATCGGTATCTTCGATGCGCAGCAGGAATTCGCCTTTGTGTTTTTTGGCAAAAGCCCATGAAAACAGGGCGGTGCGCACGCCGCCGATGTGCAGGTAGCCGGTGGGGCTGGGGGCGAAACGGGTTTTAACGGTCATGATGTGGCTCTCGGTTATTTCGAAAAGGCTTTATTGTAATGTAAGGGGTTTGGGGGCACTATAAGTTAAAGGCCGTCTGAAAATCTTGTTTTTCAGACGGCCTTGGCGGATAGGCGGGCGTTTCTCCACCCGTGTTAAGATTGGATTTCCACATCTTCTCTTTACACAAAACAGGAAACGCCCATGAAACTTGATCCATTAAACCTTGATTGGGATATTGAATACGAATTTATTCTTAATAATGGTTCACCGATCGAACCCATCTTAATATTTGCCATACCTATCAGGAACAGAACGGTGTATATGCAACTCCCGTTTTACAAAGATTTATTTAGTGATGGTTACGTATTACTCATTGACCCATATAGATTTTTATCAGAATGGCGAAAATCTGAAGATGACAGCTACTTTTCAGGCTACCACCAAGGTAACGAACAAATCTGGAGAGCAGACAAAAAATTCTCTTATTTGGAAGCGGGCTTCAGTAAAGGGGAAAAAATTTCCCATATCATCATAAACGGGCTTTTCTATGATGCTCATACAGGAATAGGTTTCAATGATGGCTTAACAAGAACAATTTGGCTGCTGTCAAATGAAGCGGAATATATTCCTGTTTTTACCAATACACTTCCAAAAGCCGTAGATTTAAAAAAAATTGTAGGAAGAGAAAAATGCAGCATTTATTCTTGTGCAGACTTCCTTAATCATCATTTTGGGGTGCTGGATCAGGAATATCAAAGGTTGATTCCTTAATTCTTCCTAAAAAATCATGAAACCGGTACCGCTCGGCAATCTGCGGGTTTTGCGACAAAAACCGCATCATGCAGCGGTGCGTATATTCCAAGTCGTCTGTTTCGTCTTTTCCGTAAGGCAGGTTATGCAGGGCTTCGGCCAACTGCCCGGCAATATTCAGATTTTGCCGTATCGCTTCTTCCGATGCTGCGGCAAGAGGAGGATTATCAGGATCGTCAAGCCCGTAACGCCCCCAACCCAAATTGCGGATAGCGGTAAACCCTTCGCGGGCAAGCAGCAGACAGGATATTAAAATTTCGATGTCTTTAGGTGTACAACGGATATATCGCATACGGTAAATCCTTAAAAAGCAGGCATTCCACCCGCCCGAACCGTGTCGCAAGGTCTGTAAGCGTCTTCCTGCCCCTTTTCGGCCGGAGCAGGTCGAATCCGAAATGGCCTGATTGAGTGCGTTAACGCCGTGCCAAGGCGAACTGCGGTGTGCTAAAAAACATAACGGCAGGCCACACCCGAGCCGCTTGCTGCATCATCCCTGCCGAACGGGAATCAGCCCCAGCCTGCCGTTAAGGTTCGATTCGCAATAATCCTTCGCTCTAAATCATAAGCATCTCCTGTATCAACGACCGGAAAATACGGACTGGATTGCCGTTCGATAAAAAATGCTAAATCAAGCATGCTAAATGAAATTTTTAGACGGTTTTCATATATTTGTTGCAGTCAGGCATGGTGGAACTATGGGTTGTTGTGCCGACGGCTATTGTACTGTTCCGTTCTTGCAGCTTCTGATTTTGGTACAACAGACAGTTTATCGTGGATTGAAGTGCATTAACCTTGGCAACTCCAAGCGCAATGTCATTTTTCTTTACGTCTATTTTTGTTAGCATCTCTTGTCTTACTTCATATTTTTTCGAGGTTTGGTAGGTAGAAAACAATTGGACAGACAACGATAACAGTCCAACGAAAATACAAACAGCCAAAACCGAATTACCAATTTTACAAATCATTTTTTCCACTCCTTCACAACCAACAATTTTAAAACCTATTTGAAAATACTGTCTCTTAACCGTTGGTTGTCATCGTCGGCTCGGCAGGTACGCATGACATAATCGATATCATCAAGCGTTACTGAGTGTGCATATCCTTGATTTTCCACGCATCGTTTTATCATTACGTTTTGTTTGTCCGTACCATAAAAACTTATATTTTGAACGCCGGAATTCATATAAGAAAAATTTAATAACAAAAGGAATCCCAACCAAGCAAGGGAAAATGCACATTTACTTCTCAGTGAACTATTTCATAGTTATCAGAAAGCATAAAAGCAATGCCGGACATGAAAACAGCAAAACAGCAAAAGGCAAACACTGTAATGCCAATTGTGGTATCCAGACCATAATCATCCTTGAAATAACGAAAAACAAACTTCATATTTCACTCTCTTTCTTATTCTTATTCATTTTTTGAGCTTAAAAAAGCAGCAAACCTTTCTTTAAAATCGTCGGCTTCTTTTTTAATATCGATCTCAAGCTCTTCAATCAACGGTGACTCGTCTAAATACCATTGGAACTTTTGCAGATACATTTCCGCAACCGATTGTTCTGTGAACACGTCTGAAAAATCATTGTGATTCAGATTGAAAATCCCGCTGCCCGAACGCACATAAAAATCAGCTCTGTTAGCAAAATGTTCTACTACTATTGCTGCCTTATCTCGCAGCTTTTCGATTTCAATTTTCACCTTAAACCCTCCACAGTTTTTTATGAAAACAAGGCTGTCTGAAAAATGTTTCAGACAGCCTTTTAAAAACATTCTAATTGCCACAAAAAAGTAACTTTCGTTATTTGTATCACCGAATCGGTGTACAATGGCAATACCCATACTGAAACCCGCTGTTAAAACGGGCTTGGGTCTGGGTACAGACCGAAGACGGTGTGCGAGACCGTCTTTTGGAAGTGCGCCAACGCCGGCACACGAAAGGGCTTTTTAAGCCCTAAATCTGCCCGCTAAGAGGCAGTCTCAAAAATGTCAGATGTAGTTTGGAGCTTGTCCGTAGATTATCGCTCCTTCATCGGGGATACGCCCCGATTGTTTCCGTTCAACTAGCCGCTTGACCCGGACGCTTTGCGCAACCCGGTTAGTCGGCTTTTTTCTTTGGCACGTTGACAGTGCCCGCAACCATTTGTTCGACTTACCCAAAGACTACCACGCCTTTTCTTTCTGTCGATTCGTTGAATCGCCGAAGGCTGGTTGCTGCGTTACCAAACTTTTAAAGAGCTTTACTAGCCTCTATATTAGCTATAGGTAACAATTATTGCAAGTAAATTATTAGCTGTAGCTAATAATTTACATTTCATATTGCATAACAATTTGATTATTTTTTTGTTTTTTTGGTTTAAGCGAAATAAAAAAACAGATTCGAATTATCGAATCTGCGCTTAAATATCATTTAAAACCTCTGAAATATTTGAGATTGCCCCAATAGAACTTTACCAACTACTATCATTCTGGCTCTATCTTTTAATGAAATTTCCCAACTCTTATATTGTTTATTATCTGATATAACCAACAAATTGCTACCTGCCATTTGTAATCTTTTTAAATGAAGGTGGTTACCAACAATAAAAAGATATACACCATCACCATCGTATCGATTTATAGATATATCTACAAACACCAAATCCCCAGTTTCTAGTGTTCCCGACATATTATCGACTTTTATATTTGTCAATCTTAGACTACTAGGAGTCTTAGCAGTAAAAATTCTTCGGTATTGATCTTCAGTATATTCAATATATGCGATATTGGCTGTGATATCAGATGTATTGATAACGTATTGTCCAAGAATATCGTCACCGAGCATTTTGATGGTAAATGGTGAGGGGGCGGTTTCATGAGCTCCAATATTTCCAGCCGTGTTGGCCCAAAAGCCCTTTCCGCTAGCTAGCCAATCAGGGTCGCACTCTAAAAATTGTGCAGCACGAAGTAAATTTTGACCTTGTAATGTTTTTGTACCCCCATTCAGCCATTTAGATACTGATGGGGGCTTTACTTTACAATACTTGGCTAAATCCGCTTGTGATTTATTCAGATATGAAAGGCGTTGTTTAATTCTATCGGCAAGTGTACTCATAATTTAATTATCTATGCCATTTATTTTCCTTTGGGTAACTGGTTTAACTCATAATTGATTTATTTATTAGCCATAGGTAATATAATGGCTGTATTTTTAATATTTTTAGGACAATTGCATGAGCGAATACACATTGCAACAATGGCTGAAACAGCAAAGAGGGCGTCTAAAAGAAATGGCTGAAGCTCTAGATATTAACTACACATGGATATCTCAAATAGCAAATGGGAGAAAGAAAGCACCACTTGAAACCGCCATAAAAATTTCAGCATACACCAAGAACCAAGTAACAGTCGAAGCTATTGCAAAAGCATACAAACCGAACAAAAAGGTTTAGTTCTAATGCTTATAGCCGACCTGCGCCACCATATGAACTCCAACCTCACTGTAATGTACGGTGAGTTTATGGCTATTTGCGGGCCAAACTTACAGGCGGCATCTCTTTTATCCAATTTGTTTTGGTGGTTGGATGTGGCCGATAAAAAATATCCTGAACGGCAGGGTTGGATTTACAAAACGGCCGAACAGCTGGAAGCAGAAATCGGTCTGACTCGGCGCGGGTATGAAAAAGCCAGAAAGATGTTACTCAATCTGGGAATCATCAAATATAAACGCGCCCAAGTACACGGCAAGATGTTTTGGGCAATCAACCGTGAAAAACTATTCGAGCTAATCTACAAAGTGCGTGGCGAAACGCCGCCCGACTTCGAGAGCGAGTATTACTCCGATGCCGACGGCTTTATGCTCAATAAATGGATTCCCGAAGATCTCTGGAATGCCTATCTGAAAATGCGCCATCAGAAGAATGGCCGCCACGTCTCTCAAGCATCGAAAAAAATCCTCTACAACCAACTCAGCGAACTGCATAAGAAAAACATCAACCTGCGTCAGGTGATGGAAAAGGCCATTGCAGGCGGCTGGGGCGGTTTTTATCCGCCAAATAAGGACTACAACGCTCCGTCGCAGAAACAAGATACCCAACGCGAAGCGGAAGCAATCTGGAGCGGTCTGAAAGCCGACATAAAGGCACGCGAAACCAAGCCGCCGGACAAAAAAGACCCTGAAAATCCCGGGCGGAAATCAATCCTTCAATTTATCAAAAAATCAGACAAATAAGCCCTGATGGCCTTGTTGCGTCTTCTGATCACCAAAACACCCCTCAAAGCCCGAATTTCCGGGCTTTTTTCTTATTTCCAACGGCCTTTGTACTGCATAGGCCGTTTTTTTTTGGATGCTTATTTTCTGGCAGCACAAATGCCTGTCTGAAACCGTTTATTCTGCTTATATTTTAAGCAAACTAGGTTAAAAATATTTATTCCGAAAACCTTTTAAAATCATATCTTTGTACTTTTTGTACAAAGTACAATGCACAAAAATAACAAAGTACAATGTACGAAAACGCCAGATACTATATAAGAGACAGAGACCACTATCAGAGACCACTTCATACAATATAGACGGCGCGAGCGCCGAGCGATTATTTTTTCAGCAATCTTGTTTTTATTGTGGAGATAAGCGTTTAGCTTGACTGGCAGGTAAGATATTCACGTTTTGTGTGGATAGATTGGGGTTAGGTATATGATTGACAGCATTTAATCATGTATCTACAATGTAGATACATAAATTACTCTAAAAGGATGCTTGCGATGAAATTACAAAAATGGGGAAACAGCGCGGCGGTGCGCTTTCCCAAAGAGATTATCAGCCAGCTCGGATTGGAAATCGGCGATGAACTGGAAACTGAAATACAAGGGCAGACGATTGTGATTAAAGCGGCCAAACGCCCGAAGTACAAACTGTCTGACCTGCTCGCAGAAATGCCCGATGGTATCCCCCGTGTCGAGGGCTGGGATAAAATGTCCGATATTGGCATGGAGGTGGCGAAATAATGTATGTCCCGGACAAGGGCAGGCATCGGCGGCACGCCGTATACTTTCTACATTGCTTGGAGCTAGTTTTAAAGGCCGTCTGAAAGCATAATTTCCGCTTTCAGACGGCCTTTGTTAAATATAATCATCGAGGTTGAATTCTTCATTTTTCCATCCTGATGAAGATTGATCGGTATTGCCGCCGGGGGAGGATGGCCTTTCTCCAGCTGGGGAGATTTTTGTTTGTACCTTTTTTTGAGGTGTCTTTTTATCAGATCGGTTACGGATAAACCAGTTCAACGTTGTCATTCCGACGACAACGTCATTCATTTTCAGGAAATCCAAGATCTGCTGTTGTGTATAGCCATGTGTTTTTAGTAACAGGATGTCATCTTGAAACGGATCCAGTTTTGATTTTCTACCGGTTTGGTTTTCCTTTTTCATGAACTCTTGTGCAGATATTTTAGCCATTTAAAATCCAATCTATTAATATCTATAAAAATCTATTAAAAACATATTTATAACTATTATAGACTAAAAGCATCTATTTGTATCTATAAATAATCCAAATTAAATCCAAATAAATAACAATAAATATCTAATATAAACAATATAAATCTATATTAATAAATTTACCATCTATATATATCTACCAAATAACTATATAATTAACCATATATTATCTATATATATCAACATAGTATCAATAATTAACAGCTTAAAATCGAATATAAATCCAATTATTATCTAATATAATCTATTTATATCTACTAATATCAATCAAAAATCTATCGTTATATCTCAAAATAAAAAGGCAACTTCTCCGTACGCGCGTACCTCCTTCTTGCTTTTTAACGAAAAATCAGCCCAATACAACCATTATTAAACTAAACGCAGGATAGGCACGAGGTGCCAAAAAACGCCCTAGGGTCTGTCGACATTCAAGTTTTCAGTGTATCCTATCCACATGACCAGATATATTCTTACCGATGCACAGTGGGCAAAAATTGAGCCTTTATGCCAAGGAAAAGTTGGCGATGCCGGCCGAACCGCTGTCGATAACCGATTATTTATAGAAGCCATACTATGGATTATCCGTACCGGCAGTCCTTGGCGCGATCTGCCCGAAGAGTTCGGTAATTGGAAAAGTATCCACAAACGCTACCGCAGATGGGTCTTGGCCGACCGTTTTCATCATATTTTTGAAGAACTGAACCGTGATCTCGATATGGAGTATGTCATGATTGACGGCACAATCATCAAAGTTCACCGCCACGGTCAGGGTGCAAAAGGGGGACTCGAAATCAGGCCATCGGCCAATCCAAAGGCGGGATGACGACCAAGATTTTGGCTATGGTGGATGCTTTAGGGAACCTGATTGATTTCAAACTAATGCCTGGTCAGCGCAATGATATTTGCGGCGTAGAGCCGCTGATTAAAGACAAGGAATTTGATGCTTTGTTGGCGGATAAAGCCTTTGATGCCGACTGGCTGGTCGAAGAGCTGACCGAAAGGGGGAGTAAGGTGGTTATTCCGCCGCGTAACAACCGTAAATCCCAGCGGGAACACGACAAGATGATGTATTGCTGGCGGCATTTGATTGAGAACTTTTTTTGCAAACTCAAAGAATTCAAGAAGATTGCGATGCGCGCAGAAAAAACCGACCAATCTTTTGCTGCCAATATTTACCTTGCGGCTGCCGTATTGAAATTAAGGTAAACTTGAATGTCGGCAGACCCTAAAGGCGTTTTAAAAATTCCGCCCAAAGGCGGAAACGCCGCGAAAGCGGCTGTCCCATAAACAACCATCGGGGGCGGTAGCCGCCGCGTTGTTTCCTGATGTCTAAATTTCAAAGCGCCAAAAGTCCAGACCAAGACGAGTGTCTTTGCACGTCTTCCACCTTTTCCACCACGCCATAGGGGCGCACCGGACAAAGATGAAAGCCGCACAAAGCCAGTCTGGACTTTTGGCGCTTTGAAATTCTTCACGACATCACAACGCGGCGGCTACCGCCCCCGATGGTTGTAAAGCATTGTTATTAATTTTGCATAAGAAATGGAGTGAATTATGGGACTGGATATGTACGGCTACACGATGCGCACGGAGTTTGCGGGAAGCAGACAAACCGATGTTATGCCGACCACCGAAGAAGAGCGCGAGCAGGCACAGATAACCGATATTGCCTACTGGCGGAAATTCAACCACCTGCACGGATGGATGGAAAATCTCTATCGGGAAAAAGGCGGGGTTGAGGTATTCAACTGCCGCACCGTCAGGTTGGAACTTGACGACTTGGAACGGCTTGAACAGGCATTGGAGAACAACGAGCTGGAACATACGCCGGGCTTTTTCTTCGGCGGTAAGGAGATATATCCCAAGGATATAGAGGAAACCAAGAAATTCATTGTCGCCGCCCGCGCGGCTTTGGCGAACGGCTTGGCCGTCTTTTACTACAGTTGGTAGTAATCAATTCTAACCCTGATTCGGACGGCCTGAACAGGCCGCCCGAATAACAACAAAGGAAAAGACGAAATGGGAAATATCCATCATGAATTAGTCAAAGGTTTCCAATCTTTCGGGGCGGCTTACCGCGTAGCCGACGTATTCAGGGATTTTGTCGAGTTGGCGGCCATTGCCTTAATCAACCAATACGCATTTGATACAGAGTGGGAGCAACGGGAAAGCCGCTATCACGAAATACGCCGAAAATACCCCGAAGCGGTTTTCAGTCTTTTCCCCGAAATGCTGGGCTTATTGGTGATTGCCATAAGCAATGCACAGAAACAGGGGGAGTTTGATGATTTTTTAGGCCGCCTGTATATGGATTTGGGGCTAGGCAACGAAAACAGAGGGCAGTTTTTTACGCCGTACAGCATAAGCAAATTAATGGCTGCTTTGGGCGGTTTGGATGTAGCTGAGAAGCTGAAAACGGAAAAGTTCGTCAGTGTTTTAGAGCCTGCGTGTGGCAGCGGTGCGAATCTGATTGCTTTTGCCGAGCATGTGCGGGAGGCGGGCTATACGCCGTCGCAGAGAATGGCAGCGCTAGGCGTGGACATCGATATTTTATGCGTGCAGATGTGTTTTATCCAATGCCAACTTTACGGCATTCCCGCAAAAATCGTACACGGTGACAGCCTAACCCGTGAATTTTGGTCAGCGTGGTGTACTTCAGATTGGATATTGGGCGGTATTGCTCAAGCTATGGAGGAAAAAATCGCCGCCGAACGCGGCGGAGAAACAGCGGCGGCCGTACCGGCCGAACTCATCACGCTTGAGGAACAGCTTGTTTTATTTTGACGGTTTCGGACGGCCGTCGAGCCGTCTGAAACCACCAGAAAAAATGACCGGAGTGGAACAATGAAAAATCAGTTTATGCAAAAAGTAGTCTGCTACCGCTTTAGCGATACCGCCGCCGCCGAGCCGCCGACGAACTGCTATGCGGCGCGTTTAATGGAAAAGGTGAACAGCGGCGGCTGTCTGAATCGTGAAGATAAAAACTATATAACCCGAGCCGTGAGAAACAACAGCTTTTCACGGCGCGGCATACCCGTGATGGGATGGATGTTTGATTTTTCGCCCGTGCTTAAGCGTTATCTGTTTAGCCAATACGGACAATGGTACGAACTTTGCGCGGCAGATAAAACCGCTTTGCGCCATGCGGTTTACGGGCGCATTCATGAAATTGTCGAAATAGGGAGAATCTGAAATGAAATATCATTTTGAATACGACGCGAAAGGCCGCCGCTTGTTTGTAGCTGAATTGGATGAAGAACTGGATAACATCGATGCCAGTGATGAAGAAATTGTAGACTGTACGGGAGAATGTTTTCAGGACATGACTGTTATTTTTGATGTAGACCGATATATAAACTTGTATCAGGCTTTAAGGGGATTGATGAAGATTGAACGGGAATTTGGAATAGTACAGATGACAGCCACCATTCGAAGTATTAGCGGTTCGCTTGAATTTGCTTTAATCGGGTGCTGTGTTGAAGTTTATTCGTTTGGCAATTTGGACATTACCGCCAAATGGTTTTGGCAAAATACCCCGGTTGATTTTAGTGTGGTTTTGGATTTTCCGGCTGATTTTTATATTGACCCTGCGGCATGGTTCGAGCGTGAAATGGAAAAAATGGGGGTACAGCCTTATGTCAAACTTTAAGCTTTGCTGGAAAATGCGTTCCAAATCGGAGCCAAACCCTAAAAAGTTGCATAAATGCAACGCATTTCCAAAATTTAAAGAGAAAATATATTTATGATATGGGTGTTTTTAATATGAAAAATCAATTAAAAATAGAGGATTTTAGGGCGTTATAGTCAATTAAAATAAGAACCCCGTAGCAATGCAGTCATAAAATCCCCCGCGGCAGGTAAAACTTTCCGCAAATGCTTTTTAATATTCGCCCATACCTGTTCAATCGGATTAAGCTCGGGTGAATAAGGAGCAAGGGGCAATACTTTATGTCCCTGCTTCTGCGCCATTTCAGTCAAAACCGCCATACGGTGGAAACGGGCATTGTCCATAATGATGACGGATTTCTCCGTCAGTTCGGGCAGCAGCATTTGCTCAAACCATGCTTCGAACAGGCTGCCGTCCATGGTGCCGCAATAGGTCATGGGTGCAATCAGGCTGCCTTTACCTTGGATTTGTGCCGCAACCAATGAAATACGTTGGTATTTTCTGCCGCTGATTTGTGCTTTGACGGGTACGCCTTTTTTCGAGTAAGCGTAAGGGCGGTAAAAAAAGGTGTCGAACCCTGTTTCATCAAGAAAAACTGCTTGATAGTCAGTATATTGGCTCAATGCTTGTTGATAAGCGGCTACTTGTTCGGGCTTTTGTTCTTTGTATGTGGTGGTCTTTTTTTTCGTGTGATGCCCATGACTTTGAGCAGGTAGCTGACATTTGGGGCGCTGCACCCTAAATGTTCTGCGATTTCGTGCAGGTAGGCATCAGGATGCTGTTCGAGATAGTCTGAAAGCTGTTGCCTGTCTATTTTTGTGGCATTACCACCTTTGACTTGATGCGCCAGTGAACCTGTTTGTTCATAGAGTCGCAGCCAACTGCTCAGCGTTTTGTCGCTGATACCGTATACACGGCAGACTTGGCTTGCATTTTTGCATTGCCGGTAATATTCGATTGCTTTTTGTCGGAGTTCTATTGGGTAGGCCATTTTTTTTGCCGGTGAGGGGGTTGGACTAAGGTTTGGAACTCTTATTTTAACTCACTATATATCCTGAAACAGGGTAGACGATAGATTGTGTTATCGAGCCTTAAAAACAGAAAGGCCGCCGGCCTGTTCGGGCGGCCTTTCTGTTTTAAACCGGCAGGCAGAAAAAAAGGTATCGGAATTCCAAGGCAAGCCCAAGCCAGACTTGCCCCCTCCTGCGGGAATTGTTATATCGTTAAGCAAGGAATTAGTTATTGAATAGCAATGGCAAACTGATTCGGCTTAAGACCGTACTTAGTTTCACGCTCTATCAGATTGATGTGCTTGCGAGCAAAGGATAGCGTTTGCTCTTGGAAACTTCCGATAAGCACAACGTCATAAAGACTGTTTGTAGAAACATCATCTTGATGAATCCCCCGATAAATTCGATATTTTTTACCACTGGTAGTCTCGATGTGCAGATAGAAAATAGTTTTTTTCGCAGGATCGTCATTAGGTTTGATTTCAACCTCTAGTTTTGCTCCTTTTGCATAAAAAGCATACAGTAAATCAGCGTCTTCTTTTTTTAATGTTTTATCAAGATTCCGGCGCGGAAGAGAGCGGCGAACACGGGAGGATTGATTATCGTCGAACTCCAAAACAAACGGATTATTACTAGGCCCGGGGACATAACTACTACCAGCACCACCGACGTTGTTTTGTCTGTTTAACATTCTCAGGATTGAGGCCATCTTATCCTGAACCTGACTATCACTCAGCCGCTCAAAGTAAGCTCTGGTACGTCTTGTAGAGGATACGTCATATTTGTATGAACAGCCTAGATCATGCTGGTTCGCATCAATCGCGCTTAAAAAAGCTCGGTGGCTCTTTGCTTCAGGCGTAAATTTCAGTTCAGCCTTTGTGCATTCGGGGCAGAATATATTTCCGTCATACTTTCCCCGGCTATCATACGTTTTATAAAATTCCTCAAGCACCTCGAATTTTTCGTTATCGTTGATTGGGGGAAAATAAAACTCATCATACATTACTTTGGACATCATGCTCCTCCTTTGTTATTAAATTAAATATGCAAATTCATTTTACATCAAAATTATTCATATTTAATTTAATAACAAAGGCAGCTCGTTCAGTCTGTTTGAATAGCAGAGGCCAAGTATGCTGCGATCATTTTTAATTGAGTGCACAGACTTTTGGAAACGAAAAAAATGCGGCGGCGGCTAAACCTTTCCTGTATACGATCTATCGCACACATAATCGTCACTCGGCATCGGTTCGATCTGTAAGGGAAACTGATTGCATACCGAATCAACTCCCGTCAGCTTGATATTAAACCGCCACTGTTTTTGATAACACTTTGTACTGTGTGAATAACGTTGAAATTTGCTGCAAACCCTTAATGAAAAAGCTTTTTCCTGATCTCGTCTTGCCGCTCAGGCACACTTAACACACCGCTGTTCTGCAATAGCCGGATATAAGCATTAATATGACTATACCG
>NZ_JAUNHL010000024.1 GCF_030523955.1 Neisseria sp.
GCCGTTGGCATACGGCAGGGCGGAGGTAACGAGGATTTTGCGTTGGGTCATGGTTGGTGTTTTGCCTTTTGGTTTGATAATTATCCGAATGGGCGGATTATAGCGTTTATAAAAGGGTTTATAAACCGAAATGCCTGTCTGAAAACCGTTTCAGACAGGCAGAGACCTTTGCAAAACCCCTGGATGTGGATGCAGTTCAAGGCGTAGCAGCGCAGCGAGCGCAGACATAACACAGAGTTAGGCAAGCGAGCGAGCAGCACACAACGCAGAAATGCGCCGCAGATGGGGGTTTTGCAAAGGTCTCAGGCATTTTTGTTTATTTTTTCCAAATACATGGCTTTGCCTCAATTTCATTTATAATCACGCTTTTTCCACGCTTTTCCTATTTGAGAAAACATCATGCAGATTGACGCGCAACACGTGCTGGCTGCCTTGCTCTCGCAAGAAGACACCGACGGCAGCAAAACCATTACCATAGACGATACCGGCCCGAAAAGCTTTACCGTGCAAGATATTCACGGCAAAAGCGTTACGGTTGAGGGTACTTATTACCTGGCCAATCTGTTGCAGGAAGTGTGGCTGGGACAAGGCCGCCTCGATATGGAAAAAGTATCGATGAAGCCTTTGGCGCGCGTTGATTATTTGATGAAAAACTACTATTGGTCCATCCTCACCCGCCGCTTGGATCAAGCGAGCCTGCTTTCGGTGCTGGCCGACGAAAAACGCAGCAGCGACAAAGCCTATCTGTATGTACCCGCCGCCGATGCCGCCGGCCTTGAATACTACCGCCGCATCAGCGCCGCCCATCCGCAAATCGAAATCATCGAGCTGCCCTCACCGCCATTTAGCACTGCGCAACTGGCCGAAATCGATAAAAAACCCGGTCTGCTTGCGTTGAAATACGATGCCGAACGCGGCGAGGCCGTGCCTTATGTGGTACCCGGCGGGCGCTTCAACGAGATGTATGGCTGGGACAGCTATTTCATCGCGCTGGGCCTGATGGCGCACGACCAATTCGAGCTGGCGCGCGGCTTGGTGGAAAACACCGCCTACCAAATCAAATACTATGGAAAAATGCTCAACGCCAACCGCAGCTACTACCTCACCCGCTCGCAGCCGCCGTTTTATACCGCCCTGCTCTGCGCTTTCTACCGCCAATACGAATCGCGCCTGAGTACCGAATGGCTGGCCGATCACTTGGCCATCGCCATCGACGAATACGAAAAAGTGTGGATGAATCCGCAAACCCATCTATTTGCCGAAATCGGCCTCAACCGCTATTTTGACGAAGGCAGTGGTCGTCCGAAAGAAACCGAACCCGGCCATTTCAAGCTGGAAATCGGCAAATACGCCAAACAGAAAAACCTCTCCGCCGAAGAATACGAGCAACGCTATGATGCCGGCGAAATCGTCGAACCGGAACTCGACCGCTATTTCGTACACGACCGCGCCATGCGCGAAAGCGGCCACGACACTACCGCCCGGTTAGACGACTTATGCGCCGACTTGGCCTGCGTAGACCTCAATGCCGTGCTCTACGATGTCGAACTGAAAATCTCCGCGCTCATCGACGACTATTTCCCGCAAGGCTTGCACCATAACGGCCGCGAATACAGCGGCAGCGAGTGGTATGAAAAAGCACAGGCGCGTTACGATTTGGTGCAGGAATATTTGTGGAACGAAGAAGCCGGCTGTTTCTATGATTACAACGTGCGCCGGGGCCAAGCGCAGATTTTTGACTCTGCCACCAATCTCTATCCTTTGTGGGCCGGCTTGTGCGAACCCGAACAGGCGGAAAAACTGGTGCGCGGGCAATTGCCGAAATTGATGTGCGCCGGCGGCATTTCCGCTACCGCCCCGTTGCCGCCGCATATCCAAGGCCCCGAACGCCAGTGGGACTATCCCTACGGCTGGGCGCCGCACCAAATCCTGCTTTGGGAAGGATTGCAACGCTACGGTTATCATCAGGAAATGCACGATGCCGCCTACGCTTGGGTGCAGATGATTATCCGCGCCACGGTGGAATACAACGGCCTGATTCCGGAAAAATTCGACGTGGTCAAAGGCTCGCACAAAACCGATGTGGAATACGGCAATGTCGGCACCGTATTCGAATATCTGCCCGCCGGCGGCTTCGGCTGGACCAACGCCTCTCTGATTCTGGGTATCGCCAAGCTAACCGAGGTACAAAAAGCCCAATTGAACGGCTTGGCGCAAACGGTGGATTAAGCGATATAGTGAATCCGCTTAAGAAAAAGTACACACTTCATACTCGGGCTTGACCCGAGTATCTTTTTGGGTTTCGGAAATTTTTAGGAAAAGGAGATACTCGGGTCAAGCCCGAGTATGACGAAACTGTTACCAAACAAACGGTTTAACTATATAACGGCCCAATGCCTGTCTGAAAAGAATGCCTGTCTGAAAAGTTTCTAGCTTCGCTAAAAACTTTTCAGACAGGCATTCTGCAACACATCTTATCAAGATTTCTTCGCCTTAAAGCTCAGCAAATGCTGCTGCGTCGCCAACGCGGCGCCGGCGATGCCCAGCGCGGTCACCACCAGCAACACCAGCAACACCTCCCAGCCGTAGAAAAAACGCCATTCGATGTTGATGCCGTAAGGCTTGAAAATCTGGCCGACCAAGGGCTTGGTGCTGTTCATCAGCCAAGCGCACAGCACCAAGCTCACGGCGGCGGCGGCCAGGCTCTGCCAAGCAGCCTGATACAGGAAGGGGCGGCGGATAAAGGAAGAAGACGCTCCCAAAAGTTTGGTGATTTCGATTTCTTCCTTGCGGCTCAAAATTTGCAGGCGGATGGTGTTATGCGCCACCAAAACAAAAGCCAGGCTCAAAGTAACCGCCAGAAAATAAAAGATTTTTCCAACAAAATCATTCACCTGATACAAAGTCTGCATCCATTCGGCATCCAGCTTGGCGCTCTCCACCATCGGCAGTTTGGCCAGATCGGCCTGCAGCGCACGCATGGCATCCGGCGTGCTGTTGCCGGCCGGGCTCACGATAAACACATCAGGCAGCGGGTTTTCATCCAACATGGCAACCAAATCCTGCTCGCCCATGTTTTTCTGCAATTCTGCCAAGCCCTGATCCTTGCCGACAAAATCATAGCGCTCGATGCGCTTGTCATCGGCCAACAGCTTGCGCACCGCCGCCTCGTCCTGATCACCGGCTTCCAGCTCCATATAAAGGGTAATTTGCGGCGCTTCGTTAAGCTTGCCGACTACCGCCTGCGCACTTTGTACGCCAAGATAAAGGGTGAGCGGCAAAGTCATCGCCACCGCCAGCATCGCCAATATCAGAAAAGTACCGATGGGTTGTTTGGCCAACTGAGATACCGCGCTTTTGGCGGCTTCCAAGTGCAGCGAAAGATAGTTTTTCGCACTCATTATGCAAACCTCCCTTGGTTGAGCCGCATAATGCGGTGGCCGTAATCGGCCATCAGCGTTTCGTCGTGGGCGGCCACGATAACGGTGGTGCCGGCTTCGTGGAAGGTTTTGAACAATTCCATAATATCCAAGGCATAGGCACGGTCGAGGTTGGCGGAAGGTTCGTCGGCAATCAAAAGGCTGGGCTGGTGCACCACCGCGCGGGCGATACACAAACGCTGCTGCTCGCCGCCCGATAAGGTAATCGGATCGGCGGTTTCTTTGCCGGCTAGGCCGACTTTCTCAATGGCGATGCGCGCCCGCTTTTCGGCCTGCTCGCGGCCGTAGCCGATAATTCTCAAAGGTAAAAGCACGTTTTGCAGCACGTTGCGATCGTACAGGATTTTATGGTCTTGAAACACAATGCCGATGTGCTGGCGCAGATAACCCAGTTGGTTATCGTTCAATTCGCCGATATTCTGGTTGTTCATCCACACCTTGCCCTCGGTGGGTCGGGTGATGCCGGAAATCAGTTTTAAGACGGTCGACTTGCCCGCGCCGGAATGGCCGGCCAGAAAAATCATCTCGCCTTTATGAATGGTGAAGCTCAGATTTTTCACCGCCGCAAAACCGCCGGGGTAAATTTTGGACACTTGTTCGAAACGGATCATGATTGCTTGCCGGAAGGTAAAAAGAAAAAGCAGCCCGATTATACAATAAGCTTGGCCGCCGCGAGAAAACAGGCGTGAATCGTGCTGTCATGAACAGCGGTTTTTTCAGCTATAATAAACCTTTTATGCCTGTCTGAAAGAGAAGCCATGCTCACCCCCGAACAAGTGAAAGAAATGATCGCCGCCGTTGCCCAATGCCAACACATCGAAGTGGAAGGCGACGGCCACCATTTTTTTGCCAAAATCGTTTCCGCCGATTTCGAAGGCAAAGCACGGCTGGCGCGCCACCGTTTGATTAAAGACGGCTTGGCCGATAAAATCGCTTCCAACGAATTGCACGCGCTGTCGATCAGCGTCGCCGCCACCCCGCAGGAATGGGCGGACAAACATTCCTGAACTGCCGCCGGCAAATGCAGTCTCACACCATCATCATGCCTGTCTGAAGAGCTATCGTTTGTTCAGACAGGCATGGCCGGAAAACACCCAAACATACGCAAGCCCTGATAAAAAACAACGAAAGTGCCCCATTCATGGACAAACTCAAAATTTCCGCCAACGGCCCGTTAAACGGCGAAATCACCGTATCCGGCGCCAAAAACGCCGCCCTGCCGCTGATGTGCGCCGGCCTGTTAACCGCCGACACCCTGCGCCTGAAAAACGTGCCGATGCTGCGCGACGTAAAAACCACCCAAAAACTGCTGCAAGGCATGGGCGCGCGCGTGCTCACCGACAACATCCACGAATTCGAAATCAACGGCGGCACCGTCAACAACACCGTCGCCCCGTATGAGTTGGTGAAAACCATGCGCGCCTCGATTCTGGTGCTCGGCCCCACCCTCGCCCGCTTCGGCGAAGCGCAGGTGAGCCTGCCCGGCGGCTGCGCCATCGGCTCGCGCCCCGTCGACCAACACCTCAAAGGGCTGGAAGCAATGGGCGCCGAAATCACCATCGAACACGGCTATGTGAAAGCCCGCGGCAAACTCAAAGGCGCACGCGTGGTGATGGACTTCGTTACCGTCGGCGGCACCGAAAACCTGCTGATGGCCGCCACCTTGGCCGAGGGCACCACGGTATTGGAACACTGCGCCGTCGAGCCCGAAGTGGTGGATTTGGCCGAATGCTTGGTAAAAATGGGCGCGAAAATCAGCGGCATCGGCACCCCGGTGATGACGGTGGAAGGCGTAAAAGAATTACACGGCTGCGAGCACAGCGTGGTACCCGACCGCATCGAAGCGGGTACGTTTTTGTGCGCAGTAGCGATGACCGGCGGCAAAGTAGTGTTGAGAAACGCCGCGCCGAAAACCATGGAAGCGGTGCTCGACAAACTCGTGGAAGCCGGCGCCGTTATCGAAGCGGGCGACGACTGGATTGCCATCGATATGCGCGAGCGCCCAAAAGCGGTGGATATCCGTACCGAACCGCATCCCGGCTTCCCCACCGATATGCAGGCACAGTTTATGGCGATGAACACCATTGCCGAGGGCGAAGGCACGGTTATCGAAACCATTTTTGAAAACCGCTTCATGCACGTACCCGAACTCAACCGCATGGGCGCCAACATCACCGATGAAGGCAATACCGCCATTGTAAAAGGCGTGGAAAAACTCTCCGGCGCCACCGTAATGGCCACCGATCTGCGCGCCTCCGCCAGCCTGGTGATTGCCGGCTTGGTAGCCGACGGCGAAACTATCGTCGAGCGCATCTACCACCTCGACCGCGGCTACGAACACATCGAAACCAAACTTGGCCAAGTGGGCGCCAAGATAAAACGCATTTCCTAAATCAATCCGCCTTGTGGCAATCATTAATGCCTGTCTGAAAAAATATTTTTCAGACAGGCATTTTCCCTTTTTGCCAAGTCAACAGCCAGCCATATAGCGGATTTAATTTAGTGGCTTAAATTCAGAATAGGACAATACGCCGAGCCGAAGACAGTACAGGTATAGCGGATTAACTTAACTTCCGCTACCTCGTAGCTGCGCCAAAGCTCAAAGAGTAACGATTTTGTAAACCGCTGAAGCGGCAACAGAATCAGTTCCGTACGTGTGTACTGTCTGCGGCTTACTGCCTTGTATCGAAAGTTAATTAAATCCGCTATATCTCTTTTTGATCTCGATATTTAATCTTAATAGCTTTGAATGTTTAACGGTTAATCAATCCAAATTTAAGAAATTCCCCTTAAATATGTGTTAATAAACCCGATTATTTTAGAATACTATAGCTATTTTCAACATTTCACTCACCAATAATTGAATTATGCAAAATAAATTGATAGCATACATTCATCATAAACAATAAAAGAAACGATTATCAAAAGGAATTTGTTTTGAATATTGATTTTCAACTGCCGCAAGATACGTTTTTGAGCGAATACCGCTACCGGAAGCCCTATCTTTTCAAACAAGCTGTCAGCCTGCCCGATAGAGAAACGGTTTGGCGCGGCATTAACGAAATGTACCAACGAGCCAATCCGGCAGACGATTTATTCAAGTTCCGCAAAGGCGCACTGATTCCCAAAGAGCATTATGTGGAATCTTTCAATGATGTCGGCCGCATCCGTTACCGCTTCAAAAAAGCGGCGGTATACGAATACCTGAAAGACGGCGCAACTTTGGTCTACAACCGTATCAACAACGAACCGTTTTCCGACAACATTGCGCGGCAAATCGCCCGTTTTACCCAAGCGCATACTATCGTTAGCGGCTATCTTGCCTTTGGAGAGGATGCATCCTACAAAAACCATTGGGACACCCGCGACGTATTCGCCGTACAGCTGATAGGTAAAAAGCATTGGAGCCTTTCCGCCCCCAATTTCGACATGCCGCTTTATATGCAGCAGAGCAAAGATTTGCCCCATATTCCCGAGCCGGAAACTGCTGATATGGAAGTGGTGTTGGAAGCCGGTGATATCCTTTATATCCCGCGCGGCTGGTGGCACAACCCCGTGCCCATGGGTTGCGAAACATTCCATCTTGCCGTCGGCACTTTTCCTCCTAACGGTTATAACTATATGGAATGGTTGATGAAAAAAGTCCCTGATATTGCCGGATTCCGCCACAGCCTGCAAAGCTGGACGCATGATGAAGGCCGTCTGAAAGCCGCCGCTGAAGAATTTGCCGCACAAATCACCGAGAAAATCAATTATGAAACCTTTATGCAGGAATTTCTCGGCGATCAGCGAACCGATAGCGGCTTCAACTTTGAAATCTTAGGTAACCCGTATTCAGAAGGCTTGCCCGAAGATGCATTATTGAGACTGAATACGATAGACGATTCAACCTTAGAGAAAGGGTATCTGATTTCAAACGGGATTAAACTGAATTTAGACGAAGAAAACATACACTTGCTGAAAAAACTCAGGCCAAACCGCTCAGTAACGCTCCAACAACTTTACCAAGAAAAAAGCGGGAAAGAACAACATAAAATCAGAGAGATAATTGAAAGATTAGCTCAATTCGACGTTTTAGAGATAAATAATTAAATATATTTTTATGAAAAACTTATTTAATCTAAAAAATATAATCAAATTTATTCTTTTTATATCAATAATGTCGACCTTGGCATTATTTGATAAATATGTTCTTTATAAAATCATTGAAAATAAATATTATAAAGACATTAGCTTTTATTTTTTTATATTTCCAGTTGGAATTTGGCTTTTTTCAAAAGCTAAAAAGTTCTTTAACTTGGATTAGTAAATTACAGGAGAAAATTATGTATGAATTGTCTATTTATGATTTAAGAGTTGTATCTGGTGGCTCCGGCGGAAAAACAGCTCAGGGAGCAATTACCGGGATGGGTGCTTATGCAGGCGTACAAATAGTTAAGGAGCAAGAAGTTACCGTATCGGGCTTAGCGGGGTCTGCATTTGCTGGAGCCATTGGTTCCTCTACTACCAATTCAGCGATGTTCGGCGCTATGGGGGGAGCCGCTATAGAACGGGGGGTAGATTATATAGGGAATCAGTTAAATTCGAATCCCGTTAATTTAGGCCCAGGTTTCATGGTGCAGCCAGATTCAACTATGCCTCTATTAATGCAGCAGGATGGAACTAATTATGACAACTTTGCACAGGATAAGTCTGGCAATAGTTATGGAGGTTGAGCCTCAATTTCATATTGAGGCTATCGGGATTTGTCTTCCATTATTCACTCATAAAAAGAAAGGAGGCATTTTGGTTACCATATTAAATATTTGCAAATTCATATTTATATCGATAGCGGTGTTAAGTGTTCTTTTATGTTTATATGAACTGCTGTTCAACAACTTTGATAAAAGAATTTTTTTACTGTATGCCAAAGGTTTTTTAATTTTCCTGATTCTCAGCATTGGCAGCCATTACGCAATAAGAAAATATTTTTGGCAGGCTAAATAGTATCGGATAGGAGAAGATTCAATTGAGATTGTGAGGGAACAATGAGAGATTTATCAAAACATACTATTTCTCTAATCAATACTTCGTCAATTTCATTTATTTTATTAAATCTTTATATTATTTATAGCGAATTTAGGTTTGACTTGTCGGATAGCCATATTGCCCGATTATTTGCCATTCTGGTATCGCCGGCTTTTGCAGCCTCTACGCTGGTATTGATCTATAAAATGATTAGTTTCAAGCCAAATGCTGCCGATTATGCCCAAATCCAATATTTAAAAATTTTGCTGTTTTATTTAACTGTTATTTTTTATTGTGTTTTTATCTTTTTTTTAAAAAAAGACAATCTTTATTTTAATTTAAGCATTTATACCCTTGTTTCGATAATGGCAATATTTTGTTTAAGCCATTTGTTTTTATTAGTCAAATTTCACTTGCGAGGTAATAAAAATGTATGAATTGAATATTCAAGATTTGAAAATTGTTGGCGGCTCGGTAGGTGTTCCCGGAGCAGTGGTAGGAGGAGCTGCCGGTTTGGCTGCATATTCGGGATCTGTTGCAGCAAGTGGCGAAGAGTTCAGCATTCGAGACGCAACTTATGCAACTGGTCTTGGCGCTATGGCTGGGGCATTGACTGGACCAGTAGGAATCAAGACTGCGGTTGATACGATAGGGATATCTACCGCTGGCGGAATTGCTCAGGGTGGTCTGGAGCGGATAGATAAGCAGCAGGATGGAAACAATTACGATGGTACTAATTATTGAATCCTAGGGCGTTAGAGAGCAAGAGGATAAAATGGATATACAAAAAATAGAAATTCTTTTAGGAGCCGTTTTTTTAGGAAGTTTTTTACTACAGGTTATTATCGGAAAGCTATTGGGATGGGAGTATAAATTTGATAAAGAAAAATACGGATTCGGTATCAGATGGGTATTTTTTCTCATCTCAGGGTTGATAACCGGGCTGGTTAAATTATTTGCCGGTTAACCGCGTTTGGGATAAATAAACTCAAAAGGATTTTTTATGTTATCACCCTATATTACGGTTTGTATCAGTCTGTTTTTTGTGTTTTTCTTCTTGACACGAATATTTCAATTAGGCGCGGTATTTAAAAACAAATATGGCTTCAGCATTCATATTTTGTCGGCGGCGGTTGCCGTTTTCATTACCCTTGCTCTGTATTGGTATCATTATTAATCCGGATTCATATTTAAATTTAACAGACTGATGTAGAAAATTCCAACGTTGCTTACATTTTTCCAACATAAGATTTTTGATTATCAGGGTGTTACGATGAAAAAGATAATCCGCCCCGCCTTTACCGCTATAGCCATATTTATATTTCTGTTTTTACATAGATTGCTGGCAGGCAATGTATGCATGCCTGAGTCGGGTCGGGAATATTGGCTGAGCTATACGTTGTTTGCCGTTGCAGGAGTGGCATTGATTGAGCCGATTATCCGATACCTCACCAAAAAAAACGGATAAGCATCCAGTCTCCGCCAAAACGGCAGCAAATATAGATACCGTTGTTTTTCTTTCAGGCTGCCTTTCTGCTTTAGGCCGTCTGAAAATTTTGTCTTTATTTTTCAACATTCAAACCATGTCCCAAACCCCTTTCTTCCGTCCTGAAGTATTGGCTGCCCGTGAAAACCGTTGGACGGGCAGGATTATTCTCACGCGGCCGTTTTCGTTTGCTTTTTTGACAGGCTGTGCCTGTTTGATTGCGGCAGTGGTGATACTGTTTTTGATTTTCGGCAGCTATACCGAGAAAACAACGGTGGAAGGCCAGCTTTTGCCGGATTCGGGAGTGGTGCGTGTGTATGCGCCGGATTCCGGCGTGATTACGGAAAAATTCGTGAACGATGGCGACAAGGTAAAGGCCGGCGACAAATTGTTCGCGCTCTCAACATCGCGCTTCGGTGCACAGGGCAATATCCAACAGCGGCTGGCTTCGGAAGCGGCCTTGAAAAAAACGTTGGCGGAACAGGAGTTGGCACGGCTGAAGCTGATTCACCAAAATGAAAAACGCTCGCTGGAAAGCGCGATTACCCGCCTGAAGAGCCAACACCGCCATATCGTACAACGTATTGCCAGCCAAAAAAGCCGGGTAAGGCTGGCGGAAGAAATGTTGGGAAAATACCGTTATCTGAATGCGAATGATGCGGTGTCGAAGCAGGAAGTAATGAATATGGAAGCTGAAATGCTGGAGCAAAAATCACAACTGGATGCCTACCGCAGTGAAGAGGCGGGCTTACTGCAAGAAATCCAGGCACAGAACCTGACGCTTGAGAGCCTGCCGCAACGCCATCAAACGGAACAAAGCCAGCTTGAACGCTCGATTGCAGACATTTCGCAAGAGGTGCTGGATTTTGAGATGCGTTCTGAACAGATTATCCGCGCCGGTAAATCAGGCTATGCGGCCACGCCGAATGTGGAAACCGGTCAGCAGGTGGATCCTGCGCGGCTTTTGATGAGCATTGTGCCGGAACAGACCGAGCTATATGCCAGCCTTTATGTGCCGAGCAAGGCTGCAGGGTTTGTGAGGCCTAAGGAAAAAGTAGTGCTGCGTTATCAGGCATATCCGTATCAGAAATTCGGCCATGCGGAGGGGGAAATTGTTTCGGTGGCAAAAACAGCCTTGGGCAAGCAGGAACTTTCAGGTTTGGGGCTGATTTTTGCCAATCCCGCCTTGGTTAACGAACCGGCCTATTTGGTGAAGGTGAAGTTGAAAAAGCAGTCGGTAACAGCTTACGGCGAGGAAAAGCCGTTACAAATCGGCATGATTTTAGAAGCGGATATTCTTCACGGCAGCAAGAAATTGTATGAGTGGGTGCTGGATCCGCTTTACAGTGTTTCAGGAAAATTAAATTAAACTTCAAAAATTTAATACGTTTTCAAAAAGCAAGCCAAGGTTTTGCCACCCCACCCGGATGGGGCGCAACTATCGGTAGTGCTCTTGGTTCAAGACTTGGTACAGCCGGTAGCCTTGGCGGAGCTGCTCTGGGACACTATATTGAAACCAGAGACTATAACCAAATGGGCGAGGATTATATCAATCAAGTTCACACGGAAATCAGAAACGGAAACATTCCGGCAGATTAAAGAAAGGAGGGAAATGATGAAGAAACTGAAAATATTCAGGCTCTTGGGTTGCTTATCAGGGGCACTGATTTATTATTTATTCATTAGTATTACCGATACCTCCAATATCTATAAACTGGTTGCTTTTTCTATCTGTACCAGTTTGGGGGTATACAGTGCAGAAAAGTTATACAAGACTTGTGCCGATAAAAAAAATCGTCTTGATTTTTAATCCATACAAGTTTAGATAACAGAAAAGCAATCTGATAAAGGCCGCCTGAAAGCCTTTCAGACGGCCTTCCTAATAATTTCTATCTGACTAATCAAACCTGAATAATGGATTATCTAAACCGCCTCTCCTTCGGTTTTACCCGAAAACTCCCCGTGGTATTGCAAACCGAAATCGCCGAATGCGGCTTGGCCTGTTTGGCTTCTATATTGCGTTATCACGGTTTTTATACCGATTTGCGTACACTGCGGCAGAAATATGCGTTTTCGCTCAAAGGGGCGAATATGGCCGACATCGTGCGCTTCGGCGACGATATGAATTTAACTTCGCGCGCGCTGCGTTTGGAATTGGACGAATTGGGCAATCTGCGCCTGCCTTGTATCCTGCATTGGGATTTGAATCATTTTGTGGTGTTGAAATCGGTAGCGGCCGAGCATATCGTGGTGATGGATCCGGCAACGGGCTTGCGCAAAGTGAAGATGTCGGAGGTATCGCGCAAGTTTACCGGCGTGGCCTTGGAGATGTGGCCGAACACGCAGTTTGAGGAAAAGAAAAACGAACAACAGATTAAAATCCTGCCCATGCTGAAGGGCATTACGGGCTTGCGCCGCTCGCTGGTACAACTGTTGCTCTTGGCGGTGGCCATGGAAGTGTTTGCTTTGGTATCGCCTTTTTTCATACAATGGGTTATCGACCATGTGGTTGTAACCGCCGACCGTAATCTGCTGGTAACACTGGCTTTGGGCTTCGGCTTGTTAATGCTGGTGCAGCAGGCGGTGTCTTTGCTTCAGTCTTGGGTAGGAATGTATTTCGCCACAACCTTGAGTATGCAGTGGAAATCGAATATTTTCAAACGCCTGCTGGATTTGCCGACCGATTATTTTACCAAGCGGCATTTGGGTGATGTGGTGTCTCGTTTCGGTGCGGCAGACAGTATTCAAAATACGCTCACATCAACTTTTTTCGTGTTGGTTCTCAACAGTTTGATGGCTGTGTTTACGCTTACACTAATGTTGGTATACAGCCCGAAGCTGACGGCGGTGGTGTTGGTTACGCTACTGATTTATATTTTAATCCGCTGGGCTGCCTATTACCCGCTACGCCGCGCCACGGAAGAAAATATTGTACACGCCGCCAAACAGAGCACTTATTTTATGGAAACCATACGGGGCGTACAAACGGTGAAACAGTTCGGCAAAAGCACGCAACGGCACGGCACATGGATGGGCTTGTTTGCCGATACAGTCAACACGGGGCTAACTGTACAAAAACTAGGCATTTGGTTTAGCTTTGCCAATACACTGTTGTTTGGTGCCGCCAATATCTTGATTGTGTATTTGGGGGCGCTGGATATTTTGGACGGCTTGTTTACCGTAGGCGTATTTATGGCTTTTTTGGCCTATAAAAACCAGTTTGAAAGCCGTATCGGTTCTTTGATTAATCAGTTTGTGCAGGTAAAAATGCTGTCGCTGCACGGTGAACGCTTGGCCGATATCGTGTTAACCGAAACAGAAAGCGAACACACACCCGACATCGGTATTCCCAATCTTGAGGGCGGCATCGAAATCCGCTTGGAAAACGTGTCGTTCCGCTATGCCGAAAACGAGCCTTATGTGTTGCAAAACGTGAATTTAACTGTCAAGCCGGGAGAGTCGCTGGCTTTGGTTGGCCGGTCGGGTTGCGGCAAGTCAACGCTTTTGGATATTTTGTGCGGCAACCTCAAGCCCGAATCGGGCAAAGTGCTGGTCAACGGCCACGATATCTACCGCTTGCCGCCGCGCTTTATCCGCAGCTTGAGTGCAGTGGTGCGGCAAAACGATGTTTTGTTTGCCGGTTCGATTGCGGACAACATCGGCTTTTTTGATGAAACCCCCAACCGGGAAAAAATCGAACGGTGCGCCCGTATGGCGATGATACACGATGAAATTTCTGCCATGCCCATGGGCTATGAAACCTTAATCGGCGATATGGGCAGCGCACTTTCAGGCGGCCAGAAGCAGCGTATCGTATTGGCTCGCGCCTTGTATCAAAATCCGAAAATCCTGTTTCTCGACGAAGCCACCAGTCATTTGGATATCGCCAATGAAAAAGCGGTCAATGCCTATCTGAAAAATTTACCGCTTACCAAAGTCATGGCGGCACACCGGAAAGAAACCGTTGAATCGGCTGATAGGGTTTTTGATTTGGCTGCGACCGCTTGAAATGTTTGCTGACATTAAAACTTACCCAAACAGGTTTTATCAGGAAAATCAAAACCATTTCGAGCAAACCCGTTCAGACGGCCTTTTAAAAGTGAGAAGACTTATCGGATGCATCTACCACCTCGACCGCGGCTACGAGCACATCGAAACCAAGCTTGGCCAAGTGGGCGCCAAGATAAAACGCATTTCCTAAATCAATCCGCCGCTGTGGCAATATCAATGCCTGTCTGAAAAAATATTTTTCAGACAGGCATTTTCCCTTTTTGCCGCACCATCAAACGGTAGGACACCTTTGCAAAAAGCCGTTTTAATCCTGAATAGATTTATTTGGTCATACTCGAGCTTGGCCTGAGCGTGACGTATATGTTTAAGGTATTGAAAAGAATTTTGCAAAAGTCCCGGTAGGCAAACACCGTACCTGCGCCTACAATAAGCGCATATTTTTCCATACACTGTTTTTTGCCATGCGCATCCTCCTTGCCGAAGACGACCAAGCCATCGCCCAAGCCGTATGCAGCCTGCTGGGCGCGCAAGGCTATGCCGCCGATCATGTGGCCGACGGCGAAGCGGCGTTAAACGCCTTGTCGCTACAATCCTACGACATCCTGCTGCTCGATTTGGGCCTGCCCTGCCGCGACGGTTTGGCGGTTTTACAAAGCCTTCGCCGCCGGCAGCAAGACTTGCCGGTACTCATCATTACCGCCCGCGATACAGTGGACGACCGCATCGCGGGCCTTGATGCCGGCGCCGACGACTACATCATCAAGCCTTTTGATTTGCAGGAATTGCTGGCGCGCATCCGCGCCGTTTTGCGCCGCCGCAGCGGGCGGGCCGACGCGCTCGTTAGCAATGGCATCCTCACCCTCAACCCGGCCAAGCGCGAAGCCCTGCGCGACGGCAAAATCCAGCGCTTGCCCGCCCGAGAATACGCCCTGCTCGAAACCCTGATGCTGCGCGCCGGCACCATTTTTTCCCGCAGCGATCTGGAAGAAAAGCTCTATGGCTGGAACGAAGAAGTCGAGAGCAACGCGGTGGAATTCCTGATCCACCAATTGCGCAAAAAACTCGGCAGCGATGTGATTAAAAACGTGCGCGGTATCGGCTGGTTTGTTGAAAAAGGTTAAAGCCGCCCCCGCCGCCATGCCTGTCTGAAAGAAAACAATTGCATGAAGCTGTTTGACCTCCGATCTTTGCAAGTACGCATCAGTTTGTACATTAGCTTAGGCTTGCTGCTGTTTGCCACCGCCTCCGGCGTTTTGTCGTTCAACCGCGCCTACCGCGCTGCGCAGGAGCTGCAAGACCGCGAAATGGAAAATCTGGTCAAACTGGTCAACACCGAAGCGGAGGACGTGGTCAGCGAAGCCGATACACAAGCCGCCTCCGATGCCGCGCCCGACGACTTCTCCGAAGCCTCTTCGCCGCTACTCTCCGACGCCGGCATGCTCTCCGACACCCAAATCGCTGAAACCGCCGACGGCCATCTCGACGAATTGTTCGACAACCAACCGATAAGCGGGCAAATCCACCTGCTCGGCGACGGCTTTCACACGTTAAGCGCCCCGAACAACACGGCGCAATGGCGGATTTACCTGCACTCCATCAGCCGCAACAACCGCCTGCTGATCGTGCAATCCAGCCACTACCGCAACACCGTCGCCATACAAAATGCTTGGGAAAGCTTGTGGCCATTGCTGCTGATGATTCCGTTTCTGATACTGGTGTGCAACATCACCGTTTACCGCCTGTTCCGTCCGCTGCACAGACTCACCGAACAAGTTTCCCGCCAAGGTTCGCGCGCGCTCGATCGGCATGCCGATAATGTTCCCAGCGAGCTGCAACCCTTTATCGACACCATACGCAACCAATTCGAAGAACTCGAACAGGCGCACAACCTCAACCGCCGCTTCGTCGCCAACGCCGCCCACCAGATGCGCACCCCGCTCACCGCGCTCACGCTGCAAGCCGAGCAGTTGCACACCGCCGCCACCGAAGAACAGCGCCAAGAAGTGCTCGCCGCCCTGCGCAGCAGCCTGGAGCGCCACAGCCGCCTGCTCAACAGCCTGTTGTCGTTCGCACGCAGCGAAGAGCCTGCCGCAGGCCATTATCTGCCGCTGCCGTTGTCGGATACGCTGATGAGGCTGTTACCCGACATCGTGCTATTGGCCGAGAGCCGCTGCCAAGAATTTACCGTTACCCGGCTAGAACAGGCCACCGCCTCCCTGCCCGAGCGGGATTGGCGGATACTGTGCCAAAACCTGTTGGAAAACGCCTTGAAATACACCCCCGAACACGGCCGCATCGAATTGGCCCTTTATCCCGAGAACCGCAAAGCGGTTTTGCAGATAGATGACAGCGGCAGCGGCATCTCACCGCAGGAATACCAACAGGTATTCACACCGTTTTACCGCAGCAGCGACACCGCAGCAGCGCAAGGCAGCGGACTGGGGCTGGCGATCGTACAAAATCTGGTACGCCGTTACCACGGCGATATCACTCTTTCTGAAAGCCCGTTGGGCGGCTTGCGGGTAATATTGCGACTACCCGCCGCCGAACCGGCAAACCACCGTTAACAAAATTTGGCGCAAATTTGTCGCAAAGCAAACACGCCGCTAAGTAAACGCTAAGTTTCGGCGCTTATGATGCGAAGCATGGAAACCGAATACGGTTTTATCTAAAGCAGCAAGCAAACATTGTTTTAAAAATTCCTTTCCTACCCAACGAGTTAACCATGAAAAAAATCACTTCCGCCATTTTGGCCTCTAGCTTGGCTCTGTTTGCCGCCGCCAGCTTCTCCGCTCCGGCCGCGCAACCGGCAAAACACGAGCATGCTCATTCAGCTCCGGCCGCTAAGAAAGCCGCTGAGGCCAAAGCACCGGCTGCCAAAGCCAAGAAAAAAAGCGCCAACAAAAAAGTGGCGGTAAAGAAAAAACAAAAACCGGCTAAAAAAGCCCCGGCCAAAGCCGCTGTGAAAGCGCCGGCCAAACGCTAAGTTTTACGAAGTTACCTTCTTGCAGCAACCCCCCGAACCCCGATTTCGTTAGCAGCCGAAATCGGGGTTTGGGGTTTTATAACGACACGCCAGCGGGTACACTGTAGCCTTTCTTAAACGGCAAATGCCTGTCTGAAAGTATCCGTCATGACTTTTCCCGTTATCGCCGTTACCAGCGGCGAACCGGCCGGTATCGGCCCCGATATCTGTCTCTCGCTCGCCGGCCACGGCCTGCCTTGCCGCGCCGTTATTCTCGGCGACCTCGGGCTTTTGCAAACGCGCGCCGAAATGCTCGGCCTGCCCGTTACCCTGCATCCTTACCAACCCGGGCAAACACCCCCGCCCGGCAGCTTAGAGGTGTTGCACATCCCGCTCTCCTCCCCCTGCCGGGCAGGCAAACTCAATCCGGCCAATGCCGGCTATGTTTTGCAATTATTGGATACCGCCTACCAAGGCATCCGAGACGGCCGCTTCGCCGGCATGGTTACCGCGCCAGTGCACAAAGGCGTGATTAACGAAGCCGGCGGCCCGTTTTTCAGTGGCCACACCGAATATCTTGCCGATAAATCCGACACGCCCCAAGTGGTGATGATGCTGGCCGGCGGCGGCTTGCGGGTTGCCTTGGTGACCACCCACCTGCCGCTGCGCGAAGTAGCCGATGCGCTTACTTTCGATAAGATTTGCAGCGTCAGCCGCATTCTGCACCACGATTTGCAGCATAAATTCGGCATCGCCGCGCCGCACATTCTGGTGGCCGGCCTCAATCCGCACGCCGGCGAAGGCGGCCACCTTGGCCGCGAAGAAATCGATATCATCGAACCGGCACTTGCCCGCTTGCGCAGCGAAGGCATCGACGTACGCGGCCCCTACCCGGCCGATACCCTGTTCCAGCCCTTTATGCTCCAAGATGCCGATGCGGTATTGGCGATGTATCACGACCAAGGTCTGCCGGTTTTGAAATTCGCCAGCTTCGGCAAGGGCGTCAACATCACCCTCGGCCTGCCGTTTATCCGTACCTCGGTCGACCATGGCACCGCGCTCGATCTGGCCGGCAGCGGCCGCGCCGACCCCGGTAGCCTGAAAGTGGCGTTGGAAACCGCTTTGCAAATGGCGCAGGCCGTATTTCCGGCAAACGCCCAGCAGTAGCCAGCTGCACGCTCCGCACAATGCCTGTCTGAAAGCCTTTTCAGACAGGCATTGTGCTGTTTTTATACGCACAAATCTCGTTTTTGCAAATAAAAATAATTTGCATTTATAAAAATACAAGAAGATAATGTATTCATATTTATTCAACATCTTCCCTGATTTTTATGTTAATCGCATTTCTCATCATGCTGCGCGAAGGCATCGAAGCCGCGCTGATTGTGGGCATTGTAGCGGGCTTTTTGAAACAATCCGGCTACCGCCACCTGATGCCAAAAGTATGGGCCGGCGTAGCGTTGGCCGCCGCCTTGTGCTTCGGAGTCGGCTTTGCCATCCACCGTACCACCGGCGAAATCCCGCAAAAACAGCAAGAATTTGTGGTGGGTCTGATCGGCTTGGTCGCCGTGGGCATGCTCACCTATATGATTTTATGGATGCAAAAAGCCGCGCGTTCCATGAAGCAGCATTTGCAAGACTCGGTACAGGCTGCACTCAACAAGGGCGGCTCAGGCTGGGCACTGGTACTGATGGCCTTTTTGGCGGTGATCCGCGAAGGGTTGGAGAGCGTATTTTTCCTGATAGCGGTATTTGAGCAAAGCCCTTCGCCCGGCATGCCGGTAGGTGCCGTGTTGGGCTTGGCCGCCGCCGCCCTTATCGGTTGGCTGATTTATCAAGGCGGCATGCGCATCAATCTGGCCCGTTTTTTCCGCTGGACCGGCGTGCTGCTGATTTTTATCGCGGCCGGCCTCTTTTCCGGCGCTTTGCGCGCCCTGCATGAAGCGGGGGTGTGGAATGCCGGCCAAACCCTATTGGCCGACTGGTCGAAAATCCTGCATGAAGACAGCCCGCTGGGCGTACTCTTGGGCGGGTTCTTCGGTTATACCGACCATCCCACCGTGAGCGACGTGGTGAGCTACTTGGTTTACCTGATTCCCGTTGTATTCTGGTTTTTACGCGGCAGCAAACCTGCCGGGCACAAAATAACGACTGCTTAAAGGAGTGATTCTCAATGAACAAACTTTCCGCCACCGCCCTTTCCGTATGCCTCGCATTCGGCCTTGCCGCCTGCCAACCTCCGGAAGCCGAAAAACCCGCCGCACCTGCGTCCGGCACCAAAGCCGCCGCCCAAGACGGTAGCTTCAACGTTGCCGTGAACGACGAAAAATGCGACCCCATGGAAATCAGCGTGCCCAGCGGGCAAACCGTGTTCAATATCCAAAACAACAGCAGCCGCAAGCTCGAATGGGAAATCCTCAAAGGCGTGATGGTGGTGGACGAGCGTGAAAACATCGCTCCGGGGCTGACCGATAAAATGACGGTAACCCTGTTGCCCGGCGAATACGAAATGACTTGTGGCCTGTTAACCAACCCGCGTGGCAAACTCACCGTTACCGACAGCGGCTTTAAGGCCACTGCCGACCAAGCCGATATGGCCAAACTGGAAAAACCGTTGGCCGAATATAAGGTTTACGTACAAGGCGAAGCCAAAGAATTGGTTGCGAAAACCGAAGCTTTCGTCAAAGCGGTGAAAGCCGGCGACATCGAAAAAGCCAAATCGCTGTTTGCCTCCACCCGTTATCATTATGAACGCATCGAGCCGATTGCCGAGCTGTTCAACGAGCTTGACCCTGCGATTGACGCACGCGAAGACGACTTCAAAGCCGGCCCGAAAGACCCCGAATTCACCGGTTTCCACCGCATCGAATATGCTTTGTGGATAGAAAAATCCACCGCAGGCGTACAGCAAACCGCCGATAAACTGGATGCCGATGTCAAAAAACTGGCCGCCGAAATCGATGCACTCTCTTTCCCGCCCAATAAGGTGGTCGGCGGCGCCGCCGTTTTGGTGGAAGAAGTGGCCGGCAGCAAAATCAGCGGCGAAGAAGACCGTTACAGCCACACCGATTTGAGCGATTTTCAGGCCAATATCGAAGGCGCGCAAAAAATCGTCGACCTGTTTCGCCCGCTGATTGCCGAGAAAAACCAAGCCTTGCTCGACAAAGTCGATGCTAATTTCAAACAGGTCAATACCATTTTGGCCAAATATAAAACCGCCGACGGTTTCACCACTTACGACAAATTGAGCAAAGCCGACCGCGATGCGCTGCAAGCACCGATTAATGCGCTGGCCGAAGATTTGGCGCAACTGCGCGGCACCCTTGGCCTCAATTAAAACCAACGCACAACGGCTACCGGCACATGCCGGCAGCCGTTATTTCGTTATTTATTGATTCCAATATAGTTAAATCTCTTAACTCTAGGGGCTGTCGACAATTAACCGGCGAAGCGGTTCTTTGAGGCAAAAACCGCGTATGCAAGGCAAAAAGCGCAGCAAGATTGAACATCTTGCGAGCATTTTTAACGCCGCAGACGGGGGATTTTGACCAAAAATACCGCCGTTGCGTTAATTGTCGGCAGACCCTAGGGCTGTTGGCAATCAGCCACGTCATACTTGTAGCAAGCCCAAGTATGACATGCACACTTTTTCTTAAGCTCTGCTTGACTATATTATTTTTCAGACAGGCATTTTCAGGAGCACAATATGTCTGACCAACCGCAAGATTTAAGCAAACGACATCTGTTCAAAACTACGCTGGCCACCGGTGCCGGCTTGGCCATCGGCGCCGCCGGCGGATTTGCGCTGGGCAAAAGCCAAGGACGCAGCGAAGAAAAAAACAATGCCGCCCAACACAGCCGCGAGAGTTATGATTGCTACGGCACACACCAGCAAGGCATCACCACGCCGCACCAGCCGTTTGCCATTATGTGTGCGTTCGACGTATCGGCCGGCAGCACTTCCCAACTGATCAATCTGATGCGCACACTCACCGCCCGCATCGAATTTCTGACCCGCGGCGGCAAGCTGGATGACCGCGATCCCAAATTACCGCCCTCCGGCAGCGGCCTGCTCGGCCCCGTCTTCCAACCCGACGGGCTGACCATCACCGTTTCCGTGGGCAGCAGTCTGTTTGACGAACGCTTCGGCCTGGCCGGCAAAAAGCCCAAACATTTGGTTGAAATGAAACGCTTTCCCAACGACAAACTCAACGCCGAATGGTGCGACGGCGACTTGAGCATCCAGATTTGCGCCTTCACCCCCGAAACCTGTCAAAACGCCTTGCGCGATATTCTCAAAAACACCGCCCAATTCGCCATTATCCGCTGGAGCATCGAAGGTTTCCTGCCGAAAACCGAACCCGGCACCGCCGCACGCAACCTGTTCGGTTTCCGCGACGGCAGCGCCAACCCCGATGTACGAGATGCCAAAATCGCCGATGATGTCTTGTGGACAGGCATAGCTGCCAACAGCTTGGACGAGCCTGCCTGGACAAAAAACGGCAGCTACCAAGCCGTGCGCCTGATCCGCCATTTCGTCGAATTTTGGGACCGCACCCCGCTGCAAGAGCAGGAAACCATTTTCGGCCGTGAAAAATACAGCGGCGCGCCCTTGGGCGGCAAAACCGAAATGGAAACGCCCGATTACAGCAAAGACCCCGACGGCAAAGTGATCCCGAAAGACAGCCACATGCGGCTGGCCAATCCGCAGGATGCCGAATTCAGGAAAAAACACCTGCTCTACCGCCGCCCGTTCGATTATTCACGCGGACTCTCGCGCGCCGGCCAGCTGGATGTGGGGCTGGTTTTCATCTGTTACCAAGCCAACCTGTCCGACGGTTTTATCTTCGTACAGAACCTGCTTAACGGCGAACCGCTGGAAGAATACATCAGCCCTTTCGGCGGCGGTTATTTCTTCACCCTGCCCGGCGTTAAACCGGGCGAATACCTGGGGCAAAGCCTGCTCGGTGCCTGATGCCTGTCTGAAAGCATGCCAAACCAATGCCTGTCTGAAAACCCTTTCAGACAGGCATTCTCGATTTTGCTAAAATAAACCCTTATTTCTATTGATTACGCAACACGAGCCCGCCATGACCAAACCCGCCGTTTCCCCGATGATGCAGCAATATCTCGACATCAAAGCCGGCCATGCCGACAAACTGGTGTTTTACCGCATGGGCGATTTTTACGAGCTGTTTTTCGACGACGCGGTGGAAGCGGCCAAGCTGTTAGACATCACGCTGACCACCCGCGGCCAGCTCAACGGCGAACCGATTAAAATGGCGGGCGTGCCGTTTCACGCCGCCGAGCAATATCTGGCGCGGCTGGTGAAAATGGGCAAAAGCGTGGCGGTTTGCGAGCAGGTGGGCGAAGTGGGCGCGACCAAAGGGCCGGTGGAGCGCAAAGTGGTGCGCATCGTTACCCCCGGCACGCTCACCGATTCGGCCTTTCTCGAAGACAAAGAAACCAACCGCATCGTGGCCGTGTGCGCCGGCAAGAAACACATCGGGCTGGCGTGGGCCTCGCTGCAAAGCGGCGAGTTCAAAGCCAAGCTCACCACCGCCGACAAACTGCCCGACGAGCTGGCGCGTTTGCAGGCCGCCGAAATCCTGCTGCCCGACGGCAAAAACGCGCCCGCCGTTCAGGCGGCCAACATCACGCGGCTCAACCACTGGCAGTTTGCCGCCGATGCCGCCGCCAAACTGTTAACCGACCATTTCGGCTGCCAGGATTTGCGCGGCTTCGGCCTCGATATCGAAGCGCACGCCGAAGCCGTCGGCGCGGCCGGCGCGCTGCTCAACTATATCCGCCTCACCCAAAACCGCCTGCCGCAGCACCTCGACGGCCTCTCGCTCGAAACCGAAAGCCAATACATCGGCATGGACGCCGCCACCCGCCGCAACCTCGAAATCACCCAAACGCTCGCCGGCAAAAAAGCGCCGACGCTGTTTTCGGTGCTCGACGAATGCGCCACCCACATGGGCAGCCGCCTGCTCGCGCTGTGGCTGCACCACCCGCTGCGCAACAGAAGCCACATTCAGGCGCGCCAGCAGGCGGTTTTGGAACTGCAAAACCACTATGCCGATGTACAGGCCTGTCTGAAAAGCGTGGCCGACATCGAACGGATCGCCGCCCGCATCGCCGTGGGCAACGCCCGCCCGCGCGACTTGGCCGCCCTGCGCGACAGCCTGTTGGTGCTGGCCGAAACGCCGGTGCCCGCCGGCGGCAGCGCCTTGCTGCAAACCCTGCAAAACGTGTTCCCCGAAACCCTGCCGACGGCCGAAAAGCTGCAAGCGGCCATCCTGCCCGAGCCTGCCGTGTGGCTGAAAGACGGCGGCGTCATCAACCACGGCTTCCACCCCGAATTGGACGAGTTGCGCCACATCCAAAACCACGGCGACGAATTCCTGCTCGCCCTCGAAGCGCGCGAACGCGAGCGCACCGGCCTATCCACCTTAAAAGTGGAATTCAACCGCGTGCACGGCTTTTATATCGAATTATCCAAAGTGCAGGCCGAGCAGGCGCCCGCCGACTACCAGCGCCGCCAAACCCTGAAAAACGCCGAGCGTTTCATCACCCCCGAATTAAAAACCTTTGAAGACAAAGTGCTCAGCGCGCAAGAACGGGCGCTCGCGCTCGAAAAGCAACTTTACGACGCCCTGCTCAAAGAGCTTCAGACGGCCTTGCCGCAATTGCAGAAAGCCGCCAAAGCCGCCGCCTCGCTCGACGTACTCTCCACCTTCGCCCGCCATGCCGAAGAGCGCGGCTATGTGTGCCCCGAGTTTGCCGACTACCCACTGATTGAAATCAGCAACGGCCGCCATCCCGTGGTCGAGCGGCAGGTGCGCCACTTCACCGCCAACAACACCGGCCTCGACCACAAACACCGCCTGATGCTGCTCACCGGCCCCAATATGGGCGGTAAATCCACCTATATGCGCCAAGTGGCCTTAATCGTGTTGCTGGCGCACACCGGCGCCTTCGTGCCCGCCGACGCCGCCAAAATCGGCCCCATCGATCAGATTTTCACCCGCATCGGCGCCAGCGACGATCTGGCCGGCAACCGCTCCACCTTTATGGTGGAAATGAGCGAAACCGCCTACATCCTGCACCACGCCACCGAACAGTCGCTGGTGCTGATGGACGAAGTCGGCCGCGGCACCTCCACCTTCGACGGCCTCGCGCTGGCGCAGGCCATTGCCGAACACCTTTTGCAGAAAAACAAATCGTTCAGCCTGTTTGCCACCCACTATTTCGAGCTGACCCGCCTGCCCGAAGCGCACGCCACCGCCGTCAATATGCACCTTTCGGCGCTGGAGCAGGGGCAGGACATCGTGTTTCTGCACCACATCGAACCCGGCCCCGCCAGCAAAAGCTACGGCATCGCCGTGGCCAAACTCGCCGGCCTGCCCGCGCGCGCGCTCAAATCCGCCCGCAAACATTTAAACGAACTCGAAGCACAGGCTGCCGCCAACCGCCCGCAGATGGATATTTTCAATATGATGCCGTCTGAAAACGACGGCGGTTTCGACGGCGGAGAAAGTTTTTCAGACGGCCACAACCCTGAAAACAACCCGCCCGCCGAACCCAATCCCGCGCTGGCCATGCTGGCCGACATCCGCCCCGACGAACTCTCGCCGCGCGAGGCTCTGGATATGCTCTACCGTTTGAAAGGGCTGGCGGAACATAGCAGATTTAATTAATTTTCGATACAAGGCAGCAAGCCGCAGACAGTACAAGGCGCAAAGCTCAGAGAGTATTTTTCAGACAGGCCTGTCTGAAAAATACTCTTTGTTCGCTTTTAATTTATCCCTTCATAAATCTTTACAAATATTACGATAAACAGGTAATTTGTCACATTCTTGTCACAAAAGTGCTCGATAATATTTTATAGAATCGGGATTCTGATTCTATAATTCAGGCCTTTCAAAACTATCATAAAAGTTGCCGGTTGCCGTTTTGCCGGATTTCCATTGAATCACAGAGAATTTTCATTAACATGCAATCCCAAAGCTCAACCTCGGCGGGCGGTTCACGCCCCGATTTGGATCAAAAACCCAGTTCTTTGGCCGCTACCGTATTCATCAGCATTTTGGTCGGCGCATTAATCTACATGGCATACAGCCTGCATCAGGATATCGGCCCGTTCGCTGCCGGCGAAAGTACTTGGCTGCCCTATATCCTGCTTGGTGCAGCGCTTTTGATTGCGCTGGGCTTTGAATTTGTCAACGGCTTCCACGACACCGCCAATGCGGTGGCCACCGTGATTTATACCAACTCAATGAAAGCACCCACCGCCGTGGTGTGGTCGGGATTCTGGAATTTTCTGGGCGTATTGTTTTCCAGCGGGCTGGTGGCCTTCGGCATCATCGCCCTGTTGCCGGTGGAACTGATTTTGCAAGTGGGTACCGCCAGCGGCTTTGCCATGGTGTTTGCGCTGCTGCTGGCTGCGATTATCTGGAACCTCGGTACCTGGTTTCTCGGCCTGCCCGCCTCTTCTTCGCATACTCTCATCGGCTCGATTATCGGCGTGGGCGTGGGCAATGCCTTGATACACGGCCGCTCGGCCACCGCCGGCATCGATTGGGCGCAAGTTCAGAAAGTCGGCTTATCGCTGTTTATTTCGCCGCTGTTCGGCTTTGTCTTCGCCGCCTTGCTGCTGCTGTTGGCCAAAAAACTGCTGGCCAAGCGCCCCGAACTGTTTCATGCACCTAAAGACGGCCAACCGCCGCCCTTGTGGGTGCGCTCGCTTTTGATTTTTACCTGTACCGGCGTATCGTTTGCCCACGGCTCCAACGACGGCCAAAAAGGCATGGGCCTGATCATGCTGATTCTGGTCGGCACGCTGCCGATGGTTTACGGTTTGAACCATGCGATTCCGAGCAAAGACGTAGCGCAGTTTGCCGCAATCACCCAAGCAACTTCGCAGGAACTGCGCCAAACCGTAGGGAACGCGCCGATACCCGCTAACAGCCGCCTCGTGTTATCCGACTATGTGCGCTCCAACAAACTCAACGAGCAAGTGGTACCGGCGCTGGCCGACACCATGAGCCAAATCGCCCGACAGGCGCAGGCCGAGCCGGATCTCCAACGCTGGGACGACAAAGTGGTCGGCAATATCCGCAACGATATGTATCTGGCTGCCGAAACCGTGAAAAGACTGGAGAAACAAAATCCCGAATTTGCACCGGAGCCGCTGAAAGAAAACCTGCAAGACTTCCGCCGCGATGTGGACCGTGCGACCAAATTTATTCCGACTTGGGTAAAAGTGATGGTCGCCATCGCACTGGGGCTGGGTACCATGGTGGGTTGGAAGCGTATCGTGATTACCGTAGGCGAGAAAATCGGTAAAACCGAGTTGAGTTACGGCCAAGGCGCCACCGCCGAATTGGTGGCCATGAGCACCATCGCCGCAGCCGACGGCTTGGGCCTGCCGGTATCCACCACCCAAGTATTGTCGTCCGGCGTCGCCGGCACCATGGTGGCCAACAAATCCGGCTTGCAAAAATCCACCGTACGCAGTTTGGCACTGGCTTGGCTGCTCACCTTGCCTGCTTCTATGCTGCTCTCCGGCTTGCTGTTCTGGTTGTTCAACAGCCTGTTTGCTTAAAAACCTTGCCGCCAAACCAAATGCCTGTCTGAAAACTTTTCAGACAGGCATTTTTGCGGCCATCCATTGCTTATCGCCGAGCACTCCACTATAATTGGTTTAAATTTTTAAACATATAAACTTATGGAGCGGCCATGCCACAAGACATTATGGCGTTGATGCGGGAATGTATCCCCGTTTTTACCGTATTAAGCGATGAAAACCGCCATCAAATCCTGCGCTTATTGCTGGAAAACGGCAAAATGAATGTGAACGAAATTACCGAGCGGCTGCATTTGTCGCGCCCGGCCGTCTCACATCATTTGAAAATCATGCTGCAAGCGCAAACGGTTGGCGTGGAGCAAATCGGCAAAGAGCGCTTTTACAGCATCGCCATGCACGATGCTGCCGAAAAATTGAAATTATTGAGCGATCTAATGGCGCAGCACTGTCCGCTTCGGCAGGCGTAATTTTCCCCAATCAGTTTAAATTTTTAAACTCATAAACCAAAATAAGCAAGGATAAATCTATGATATTCCAAACATTCCGCTTTCCAAACGGCCAAACCGCCAAAAACCGCCTGTTCAAATCCGCTATGGAAGAGCAACTCGCCCAAAACCACCAGCCGTCGCAAGCGCTGGTGCGTCTCTATGATGCTTGGGCCAAAGGCGGCGCCGGCGTGTTGGTAACCGGCAATGTGATGGTGGCGGAAAACGGCAAAGGCTCGGCCAACGATGTGGTGTTAACCGACGAGCGCAGTTTGCCCGTGTTAGAACAATGGGCAAAAGCCGGCACGCAAAACGACACTTTGCTGATCATGCAGATCAATCATGCGGGCAAACAGTCGCCCAAGGTTTTGTCGCCCACGCCGGTTGCGCCCAGCGCCGTACCTTTGCAGGGTATGGAAGGCTTTATCAATCCGCCGCGCGCCTTGGAAAACGACGAAATCGAGGTTTTAATCCGCCAATTCGCCCGTGCCGCCGAAATCGCCGATAAAACGGGCTTTTCCGGTGTGCAAATCCACGGCGCACACGGCTATTTGGTGAGCCAGTTTTTATCGCCGCACCATAACCGCCGCACCGATAAATGGGGCGGCAGCCTGGAAAACCGCATGCGCTTTTTGGTAGAGATTTACCAGGCCATCCGCGCGGCGGTGCGGCCTGAATTTTTGGTCGGGCTGAAACTGAATTCGGCAGACTTCCAAAAAGGCGGTTTTGACGAGCACGACAGCATTCAAGTGGTGCAAAAAATGAGCGAACTGGGCATAGATTTCATCGAAATCTCCGGCGGAAATTACGAAAGCCCGGCCATGATGGCGGAAAAAGCCAGCACACAGGCGCGCGAAGCCTTTTTTATCGATTATGCCGAAAAAGCCCGCGCAGTCAGCCAAGTGCCGCTGATTATTACCGGCGGCTTCCGTTCCGAACCGGCGATGAACGATGCATTAAACAGCAAACATTTGGACTTTGTCGGCATCGCCCGCCCGCTGGCGCTGATGCCGGATTTGCCTAACCTAATCAAACAAGGTACTTATCAAACCATTGTCACCCGACGGGCCAAAACCGGCGTGGCCGCCATAGACAACAAACTCGGCGCGGTACTTGAGCTGAACTGGTATGCGGCGCAAATGGCGCTGATTGCTGCCGGCAAACAGCCCAACCCGCAATTATCGGCTTGGAAGGTTTTGTTGAAAACTTTGTGGGAAAACGGCAAGGCCGGCATGAGCACAGGCCGCAGCTGACGGCATTGGCGCTTTATAGCAGATTAACTTAACTTTCGCGAAGGCTCTGCTGCGCCTTAGCTCAAAGAGAACGATTTTGTAAGCCGCTGAAGCGGCAACAGAATCGGTTCCGTACTACTTGTACTGTCTGCGGCTTGCTGCCTTGTATCGAAGTAATTAAATCTGCTATAGCGCCGATACAGCCAATCCGCTTTGAGAAAAAGTGAGGCCTTTGCAAAATTCTTTTCGATACGTTCAAACACGTGCATCAAGCTCAGGCTTGATCCGATCATTTGGTTGTTTTTGAAGAAATAACAGATACTCGGGTCAAGCCCGAGTATGACGGGATATCAACATCCTGCCAAACCAAATGCCTGTCTGAAAAAGTTTTCAGACAGGCATTTGCTTGGTTTCTTTATTCCGCCGCCAGCAAAGAGGTGTCGCCGATGCCTTCGATACGCCAACCGCTCTGATCGTGTACCAGGCGGGAAACGGAAGCGTTTTCCAGGCTGCGGTATTCGATGATGTTGAAGTCGATGCTTTTGAGCAGCGCGGTAATCGCCATGCCGTGCGACACCACCAGCACGCGGCCGGCTTGTCGGCTGCGCGCGGCCACTTCGGCCATGCCGTTTTGCAGGCGGCCGACAAACTGGTTTTCGGTTTCCGCCAATTGCAATTCGTCCAGCGCGGCAACGGTTTCGGCCAAGAGGTGATGATCGGCTTGGCGGTAGGCTTGCAGCCAGGCATCGGTATCGGGCAGGCCCAATGATGCGGTGAGGATTTGGTGCAAACGGCTGCTCAGTTCACCTTCGAAACCGCCGAAGCAGTATTCGCGCAAATCGGGCAGCTGGGTAAGCGCCAATTCGTTTTGGCGGCTGTGTTCCAGAATAATGCGCGCGGTTTCGGCGGCACGCGGGGCGGTACTGGAAAAGGCGGCGTCAAAGCGGATGCCGCGCTCGGCCAGCCCGCGCCCGAGCCGCTCGGCCACACGGCGGCCTTCCGGCGTCAGCGGCGAATCGCTCCAGCCTTGCAGGCGGCCGGTGGTATTGAACACGGTTTTGCCGTGGCGCACGAGGTAAACTTCCAAAGCCATAATTCTTTCCTTGTTTGATTCAATGTTTCAAATGCCTGTCTGAAAGCTTTCAGACAGGCATTTCCAATTATTTTTTCACCAAAAAATACATGCCGGATAAAGTCAGCACGATACCGAGGATTTTGTGCCACGAGAACTGTTCCTGAAAAAACAACAGGCTCACCGGTATCAGCAACAAAGCGGCGGCGCCGTTCACCGCCACGCCCGACCATTGCGCCGAACCGCCGCTCTGGTAGGCCAGCAGAAAGCCCAGCTCGATCATCAGTATGCCCAGCGCCACCAGCCACACCCGCCAATTGGCAGCAAGGCCGGCCGCTTCGGCCAAACAGCGGCATCAACACGATGCTGAGCGCAAAGGCGGCGGCATAGTACAGGCTGAGTATCAGCATGGGGTTGGCCGGCACGCTGTGCAGCGATTTCTGGCCGATGTGGTACACGCTGCTGCCGACGGCGGCCAACAATAAAAACAGCCACATCGTTTTCATCAAGCCGCTTCCCAATAATCGATATAAAGCTGCAACTCGGTTTGGTTGCGCCATTCGTTGGCCACCGGCCGGTAAACAGTGCGGATGCGCTCGGGAATGGTTTCGGTGCACCGCCAGAACATCGCTTCGAATTCGAAACCGTCTTTGCGCAGCCATACTTTTTTGTGGTTCACCCCCATCGGCTGCTGGCGGACAACGGCAAATTCGTCGGTAAAACTCGGCGGCGCAAACCCCTGCCCCCACACCTGCAAAGCCAGGGTTTGCGCGCGCTCCAAGGTAATGTCGGCGGCGGCCAGGCTGCCGTCGGTAACATAGGTTTGCGACAAATCTTCTTCGCGCACCGATTCGCGCACCGCCTGCTCGAAGGCTGTCTGAAAAGCGGCGATATTCTCTTCGCGTATGCTCAAGCCGGCCGCCATGGCGTGGCCGCCGAATTTCAAAATCAGATCGGGATGGCGCTTGGACACCAAGTCCAGCGCATCGCGCAAATGCAGCGCGGGAATCGAACGGCCGGAGCCGCGTACCTCGCCGTTGTCCGCCGGCGCAAAGACGATGGCCGGGCGGTAAAACCGCTCTTTCAGGCGGCTGGCAACAATGCCGACCACGCCCTGATGGAAATCGTCGCGGTAGGCCACCACGGTGGTCTGGCCGGCCGGCAACACTTCGGGGAAGCTGTCGAGCGCGTCTTGCAGCATCGATTGCTCGATTTCGCGCCGCTCGATGTTCAAATCGTTCAACTGGCCGGCCAGCGCTTCGGCGGTTTCGTCGTCTTCCGCCAGCAGGCAGGCAATGCCGAGCGACATATCTTCCAAACGCCCCGCCGCATTGATGCGCGGCCCCAGCGCAAAGCCCATATCGAAGGGCTGCGCCTTGCGCCAGTCGCGCCGCGCCACTTTAAACAAGGCGCGGATACCCGGCCGCATTTTGCCCGAACGCATCCGTTTCAAACCCTGCGACACCAGAATGCGGTTGTTGTAGTCCAGCCCCACCACATCGGCCACCGTACCCAGCGCCACCAAATCGAGCAATTCGCCCAGATTCGGTTCAGGCCTGTCTGAAAACGCACCGCGCGCACGCAATTGGGCACGCAGCGCCATCAATACGTAAAAAACCACCCCTACGCCGGCCAGGCTTTTACTGGCAAAAGTGCAACCGGCTTGGTTGGGGTTCACAATCAAACAGTCGGGTACCTGTTCGGCGGGCAGGTGGTGGTCGGTAACAATCACTTCCAAGCCCAGCACCTGCGCCCGCGCCACACCGGCTAGGCTGGCGATGCCGTTGTCTACCGTCATCAAAATCTGCGCACCTTGCGCCGCCGCCAGTTCCGCCAATTCCGGCGTTAAACCGTAACCGTGCTCGAAGCGGTTGGGTACCAGAAAATCCACCGCCGCTCCCATGCTCCGCAAGCCTGTTACCGCCACCGCGCAGGCCGTGGCACCGTCGGCGTCGTAATCGGCCACAATCAGGATGTTTTCCCGCCGCGCCACTGCATCGGCCAGGCGGCAAGCCGCCTCTTCGCAGCCCTTCAATTCGGTAAACGGTATCAGGCCGGATAATTTATCGGCCAACTGATGCGGCTCGGCCACCGCGCGCGCGGCAAACAGCCGCGCCAAGAGCGGATCGGCACCCGCCGCCATCAACGTGTTGCAGTCATCGGGATTGTAGGATCGGATTTGGATTTTGTTCGACATTCGGTTTCTGAAATTTTAAGAAAATATAGGGATTCGGATAAAGATAAAGAAATCTTGGCAAGGTTTCAGACAGGCATTTTCTCTTATTGTTTACTGTGCCTGTCTGAAAAATCTGCTTATCAAGCGCCGAGTTTGCCTTGGAACACGCGCTGCCGCTTCCAAAACGCACGGCCGGCTTTGGCGGACAATTGCAGGATACCGCCGTCGACGCCGTCGGTAGCCAAAATAAAACGTTTTAAGCGTCCGCTGCGCAACTCTTGCCAAACAGGCATGAAAAAGCGCTCGTCCCACGCTTGCAGCGTTTCCTGATAAGCCCATACATCGCCGGTATGGGCGGCGGTTAATAAATCGTCGAGAAAAATCACGCCGCCATCGGCTCTCTCATCCGCCGCCATCGCGCACCAGGCGGCATAATCGTACGGTGCGTCGGTACGCACGCCCGGATAGGCATCCGCCCATGCGCTGTCGCAGGCCAGCAGTGGCGCATCCGTCAGCGTGCCGGTCAAATCCCGCCACAGCCAAACGCCGTTAATGGCAGGCTGCCCGGCCGCCGTTCGCGCGGTGTTGAGCTCATGATTGTGCAGCCACATCTGGATTTCGGTTTGCGCCGACAGCCAACTGCGGCTGCCCGCACCTTCCGCGCGCATAGTGCCGTCTACCTCGCCCAGCACATTCAGCAAGGACTCCGCCTGCCAATCGGCCTCTTGCGGCAAAACCAGCAGCCACAAATCGGGGCGGTAAGCCAAAAAGCGCCAGCCTATATCGGCATAAAACCGGGTGAGCCCGCCGCACAATTCGGCCGCCTCTTCCGCCGTAATACCGATTTCGCCACCGCCGAGCATACTCATGCGGTGCATCCCCATCTGCTGCCACACCGGGCTGGCAAATACTGCCGGCTGACCATCAGGCAGCGCCAACGCCTGTTTGGCCATCGCCAGCAGGCTGCCCTGCCATAAATAAGCGGCGAAAAACCCGGCGGCCGTTTGCGGCGCAGCACTAAAACGGCCGAACCGCAGCAATTGGTTCAAACCGGGTACGGTCAGTTGCGGCAGGCGGGTTTCGTCGCCCCAATTAAGAGCGGGAACAGCCAAAGTGAGATTCATAACATGCAGAAAACGGGGATCGGAAAGGCCTTTATTTTACGCCATTTCGCGCCCGTCACCGAAAGTTTTTCCGCCGTTTTCGAGCTAGCTGCCTGTATTTATGGTAAAATACTAAAAAAGGTAAAAAATAGAAAACCCTAGTGTCTTCCACCAGGTTCGCCCCGATAATAACGACTGACACCAAAACTTGATAACAAAAAAACAAACCGTGTGCAGTATTTTTCCGCCGGATTGATTGCCCGTTCCGCCGATACTGCCAACGGTTTTTAATGAGAATACAGCGTCGTCCGACGGCGTTTTTAAGATAAATCCTTCCCCGCCGATTTTGCCGGAAATGTGCGTTAACACCCGTTTGCCGGGCAAACTGCGGGCGCTTGATTTAGGACAACAGAACCGTGACGAAACCCACCTCCAACAAAAAATCGCTGCACCGCCCGGTACGCTGGTCGGTGTTGGGCTTTTTATTGCCCGTATCCGCCGTAATGACCGCCTATGCAGTGAACGAACCGCTGCCGCAAAGCCCTTATAAAACCGAGCGTGTTGTACAGGAATTGCCGGCGGTATTCGTGAAAAACGAAACCTTCCAAAGCAGCTACTGGACCGAAGAAACCGTACAGGCCGGCGATAATTTGGCCGATGTATTGGCCCGCTTGAACATACCCAAAGAAAGCATCAAAAGCGCTGCCGCCAAGAGCACCAAACCTTTGCGCCCCGGCCAATCGGTAAGCGTGCGCATCGATTCCACCGGTGATGCCACCGATGTCCAATTTTTCGATGACGACGACAACGGCGAATTGAACCTGCAGGCCATCCAGAAAATCAACGGCAAATGGCAGGCTTCCACTTCCGAAATCTCCATGCAAACCATGCCTACCCTCCGTTCGGTGATCATCCGCACTTCTGCGCAAGGTGCCTTGGCGCAAGCCGGGGTCGGCATTGAATTGCGCGAATCATTGCGTGATATTTTCAGTGATAAATTCGACATCGACTCCCTGAAACCGGGCGACCAAATCCGCCTGTTGTTCAATACCATGTATTTCCGCGGCCAAGAAATGGCCACCGGCGACATCTTGGCCGCCGAAGTGATTAAAAGCGGCAAGGGCTATAAAGCCTATCTGTACAGTACAGGCGATGAAGGCGGCAGCTATTACGATGCCGCAGGCAAACCGTTTAAACAAATGAATGCGTTTAACGTACAACCGGTGGAATACACCCGTATTTCCTCACCTTACGGCACACGCGTGCATCCGGTATTGGGCTACATCAAAATGCACACCGGTATCGACTATGCGGCTCCCGAAGGTACGCCGATTCGCGCACCGGCAGACGGTAACGTTACCTTCCGCGGTTGGAAAGGCGGCTACGGCAACACCGTGATGCTGCAACACACCAACGGCGTGGAAACCCTCTACGGCCACATGAGCGCCTATGCACCAATCGGCAGCAGCGTGAAAGCCGGCGACATCATCGGTTATGTCGGCAGCACCGGCCGCTCTACCGGTCCGCACCTTCACTACGAAGCCCGCATCAACGGCCAGCATGTCAACCCGGCTGCCGTCGCCCTGCCGACCCGCAAAATGGAAAGCATCAATATGGCCAAATTCCGCGGCCAAATGAATCAGGCCGACAGTTCTCTCGCCGCCATCCGTAATCTGTCGGTAACGGTTGCACAGATTGATTAAGATATTTATCTGAAATTAATGTTTTAATTTTATAAACTAAATCCAATGCCTGTCTGAAAAGTTTTCAGACAGGCATTTTTGTTGCACCTCCTGGTTATTCATATTGATTAAAGTCAATTGGTTTGCGTTGGCACCTTTTACATGAAAAATAATTTCTATTCTTAAGGAAATTTTAAGAAAACTCACCCAAAATGAATAAAACAAACATTCGTATATTTATACAGAGAAACAACAAAGAGCGAGGCAATATTGTTTCGCAAAGGTTTCAATTATAAAAAAATGATTATAAAAATAAGTGATGTTTATCATGATTACTCAGGAGCATATACCATGAAATATTATCTGACTTTGATTGCTGCGGCGGTGCTCGGATTAAGCGCGTGTTCGCAAGAGAAAGCGCAAAACGCACCGGCAAACAGCGCTTCTTCAACCGCCGCTGCGCCGGCCTCGGCAGCAGCCGACCACAGCAATGCCTCCGAAGAAGACAAAGCTTTGCTGAAACAGGCACAAAGCCTGTTTCAGCCCTTGCCCAGCCCGCAAGAAATGCAAAAAGCCCATCCGTTTACGCCCGAACAAGTCGCCCTCGGTCATCAATTATGGTTTGATTCGCGCCTTTCGCGCGGTAACACCGTAAGCTGCAACTCTTGCCACAACCTAGCCAGCGCCGGGGTAGACAATACGCCGACCAGCCAGGGGCACAAAGGCCAAATGGGCGGGCGTAATTCACCGACCGTACTGAATGCCGCCCTATTAGGCAGCCAATTCTGGGATGGCCGCGCGGCCACAGTGGAAGAACAGGCCGGCGGCCCCCTGCTTAATCCTGTTGAAATGGCCAATATCGATAAAGCCTCGGTAGCGAAAAAAATCGCCGACATTCCCGAATATCAGGCTCAATTCAAGAAAGCTTATGCCGATAAAGGCGGAGCGGTGAACTTTGAAAACATCACCGACGCCATTGCCGCGTTCGAACGCACGCTGCTCACCCCCTCCAAATGGGACGACTATCTGCGCGGCAACGTCAATGCGCTGACGCCGCAAGAGAAGCAAGGCGTGCGTTCGTTTATCAACAACGGCTGTATCGCCTGCCACCAAGGAGTAAACCTCGGCGGAAACTCTTTCCAGAAATTCGGTTTGGTAAAAGGGCCGTACTGGCAATTCACCGGCAGTAAAAAGCATGACGAAGGCCGCTTTGAGGTAACCAAAGCAGAAAATGATAAATTCGTATTCCGCGTACCCGGCCTGCGCAATGTGGCGTTGACTTCTCCCTACTTCCACGACGGCAGCGTATGGGAGCTGGAAAAAGCCGTTGCCATCATGGGCGAAGCGCAATTGGGCAAACAGCTTCCGCAGTCAGAAGTCGACAACATTTCCGCTTTCCTGAAAACCTTGTCGGGCAAAGTGCCGGAATCCGCCCGTATGCTACCCGAATTACCGCCTTCGGTATCGGCCAACTCACGCCCCGACAATCAATAGCAAGCAGCAAACCCTTTCAGGCTGTCTGAATCCGATCAACCCGACAGCCTGTTTTTTTCCCGGTCTTCACCAACTCGACAGTTTGAAAGCCGCACAGATATAAGGAACCCATGTCATGAAATACTATTTAACCCTGATTGGCGCAGCCATACTCGGCTTAAGCGCCTGTTCGCAAAAAACCGACCAAACTCCGCCGGCCAGCCAATCCGCTTCACCGGCAGCCAGTGCCGCCACACCTGCCGCAACCGCATCCGCACCAGCAGCATCCTCATCCCCTGCCGCATCAAACGCTGCCGCAGGCAACTGCTCCCTAACGGTAGAGGCAAACGACACCATGAAGTACAACACCGGCGAAATTGCCATCAGCAAAGCCTGCAAAAGCTTCGACATCACCCTGAAAAATACCGGTACCCTGCCGAAAACCGCCATGGGGCATGATTTGGTGATTGCAAAAGCCGCCGATGTCGATGCGATCGTGAGCGACGGCGCCTCCGCCGGAGCGAACAATCATTTCTTAAAAGCCGGCGACACACGCGTGCTTGCCCATACTCCGCTGATTGGGCCCGGAGAAGAGGCCGGTATCCGTATCGACCCGGCCCAACTTTCGGCAGGCGATTACGAATTTTTCTGCAGCTTCCCTGGCCATCTGGCCAATATGCGCGGCAAAATCAAGCTGGTAGATTAGCCTCAACCTTAATAAAAAACAGCAAGCGCAGGCCACAAAGCCACCGCCGCTTGCTGTTCTTTTCAGACGGGCATATAGTTATTTATCGATACCACATTAAAACAGCCAACCTACATCCGTAATTCGCAACCGATTCCTATAGCGGATTAACTTAACTTTCGCTACGGCGTTCTGTGCCTTGTATCTAAAATGTGTGAATCCGCTATAGCAAGTGTAGTCTGAATGCTTGCGAAGCGGTTTTTTGAGGAAAAATCCGCAGATGCAAGGCAAAAAGCCCAGCAAGATTGAGCATCTTGCGCGCATTTTATAGCGGGATCGTATCGAAAAATATATTTATTTTTTATAGAAATGCCTGTCTGAAAACTTTCTTTCAGACAGGCATTGTGCTTTCAAAAACGACCCAAGCTTATTCAATCACAATCTTCGGAAAACGCCCGCTGAAGTCTTTGCTTTTATCGGCCACCGCCAGTGCCACGCTGAGGGCGGCTTGTTGGTAGATAGCGGCGATTTGCGGGTGGTTTTGTTGCAGATCCAAAGCGCGGCCGTTGTCCATCGCTTCGCGCACGGGCAGGGCGAGCGGCAGCTGGCCGAGCAGCGGTACGTTCAGTTTTTCGGCCAGGTTGCGGCCACCGTCGCTGCCGAAGATGGCTTCGCTGTGGCCGCATTGCGGGCAGATGTGTACCGACATGTTTTCCAGTACGCCGAAAATCGGGATGTTGACTTTGCGGAACATATCTACGGCTTTGCGCGCATCGATGAGGGCGATGTCTTGCGGGGTGGTGACCACTACCGAGCCGGTAACCGGGATTTTTTGCGACAGGGTGAGTTGGATATCACCGGTGCCGGGCGGCAGGTCGATGAAGAGGTAGTCGACATTGTCCCATTCGCTTTGAAACAGCAGCTGTTGCAGCGCTTGGCTGAGCATCGGGCCGCGCCAGACCACCGCCTGATCGGGATCGACCAGAAAACCGATCGACATCACTTGGATGCCGCCGTCGGCGGTTACCGGCACCAGTTTGCCGCTTGCCTGATCGGGTTTGATGCCGGCCACGCCCAGCATGGTGGGCTGGCTGGGGCCGTATAAGTCGGCATCGAGCACGCCTACGCGCGCACCCATGCGGGCCATTGCCATTGCCAGATTGGCGGTGGTGGTGGATTTGCCGACGCCGCCTTTGCCCGAAGCGATGGCAATGATGTTTTTCACGCCTTGGATGGTGGAAACGCCCGGTTGCACCTGATGGACGGTGATGTCGGCGCGGATGTCGAGGTGTACCGGCAAGGTGTTGCCGGCGGCGCTCAACGCGCTTTGGATGTGTTCGGCCAGTGTTTGGTGAAAACTGCCGATGGGGAAGCCGAATACTAGTGAGAGATGCAGTGCGCCCTCGGCTTCGCGCAGGGTTTTGACGGCTTTTTCGCTGCCCAGTGTGCGGCCGGTGCCGGGAATTTCGATGCGCTCGAGCGCTTGTTGGTAAGTGGTGGGGTTCATGATGTTCTTTCTGATGATGTGCGGCTCCGATTTTATCGGAAAGGGCGGCTTTGGGCTATAATGGCAGGGCTTTTGAATGGTTATTTGAATGGTTTGAACACGAATGAATGCTACCCGCCCTTTGCGTATCCTCGGTATCGATCCCGGCAGCCGCGTAACCGGCTTCGGGGTGATCGATGTGGTGCGGCGCGAGCATGTTTATGTGGCTTCCGGCTGCATCAAAACGCTGCCCAATGATGAATTGGCCGGTCGCATCGGTGTGATTGTCGAGCACATTGCGGAAATCATCGAACAGTACCGGCCGGATGTGGCGGCGGTGGAGCAAGTGTTTGTGAACGTGAATCCGGCGGCTACCCTGATGCTGGGGCAAGCGCGCGGCGCGGCGATGGCGGCGCTGGTGATGCGCGGGTTGCCGGTACACGAATATACCGCTTTGCAGGTCAAACAGGCGGTGGTGGGACAAGGCAAGGCGGCGAAGGAGCAGGTACAGCATATGGTGGTGACCATGCTGGGTTTGTCGGGTACGCCGCAGGCCGATGCGGCCGACGGGCTGGCGGTGGCGCTTACCCACGCACTGCGCAACCACGGCCTGGCCGACCGGATTACCCGCGACGGTTTGTCGGTGAAACGCGGGCGTTTTCATTTTTAAAAATAAACGCAAAGCGACCATGCCTGTCTGAAAAAAGATCGGTTCGTTTTTTCAGACAGGCATAGACTTTTCCGCCGTTTTATTAAATGCAAATCTTGCGCCGGCTTAACCAAGCGGCCTATTGATCAACCGGATACATAAACGAATGATGAATTCTTCCTCTTCCCGCCGACACGCCCGCCCGGTATCGCTGGCACTGCTGCTTTGCGCGGTGATTCTGATGGCTGCCAATCTGCGCTCGCCGCTGGTTGCGTTGGGGCCGGTGGTGCCCTTTATTCAGAATGATCTCGGTGTTTCCGCTTCCTATATCGGCCTGATTGCCGCCGCGCCGATGGCGGTGTTCGCCTTGTTTTCGCCGATGGCGGTGTGGGCGGCGAAAAAATGGGGCATGGCGCAGGTGCTGCCGTGGTCGATGGTGCTGATGATGGCGGGTATTGCGCTGCGGATTAGCGGCTCTTCGGTGAATTTCCTGCTGCTGGGTACGGTGGTGCTCTCGGCGGCCATTGCGGCGGGCAATGTATTGCTGCCGGCTTTGGCCAAACGCAACTTACCGAGCCGCATCGGTTTGGTGGTCGGCACGCTGTCGGCCACGATGTCGGTATCGGCGGCCTTGGCTTCGGCCGTTTCGGTGCCGCTGGCGCAATGGGGCAGCTGGCGGTGGTCGCTCGGTATTTGGTTGCTGACGGCGTTGGCGGCGTTTGTGATTTGGTATGCCTTGCGCAACCGATTGGCGGTACCGCCTGCGTCGGTGGAAACGGCCGGCAGCGGTGTGGCGGTCTGGCGCTCGCCGCAGGCTTGGATGATCAGCGTGTTTATGGGGGTGCAATCGCTGGGGTTTTATTCGCTGGTGAATTTTCTGCCTTCGGTGTTGCAGGCCAAAGGACTCTCGGCGCTGGCGGCGGGCAATTATATGTCGCTGTTTCAGATTTCTTCTTTATTGGGTGTGTTGGCGGTGTCGGCTTGGTTCGGTAAAAGCGGTAACCGTCCGCTATTCAGCGTTGCCGTATCGGCGCTGATGTGTGCCGGTGTGTTAGGCATCTGGATTTCGCCGGCAAATTGGGCGTGGTTGTGGGTAGTGCTGACCGGTATCGGCGGTTCGGGTACGTTTTCGATGGTGCTGATGCTGTTTGCGCTGCGTACTGATAGCAGCAGCGAAGCAGCAGCGCTCTCGGGTATGGCGCAGGCCGTGGGTTATGCCATTGCTATCCTGGGGCCTTTGGGCATGGGAATGCTTTACGATTTTACCGCTTCGTGGTCGGTGCCAATGGGGCTGCTTGGCGCATTATTGGCCGCCGAATGCCTGCTGGCTTGGTGGGTGGCGCAACCGAAAACTTTGTCGGAATATGGTCGTCGACGGGGCTGTTGACACACGCAACGGTGGTTTTTTGAGCTTGAATTGTCAAACTAAGCGCAATAAGGTTGAACACCTTGTAAGCATTTTTAACGTTGCAGATGCGGATTTTAACCCCTTGAATTGTCAAACCAAGCGCAACGTTTTTCGAAACAGCACCTCATAAGCACAT
>NZ_JAUNHL010000025.1 GCF_030523955.1 Neisseria sp.
CGGCGGATTTCTCGCTGTATTTCAACGGCGACAGCGGCTACGGCAAACATTTCAAAGAAATCGGCGCAAAATACGGCCCGTTCGACATCGCCTTTATGGAAAACGGTGCTTATAACGAAAACTGGGCGCAAATCCATATGTTCCCCGAGCAGTCGGCACAGGCGGCGGCAGAAGTGGGGGCGAAAGTGGCGGTGCCGATTCATTGGGCGAAATTCGATTTGGCCTATCACAACTGGAAAGACCCGATCGAGCGTTTTACCCAAGCCGCACAAGGCAAGCCTTACCAAGTGGCCACACCGAAAATCGGGCAGATTTTCGGCACGGATAATCTGCCACAGGAAAAATGGTGGCAAGGTGTGAAATAACGGTGTGTGCAGACAAAGCGAAAGCGGTGCAATGTGCACCGCTTTTATTGTCGCCGAGGCCGTCTGAAAAAAACCGTTTCGTCATACTCGGGCTTGACGCAGATTGTTGAGATGCCGAAACATAGTGGTTTAAATTTCGCAAAAGCCCCGACCGCCGCAGATTTCACGGCGTATCAAAGCCTTTTTCAACAGTCAGCCCTTTACCAATCCGATAAAACTGCCCGCCTGCCACATAGTGCAGCGTTTTCAAATCATCAGGCGCTTCGTCGAATTTCCAATGCCCGTTTTCAAAAATACGGTCGTCCGCCCATGCGCCGGCCACTTCGCCGATAAATAAATCGTGTAAGGCAGTTTGCAGGGCAGCCTGTGCATCAACGGCAACGAACACGCCTTCCGCTATGTGTTGTGGGAAAAATTCGAACGCTTTATGCAGCAGCACCCCGGCATTTCGCTGGAGCTGATCAGCGAAAATCGCCTGATCGATATTGTTGCCGAGCGCTACGATGCCGGCATCCGCTTGGGCGACGATATCGCTAAAGACATGATTGCGCTGCGGATTTCCGACGATATGCAAATGTGCGTGACGGCCTCGCCCGACTATCTTGCGCAACACGGCACCCCGCACGAATTAACCGGCCACACCTGCCTCAGCGTGCGCCTGCCCACCTACGGCAACCTGCTTAACTGGGAATTCGCCGACCCCGCACAAAACGGCAAAACGATTAGTGTACAAACCAACGGCCGCTTTACCGCCAACACGTCCGAGCTGCTGCAACGCGCCGCCTGCGCCGGCCACGGCCTGATCTGGACACCGCGCGATTCCATCACCGCCGAATTGGCCTCAGGCCGTCTGAAAACCGTGTTGGACGACTGGGCCGTCCGTTACCCCGGCTATCACCTCTACTACCCCAACCGCCGCGCCGGCTCGCCTTTGTTGCAGGCGCTGGCGGAATGTTTGCGGCATGATGAAATGCCTGTCTGAAAAGAATGCCTGTCTGAAACGCCAAAATGTTTTTCAGACAGGCATTCTTTTCAGACAGGCATCCCAACCAATCACGCGCTCGAATCCGCTTCTATAAGATGAACTGCCGTTACGAACCATCGGCAGCGCCGGTAAACCCCTCACCCCATGCACACATCGCCTGCATAATCGGATAGAGTGAGCGGCCTTTATCGGATAAACGGTACTCCACTTTGGGCGGGATTTGCGGATACTCGGTGCGGATAATCAAGCCGTCGCTTTCCATTTCTTTCAACTGGCTGCTCAGCGTGCGGTAGGTAATCGAGCCCAACAGGCGTTGCAACTCGTTAAAGCGCACGCATTCCACTTCCACCAGCCAATATAAAATCGCCAAGCGCCATTTGCCCTGTATCATGCTGAGCGTATAGCCGAAAGGCGTTTGATTTAAGGGAATCAAGTGTTTGAATTGCCGCATCGACATCAGTGCTATCCTTTTTGATAGTATCTGTTTAAAAAGACAGTAATTGTTTTAAATATATCGGCATTATAAACTGGGCGCGATTCCTTTCCCAACCTCTTCAGGAATGCTTACCATGAACCCTTCTGCAAACAAAACCCTGCGCCTGACCTTTCCGCAATGGCAAGGCGGGGAAATTCACAATATCGCCGCCTTGGTGCCGGAACTGCCGCCCGAAGACGCCGCGCAAGGCTATTATTGGGGCAGCCAATTGCTGGAATGGCTGGCGCCTGCCGGCGATTGCTCCCAAGCCGCCGTGCCGGTTTGCCTGTCGCTGGACGAAGAAGACATCCGAACCGAAAACGGCATCCAAGCCTACGCCGTTTTGAAACGGCAATTGCAAGCCGCGCTGGCCATCATCGAGGTATACCAACCCGAACGCATCGTTACTTTGGGTGGCGAGTGTTCCGTGAGCGTGCCGCCGTTTGCCTATCTGGCAGGCAAATACCGCGACGATGTGGCGGTGGTTTGGCTGGATGCGCACCGCGATTTGACCGTGCCGACGGACAGCTACAACGGCTATCACGCGATGGCGCTGGCCAAACTGCTGGGCACGGGCGATCAGGCCATCATTGACATGCTGCCTGCCACGGTTAAACCGCAAGATGCCCTGATTGTCGGCCTGCGTTCGGTGGACGAAGCGGTACAGCGGCAGATTGATCTCGGCGTGCAATCGCTCGTGCCGGCAGAAGTTGCCGCCGACAGCCGTGCGGTGTTGGATTGGCTGAAACAAACGGGCAAAAGCAAAGTGATGGTGCACTTGGATTTGGACGTGCTCGATCCGGCGGAATTCCGCATCGCGGTAGGCAAAGACCCCGACGGTATCCGCGTTGCCGATGTGGTGCGCATTATTCGGGATATTGCCGGCGCCGCCGATTTGGTCGGTTTGACCATTGCCGAGCCGATGCCGCAAGCGGTGATTAAACTAAAGAATTTATTGGCCGAGCTGCCTTTATTAAAATAAACCATCCCTTGCCTGTTGTTTCAGACAGGCATTTCTTTTGCCCGATTCGCGAGTTTTTCCATCACAATAAAATGCCTGTCTGAAAACACCGGAACGTTTCAGACGGCCTCCCCACACCCTTCTTTCCCGATTATTGAATTTTCTTCATAACGTCATGCGGTTTTCCCCCGCTAATCAAGCCGAAGCGTTTGGCTTATGATGTGCCTGTCTGAATTCCGTAACCCTTTCAAAGATAGGAAAAACCATGCCTGCATTCACTTTACCCAAGCGTCTATTACCCATCGGCCTGCTCGGTTTGTCCACCCTGATGGCCGCGGCGTGCAGTCATGCCGGCGATTCGGCGGCGGTCTCTTCCGCTTCGCAAACCGCGCAAACGGCGGGGCGCGGCAAACCGTATTGGTGGTAGGGGCAACGGGCAGCATCGGCCGCCATGTGGTGCCGGAAGCAAAACGGCAGGGCTACACCGTGCGCGCCTTGGTGCGCGATCCGGCCCGACCAGCAAAAACTGCTGCTGCGCCAAGGCGACACCAAACGCACCGGCTCGCCGCAAGACGGCGTGATTGCGCGCAGCCAGTTGGCGGAAGTGTTGGTAAACAGCCTCCACACGCCCGAAGCATGGGGCAAAACGGTGGAGCTGGAAGCGGAACGCGGTGCGAAAACCACCGACTTCGCCGCGCTGTTTGCGCCGATGAAGGCGGATAAAGGCTTAAACGGCGCAGCCGACCGCGACAACCTGCCTCTGGCGCAAGAACCCGACAGCGTGAAACGGGATTGGGAAGCGGTAAAAGCGCAGTTCGCCAAGCCTTGATTTTGCCGGAACCGGGGTTTTCAGACGGCTGTTTAATGTTGGGTTTACAACAGGCAAGCCATAAACGGGCGTTACAGTGGTAGGTCGGGCATTTATGCCCGACACAGCCCGCACCCACAGTAAAAGTCAGGCATAAATGCCCGACCTACGGCTTTTCAGACAGGCATTTTTCAAACGCGGTTTGAGTTGGAAACCCAATATCCGGCCGTCTGAAAACCCTTTAACCCACCCATCGGAAGCGCCGTCATGTCTGCCTTACACCAAACAATACAGCGCCTGTTTTCACTGCAAGCCAACGAATACCGCCTGTTTGCCTATTCTTTCGCCTATGTGTTTTTCCTGCTGGCCGCCTATTATGTGCTGCGCCCGATTCGCGACGAATTCGGCGCGGCCGGCGGGGTGGAGAATCTGCCGTGGCTGTTTGCCGCCACGTTGGCGGCGATGTTGTTGGTAAACCCCGCGTTTGCCGCGCTGGTAAAACGCTGGCCGCTGGGGCGCAGCCGCGAGACCGCCGCAGAATCAGGAATTTCAGGAGTTTAAGATGAAAATGAAAGCCTTATTGATGATTGCTCTGGCAGCGGTCGGCACCGCCGCCCACGCCGAAACCGCACCCCAAGCAAAAAACAAACCGCTGATTGTCTATTTAAGCCGCACGCAAAACACCGCCGCCGTCGCCCGCATGATTCAGCAGCAAACCGGCGGCGACTTGGCGGAATTGGACACGCAAACACCGTATCCGCAAAACTACCGCGCGGCGGTGGAACAGGTGCGGCGCGAAAACGAACGGGGCTACCTGCCGCCGCTCAAACCGCTGGCGCGCGATGTGCGCGCTTACCGCACCATTTATCTCGGCTTCCCCACTTGGGGCATGCAGTTGCCGCCGCCGGTGAAAAGCTGGCTCTCGCGCACCGATTTGCGCGGCAAAACCGTGGTGCCGTTCAACACCTACGGCGGCTACGGCGTCGGCAGCGGTTTTGACGATGTGAAACGCTTATGCACAGGCTGCACCGTTTTAACGGGGCTGTCGGTCAAAGGCGGCAGCGAGCGCGACGGTGTCAAACTGGCGGTTCGGGGGGCGCAGGCGCAAGAAGTTAACCGGCAAGTGCGCGCTTGGCTGGGTGGTTTATAGCGGGTTAACACATTTTCGATACAGGACACCGTACACAGATACGGAACCGGTTCTGTTGCCGTTTCAGCAGCTTACCAAACCGTTCTCTTCAGGCTAAGGCCGGCAACGCCGCAGCAAAGTAAAACGAAATACGCAAAAGCATACAGGCCGTCTGAAAATTTTTCAGACGGCCTGTCATAGCAAAACAACGCAGAACAAAACAAAACGCAGCAACACCGTTAGCAGGGTAAGTTGATTCGCTACCGTTACCCCACATCCACCCGTTTGCCGATGTCTTTCAATTTGGAGAACTCTTCCAGCAGACGCGGCCCATCGTCCAATGCGATGGCAAACGTCCACAAATACGTCATCACTGCATAAATATGCCCTGCGCTTACCGTGCGGCTGCCCAACTGCACCACCGCCGTGCCGAACACCGCCGCCATCGCCACGCCTATCCATAAAAAGCCCCGCGCTTCCCGGTTAGACAAACGGATGCGCAAATGCGCCGTATGCCGGTAGTGCCGTTGCAGCTGCCGGTGGTTCGCCCCTTCAATCAGGCTCACTTCCTTTTCCAAGCGGTTGTTTAAGCGGGCATACAAACCGTCGTTGATTCGGGAATAGCGCGGCAGCATCAGGCCGAACACCAGCAATACGGCCGCAGCCGCCACCCCTGCCCAAAATTCCAAAACCAACAGCATAACCCCCGCACCCACTAAAGAGAAACCGGACATAATCAACGTAGGCAAATGGATTTCAAAGAAATTCACCAATTCGCGCGACAGCATTACCCGCGCGCTAATCGCCGAAGTATCGCTGCCTTGCGCACGTTGGCGCACAATCACGGGAACGGTCAAATCGGCATACATTTTGGCGAACACGCGCGTATCCACGCTGCGCCGCAACGCCCCCAAGCCCCATACAACCAACACAAACACACTGTATAACAATGCTTTAAGCACCTCCCCGCGCACCATTGCGTCGATGGCGAATGCGGAAAACAAGGGGTAGGTCAGATACAGGGTGTTTTCCGCCGCCACCAGGCCGAATGTGAACAGCAGGCGTTTTTGGTTGTGCCGGGCAAGATAGTTTGAGCGCCTGCCAGTTATCGCTTGCTCTGATTTCCATGATTCAATTTTGCCTGTCGGGTAAAAACGAGTTGTAAATGCTGCAATTGCTTGATTAATTGGTTTAATTTTTCCAAGCCGAACCATTCGGCGGTCTGCGCTTCCAGCGCATGCAATTCGGCCACCATATGGCAAATCACGGCAATATCCAATTCACCTTGCTCCAGCATTTTTTCTATCTCTCGTCCTTGGATTGACAAGAAAACCAATCGTACTTTCGGGGCGATTTTTTGCAAGCTTAAAAGCAATCGCCGATCATTTCCAGAATTGCCATGCGTTCGATGGCGTGTCCACGATAATGCCCTTCTTTGGCAGCCACTGATGTTGACCGTGCCGCCGCCGTGGCAGAATTCGGGGTTGTCCCGCATCGCGGTCAGCGTCAGTTCGATATCGGCGGTAGGAATACGGATATGCAGCCGTGCCGGATAGCTGTTGCCGGTTTGCTCACTTTGCCAAACATCGCGGTAATCCAGTTCTGCCACATGGTTGCTTTGCAGGCCGTTTTCGTCCAGCAAGGTGGCGAAAGCGTGGTGTTCGCCGTTGCCGTAGCACACATCCCCTAACGACAGAGCAGCTGTTTGCGCCGGATTGAGGGTGATGCCCAGCCACAGCCAAGACGGCAGGTTGCCAAGAAAATCAAAACCGCTGTTTTCGGGTGTGGGATACCTCCATTGGCGGTCGAGCCAAGCCGTGGTGTCTTGAATCTTGATCACTTCATCGTGCAGGCGCAGCGTACCGCTCACGTCCATATTGGGAAAAGCGAACTGGTACGACAATGCGCCCCCACAGCGGCAAAACGCCAACCATGCCGTTGTACATGGTTTGCGCACGCAGAGTAAGCACGATATCCAGTGCGCCGTCCGCAGCGTCCAGTTGCAGGGTCAGGCGCTTTTCATCGCCTGCCAAGGTGCCGAACGACGAAGTAACGCGGCAACGGTCTGCATCGGCACCGATGCTTCCGTCAACGGCTTCGTTGGCGGCATGCGGCAGCCAGATTTTGCGGCCGGCGTCCATCAGCATGAATTCGGTGGCGGCCACTTTGGTATCGCTTTCGACAAAATTGGCCTGATGCCATTCAAAGCCGATCTCACGGCCTTGGTGGCGGAAATTGCACAAGACATACCACGAATAGGTAAACACCTCGGGCTTGCCTTTCAGATCACGGGCAGGATGGGCAAACAGGGACATGCCCAGATTGGCGGCATCGGTTTTGCGGGACATGACAGACTCCTTTATTCATAGCAGTGGAAATGCAGAAGATTGTAGGCAACCCGCCCAATACAGGAAACAGTCAGTTGCGGATATCGTAGGTTAAAACGTTATAACCCGCGTCGGTTAAATGTTTGTATTGGATAACGAAGTCGATTTCCACCGCATCGAAACCCGCCCACGGCAGGCCGAAATGGCCGGGATATCCGCTGCGGCACATCGGCAATGCGTGGTTGAAAATAATCAGCTTGTCGCTTTTCTCTTTGGCGGGGATATACCATGCCTCCAGCGGCGTGCCGTCGGCGGAGGGAATCACCCAATCTTCATAGGCCATGCCGTATTCGTCGGGCTTTTTGAAGATAAAACTGCGTAGCGGACGCACGATATTGGTCAAGCCTTTCACTTTCTCATGGTCTTCGGCGGAAGTGGTTTTTTTCTGCTCAAGGGCTTTCGCCAGGCGTTCGCGGGACATTCTTGCCATGCGGTTTTCCTTTCTTTGTGGGCGTTTTCAGACAGGCCTTGCTGTGTTTCGGCGCTGTTTGGTAAAGCATCATTATGGTTTTACAAAGCTTATCCGGTAAATGAATAATCTGGGAATTTAGAATTCCTGCAATTGGAAAAATCATATGAACCGCATCGATGCGCTGAAAATATTTTGCAGTGCCGCCGAAACCTTGCAATACAAGGAAACCGCCCGGCGTAAAGATGCTCGGATCAAGCCCGAGCATGGCGCAAGTGTTTTCAGATATCGAAAAGAATTTCGCAAAGATCTTGGCTTCTGTATACCGCCCGCAGCGCAACGTCACCCACCCGCGCGTGAAACGGGTATTCGACCTCTTGGCGCAATGTTTGACGCAGCATATTTCGATATAAACATACAATGCCTGTCTGAAAACAAAGCTTGCGCGTTTTTGATAAGCCAAACGTTTCAGACAGGCATTGTTTTCGCAGCGATAGCGTTCTTACCGCCGGCTAACGGAAATAAAGCCCAAGACCTTTGCAAAACACCCAGCCCCTCCAAGCACCACTTCCCTGTTGTTCCCTTCCCTATTGACAATTTTATTTTTACACCTATAATGACTAACCAGTCATTCACTAAAAGGAACAAAAATGGCAAGGCCGCTGAGTGAAGAAAAGCGTCAAGCATTGATTCAAACCGCCATTAATCTGATTGCCGAACAAGGTTTGTCGGCCAGCACCGCCAATATTGCCAAACAGGCAGGCGTGGCCTCCGGTACGTTATTTACCTATTTCGATAGCAAGGAGGCGCTGTTTAACCAAGTTTATTTGGCGATTAAAAACGATATTGCCGCCGCGTTGTTAAACGATGCCGTTTACAACGATTGGCAAACACAAATGCAGCATTGGTGGAACGCCTATATCGCATGGGGCATCCGGCATCCGCGCGAGCGGGCCGCCGTGCGGCAATTGGAATCTTCGCCGATATTGGCACAAGAAACACGGCAACAAGTACGCGAGGCGTTTATTCCCATGTGGCAGATGCTCGCCGAAGCCGAACGTTTAGGGCGGTTTTATCTGCCTTTGGATTTAACGGTACTGATGATGGAAAACATGATGGAGACCACCATCCAGTATCTCACTCATGAAACACAAGCTTCCGCACACTACCAACAAATCGGTTTTGAAATGATGTGGCGGGCGGTTGTAAAAGCATAAACATATTGATTTTAAAAAGGATAAAACATGAAACTCACTGCATTAATCACAGGCGCATCCAATGGTATCGGTTTGGAATTGGCCCGTATTCACGCCAAACGTGGAGGCGATTTGGTTCTCGTTGCCCGTTCGCAAGACAAACTCAACCAACTGGCAGACGAATTACGCGCACAATACGATGGCATTCACATTACCGTTATTGCCCAAGATTTAACCATGCCGCAAGCTGCACAATCGATATTTGCCCAAACCGAACAACTGGGTATTCAAGTGGATATCTTAATCAACAATGCCGGCTTCGGCGGCCACGGCCGCTTTTTCGAGCGTGAATTGGCAAAAGAACAGCAAATGATCCAACTTAACATCACCACGCTGACAGAGCTGACCCACCTCTATCTGCAAGGCATGGTGGCGCGGCGCAGCGGCAAAATCCTAAACGTATCGTCCACCGCCTCGTTTATGCCCGGCCCCTTGCAGGCGGTGTATTACGCTACCAAAGCTTATGTTACTTCGTTCAGCCAAGCAGTAGCCGAAGAAGTACGCGAGTTCGGCATTACCGTTACCGCGCTGTGCCCCGGTGCGGTGGCAACGGGTTTTGTGGATGCGGGCGGTTTGCAGGATGTGGGCGCATGGAAAAACGCCAAATCGGCGCAATCGGTGGCCGAATACGGCTATCAGGCGATGGAAAAAGGCGAGCTGGTGGCGTTTAACGAAGGCAAACTGAAGTTTGCCTTGGAATGGGTGATTCCGCTGCTGCCGCGCAAAACCGTGTTGAAAATGTCGCGTATGGCGATGGAAAAATCGAAATAAGGAGCACCTTATGCACGCCCTCATCATCGGTGCCACCGGCGCAACAGGCCGCGCGTTGTTAGACACCTTGCTGAACGATTCCGCATTCGAACGGGTCAGCATTTTCGTCCGCCGCCCGGTAGCGTTGGAACACCCCAAGCTTGTTGTTCATGTAATCGACTTTGAACAGCCGCACACTTGGCAGGATCAAGTACGCGGTGATGTGCTGTTTTCTTGTTTGGGCACGACTTTGAAAGACGCGGGCAGCAAAGAGGCACAATGGCGTATCGACTACGACTACCAATACCGATTCGCACAAGCCGCCAAAGCCAACGGCGTGCCGCAGTTGCTGCTGGTATCTTCTGCCTACGCCAACCCCGCATCAAAAGGCTTCTACACCCGAATGAAAGGCCGACTGGAGCAAGACGTTGCCGCACTGGGTTTTGCCTCACTCGGCATCTTCCGCCCGCCGAGCCTGGTGCGCCCGAATACCGACCGCACAGGCGAAAAAATCGCGCTGCGGCTCTTGAACGGCTTGAACCGCATCGGCCTGCTGCGCTCCATGCAGCCCATGCCGGTAACGGAACTGGCGCAAGCCTTGGCCGTTACCGCCAAACAGGCGCGGCCGGGTGTGCATATTTTGGAAGCAGCCACCATCCGCGCTTTGATATATAGCAGATTAACTTAACTTTCGCTACGGCGTTGCTGCGCCTTGCCGTACTACTTGTACTGTCTGCGGCTTGCTGCCTTGTATCGAAGTAATTAAATCTGCTATAGCGGATCAACTCAATTCTGATAACCGTTTCGTCATACTCAGGCTAAGCCTGAGTATGACGTACCTACTTTTCTGAAGTTTATTTTTAGCCATATAACCTAAAATGCCTGTCTGAAATCATTCAGACAGGCATTTTTACTACATCAATCTTCTCAAATCCTAGGGTCTGTCGACAATTAACCGGCGAAGCGGTTTTTTGAGACAAAAACCGCGTATGCAAGGCAAAAAGCACAGCAAGGTTGAACACCTTGCGAGCATTTTTAACGCCGCAGACGGGGTTTTTTGACCAAAAACACCGCCGTTGCGTTAATTGTCGACAGACCCTAGCTTGCGACTTATGCGTAAAATTCAAAACATTACCGGCAGTTTACATTCCGTTATACCCGGGTTTGGTCCGAGCATAGCGCAAAACCTCACCCTACCGGCATGAATTTTAGCAAAAGTTCCGCTTAATTGCTTTGGGCTTGACCGGCGTTGGCAGTCGGGTTGATCAGAATTTCTACGCGGCGGTTTTGCGCACGGCCGGTTTCGGTATCGTTAGATGCTACCGGCTGGCGTGAACCGTAGCCGACAGTGCTCAAACGAGAGCCCGCCACACCGCGTTGTACCAAATAGGCGGCTACCGATTGGGCGCGGCGTTGTGATAAAGGTTGGTTGATGGCATCGTTACCGGTGCTGTCGGTATGGCCGGCTACGGTAACGGTGGTTTCGGGATATTGCACCAGTGTTTCCGCCGCTTTGTTCAAAGAATCCATCGCGGGCGTGCTCAAGGTAGCGCTGTTGGTGGCAAAAGTCACCGCGCTGGGCATGGTCAGCTTGATTTGGTTGCCTTCGCGCGATACTTGAACATCAGTGTTTTTCAGGCTTTCACGCAATTTGGCTTCCTGATAATCCATATAACCGCCTACGCCCGCGCCTACAGCGCCGCAAGCCAAAGCCGCATTACGTGCACCTTTGCCGCCGTGCGTCAGCGCACCGATGGCGCCGCAGGCAGCCGCACCGCCTAAACCGTACATGGCGGTTTTGCTCATTTTTTGTTGTCCGGTGTTGGCATCGGTTACGCAGCCGGTCAGTACCAGAATGGAAGAAGTTGCCAACACGGTTAAAGGTTTCAGCAGATTCATGGGATTTATCCTTCGGAATGATTTTATCGGTTAACTTGGCTGAACAAGTTCGTAAAACAAATCATGCCAGACAGATTGGCAACCGTTCAGCTTTACATACATTTCTGTCTGTCTAACTATATCCGACAGACTTTAATAAAGGAAGTTTCCTTAACTCTATATAACGCTAAATTACACTAGAAGCGAGCATCGTGTCGCCTGCGCAGTCAAACCTTATAGCGGATTAACTTAACTTTCGCTACGGCGTTACTGCGCCTTAGAGCGTGTCATCATAATGCTTGCGAAGCGGTTTTTTGAGGAAAAATCCGCAGATGCGGATTTATAGCAGATTTAATTAATTTTCGATACAAGACAGCAAGCCGCAGACAGTACAAGTAGTACGACAAGGCGCAGCAACGCCGTAGCGAAAGTTAAGTTTATCTGCTATAACCAAAAATACCGCCGCAATGCCCTCAACTACTCGCTCTAAGGTAAATGCCTGTCTGAAAATTTTTCAGACAGGCATTTTCACTTGAAGTGAACTTGAATGAACACTTATTTTTGTCATACCCGGGTATCTGCTTTTCTTCTATCAGCGGATTTAATTACTTCGATACAAGGCAGCACGCCGCAGATATTACACGTACGGAACAAATTCTATTGCCGCTTTAGCGGCTTACCAAATCTTTCTCTTCACGCTTTGGCGCAGCAGAGCCTTCGCGAAAGTCAAGTTAATCCGCTATCAAACGGCTTTTTGCAAAATCTCAAACCCAGAGAAACCAACCTAACCGGTTCAAGCCAATACTTTGCCCACCACTTCGGCCACGTCTTTCGACAAACCTTCTTTAGCCGCAATCCGCTGCAACTCATCGCGCATCAAGGCTTGCCGTTGCGGCTCCAACCGTTTGCAAATATTGAAGGCCTGCACCAAACGGGCGGCCACTTGCGGGTTGAAACCGTCGATTTCCATGACCTTATCGGCCAAAAAGCGGTAACCTTGGCCACCTGCCGCGTGAAAATGCGGCACATTGCGGCTGAACGTTCCCAACAACGCGCGTGCTTTGTTCGGGTTTTCCAAGCTGAATCGCGGATGATTCAAGGCAGCCTTAACCTGATCTGGCGTATCGCTGCGGCGGCTGGATGCAATCAGGCTGAAATATTTGTCCATCACCAGTGCTTCATCGTCGAATTTTGCGGCAAAAGCATTCAGCAATTGATCGCGCAGCTGGCCGGGATGGTGGTTTACTGCCGACAAAATCCCCCATTCGTGCGTCATGTTGCGTGCCATTTCTTGATAATGCTCGGCTACATACCCGATGTGCGCCGGATCGGCGCGCAATACGTAAGCACGGCAGGTATTGAGCAGACTGCGCCAAGCCGCCAGGTCGGGACGGTATTCGTAACGTACCGCCGCATCGGCGGCCTGCTCTTGCGCCAAGGCGCGTTGTGCCAAGGCCTGAAATTGCGGCAGGAACGAGCTTGCGATTAAATCCAGCAACGCTTCGCGGGCTTGATGCACCCGAAGCGGGTCGATATTTTCACTGTCCGCCCACAACTCGGCTTCCGGCGGTACCGCCAGTAACATGGCTTGGAAACCGGCATCATCTGTCTCTTGCAATACCTGCTCCACCGCACGCAACAGCGCCGGATGCTCCGGCAAGGGCCGGCCGGCCGCCAGCGCCGCCTCATTGGCGGCAATCGCGCGGCGGTATAAGGTTTGTCCGGCTTCCCAACGTGCGAAGGCATCGTCATCCGCCGCCAACAATAATGCCAACTCTTCATCGCTGTAGTCGAAATTCAAATGTACCGGTGCCGAGAAACCGCGCAGCAAAGAAGGCACCACCGCTTGGTGAACGCCCTGTAACACAAAACGCTGTTCGGCCTCGCTCACGCGCAACACCGCTTCTTGCTGCTCTTCCTCGCTGCCCGGCAAACGGAACGCCACTTTCTCACCGATGCTGCCGGCTTTTTTGCTGAACAGGGCAATTTTCAACGGCATCATCATCGGCTGTTTTTCCGCCATATCGGGCGTCGGCGGTACGTTTTGTTTCACATCCAGCACATAATCGCCGTTATCCTGCAATTGACCTGCTACCTTCAGCACGGGCGTACCGGCCTGGCTGTACCACAGCGCGAACTGCCCGAAATCAAAACCGTTGGCATCGGCCATCGCCGCACGGAAATCGTCGCAGGTAACTGCTTGGCCGTCGTGCCGCTGGAAATACAGCCGCATGCCTGTCTGAAAACCTTCTTCGCCGAGAAAAGTGTGATACATCCGCACCACTTCCGAACCTTTTTCATAAACCGTCATGGTGTAGAAATTGTTCATTTCCACATAGCTGGCCGGGCGCACCGGATGAGCGGTGGGGCCGGCGTCTTCCGGAAACTGGTGCTGGCGCAGCAGCGCCACGTTTTCGATGCGGGTTAAGCCGCCGGCGCGGTCGGCGGAAAATTCCTGATCGCGAAATACGGTTAACCCCTCTTTGAGCGAAAGCTGGAACCAGTCGCGGCAGGTTACGCGGTTGCCGGTCCAATTATGGAAATATTCGTGCGCAATCACACTTTCCACGCCGGCGAAATCAGCGTCGGTGGCGGTACGGCTGTCGGCCAGCACGAATTTGGTATTGAAGATATTCAGGCCTTTGTTTTCCATCGCGCCCATATTGAAATCGCCCACCGCCACGATCATGTAAATATCCAGATCGTATTCGAGGCCGAAACGGGTTTCGTCCCATTTCATCGCATGCTTGAGCGACTCCACCGCAAAACCGACTTTACCGGCATCTTCCGCGCGGGTATAAAACTCAATCGACACCTCCCGCCCGCCGGCGGTGACAAAAGTATTGCGGGTAAGTGCCAAGTCGCCCGCCACCAGTGCAAATAAATAGCTCGGCTTCTTATAAGGATCCACCCATTTCGCCCAATGGCGGCCGCCCTCCAGAGCGCCGCCGTCCACTTTGTTTCCGTTCGACAGCAACACCGGAAACCGCTTTTTATCGGCGATGATGGTGGTGGTGAATTTGGACATCACATCGGGGCGGTCGGGATAAAACGTGATTTTGCGGAAACCCTCCGGCTCGCACTGGGTATAGAAGTTGCCGCCGCTCTCGTACAAGCCCATCAAGGATTTGTTCTCATGCGGTTTCAGGCGGGTTTCCACTTCCAGTGCAAACACTTCCGCCGGCACGTTTTCTATGCTCAGCCGCTCACCTTGCAAACAGTAATCCGCGCGCTCTTCGCCGTTGATTTTCAACACCAGCAAATCAGCTGATCCGTCCAACACCAACGGCACACCGGTTTGCTGCGGCTCCACCAGCAAGCGCGATTTCACCAGCGTGTAATCGTCGTAAATCTCAAAGGTTAAATCGGTTTGGTGTACCAGAAAGTCCGGCGCGCGGTAATCTTTCAAATAATGGACGGTATTTTGCTGCATGATGCTTCCTTTCAAATAGTGGCGCCCATTATACAGAATGCCTGTCTGAAAAAATATTTCAGACAGGCATTCCGAACCGCATCCGTTTATACCGTCGCAAATATCGCATTATGCGAAGGCTTGATGCGGGTATGGCGCAGAATCGATGCAGTCCGCATCACGGCATCAGCATGCCGCCGTTCACATGCAGCGTTTGGCCGGTAATGTATTTGGCCTGGTCGCTGGCCAGAAACAACACCGCATCGGCAATATCTTGCGGCTCACCGAAGCGGCCGAGTGAAGTTTGCGCTTCAAAGGTTTTACGCGACTCTTCCGGCAGCGAGCGGGTCATATCGGTATCGATAAAGCCCGGCGCCACGCAGTTAACGGTAATTCCGCGGCTGCCCACTTCGCGCGCCATCGATTTGGAAAAACCGATTAAGCCCGCCTTGGCCGCCGCATAATTGGCCTGCCCGGCATTGCCCATCGCGCCCACTACCGAAGTGATGTTGATCACGCGCCCGCTGCGCTGTTTCATCATACCGCGCAGCACCGCTTTGGAAGCGCGGAACACCGATTTCAGGTTCACCTGCATAATCTCGTCCCACTCTTCCTCCTTCATCCGCATTAAAAGATTATCGCGGGTGATGCCGGCATTGTTCACCAGAATATCCAGCTTGCCGAACTCTTTTTCGATCTCCGCAATCAGGCTCTCGATACTGCCCTCTTGCGCCGAATTCAGCGCCCGCCCTTGGCCGCTCCATTGCGCCAAGCGCTCGCTGATGGCCGCTGCGCCGCTCTCGGAAGTGGCGGTACCGATTACCGTCGCCCCTGCCTGTGCCAAAGTATCGGCAATCGCCGCGCCGATGCCGCGCGAAGCGCCGGTTACCAAGGCGACTTTGCCGCTAAGGTCTTGTGTAGTCATGAATCTTCCTTTCATTTAAATGATTGATTCAAGCGTTCATATTATAAATGGCTGTCTGAAATCATATCGAAATCAAGGTAATGTGATTTCTTTATAGGGTTCTAAGTTTAAAATATACCGAATCCAATTTGAAAAACTGTATTTTTCCTTAATATCAGGGTCAATAGGCATATAAGGTTTACGCATAAACGCTTCTATTCCCTCTAAATCCTGACCATCCCAAATAAAAATATTATTGGGATGATAAAAATCATAATGCGCAACTTCTACATTGGTAGTGATCAGTTTTTTTCCATACCCCAAGGCTTCAAATACTCGAAAAGACAAACCCGTGTGATCCGAGGTAACAAAATCAATTAATGCTTTTGCCTTATGAACAGCTTTTAAATTATCCTGAAATTCCCTAATCTGATGAATCAGTTTAATGTTTGCTACTCCTGCATATTCTTGACTAAGCTTAGGAATATCCTTTTCCTTACAAACAATATTAAAATCCAATTGCCAACCATTACTTTTTGCTAATTGGCCAAATTTAATAATGACGTCTTTTCTATCCGGCAAATGACTACCTATGAAATAAAAGTCGGAAGTAACCGCATTATCTTCCACAAGATAATCCAGATAAAAATTAGTGATCGGCAACAATTTATCTGATTTTTGGTACAAATCTTTCGGATCAAAAACATAGAACCGATCAAACCATTGCAAGTTTTGCCATATTCTTGGAAATCTATTCATTCCATCCCATTGGTAGGCAACCATATCCTTTTTGATATATGAACGGATATCATTTAAAAACGCTTCCGACCAAATATCTGCGCGAATAAAAAGCGCATAATCAACTCCGCCTGTTTCACTTAAATATTGAAAAACTTTTTGAAATTGAGAAGTTTTTTGAAACACTTTGGATTTCAAATTATGTTTTGCACTTTTATCCTGCAAAATATATTGTCTAAATTTGGTTTGCAGTCTTTTGATTATGGAAGGATAAACAAACAACTCTTCATCATATGCCAAGGTAATCACATGAAATCCATTGAATTTCAAATTTTCCTCAATAGCTTTGTAGATACCAAAATTGGCAGGCATCACCAGAAGAATACTTTTTTGTTTATTCATGCTCTGCCTCGATTGGCAAATCCATTTTGATATAGGGCGATTGATTCAAGACATAGCGTATCCAATTACCAAAGCTGTATTTCTGTTTGATCTCTGCCGTTGGCATCTGGTAGGGTTTAGCTAAGAATTCATCCAAACCATTTAAATCCGAACCATTCCAGACGAAAATATTGTCGGAACAATAAAAATCGTAAGTGCTAACGGCTGTATTGGTAGTAATGAGCTTTTTGTTATTGGCCAATGCCTCAAACACCCGAAATGACAACCCTTTGTGATCGCTGCTGACAAAGTCAAGCAACACACGGGCTTTAGATGCACGTTGCACATTTTCATTAAAATCCAAGCAGTCCTTTATCAACTTGATATTAGATCCGGGATAATATTGCCGCCCCCTTTTTTCAGCATATTTCCATAATATGTTTAAGTCCATGGTATATCCGTTTTCAGCAGCATAACGGGCAAAAGCGTTTATACTGCTTACTCTGGAAAGATCATGTACACCGGTGAAATAAAAATCGTATTCAGATTTCGGAAAAGAAACATCAAGATGGTCGAAATAGAAATTGCTAGTGGTTAGAATACCTCTATCCTGATCAGCATCCTTGGGATCGAACGCAAAAAAACGGTCAAATTCTACAATCAGTGCCTCCATGTCCGGAAAACGATTTAGACCATCGCATTGATAATTCACTACGATTTGCCGTGTCTGCTTACGAATAAATTGTATGAATTCACGACTGTAAATATCGCCGCTGATAAACAAGGCATAATCAAGGCCGCCTGATTTAGCGATTTTAGTAGCAATTTTATTTTGCAACGCTTGCCATTTGATTTTCTTTTTGGTAATTGTGTCTTTGTAGATCAGCTTACGATATTTGGCGTAAAGGTTTGTTTTCAAAGAAGGATAACGAAAATCTATATCGTCATACACGATATTGATAACATTGAAGCCGTGGTGATGCAGCGCTGCCTCAATCAGTTGGTCGAGTCTAGCAATTTTAGGCATTGCCAGTAAGATTGTTTTTCTCATACGCAAGTTAAATTTTATTTATTTTAAGACGACCTTTTTACCAATAAAGGCCATTCTACAATATCTTTGATATGAATTATCTTAACTTCGCCATGGCGTTACTGCGGTTTGCGATAATGCTGTAAAGTCTGTGCTTGCTGTTTAAGGGCTGCGACAATTAACGCAACGTTGGTATTTTGGGTCAAAATACCTCGTCTGCGGCATTCAAAAATGCTCATAAGGTATGCAATCTTGCTACACTTCTTGGCCTGTATACGCGATTTTTGCTGTAAATAAACCACTTCGCCGGTTAATTGCCGACAGTCCCTAGTATCGAAAATTAATTTAATCCACAATAAATTGATAATTAATGCGCCTCAATAAACGCAGCCACCTGCTCCGAGTTGGTCAGCGCCGTACACACCGCCTCTTTATTGATGCGCTTGGCCAAACCGGCCAATACTTTGCCCGGGCCGCATTCGGCCGATTCGGCCATACCCTCGCTCACCAGCGTATTAACGGTTTCCGTCCAGCGTACCGGGCTGTAAAGCTGGCGCACCAAAGCGTCTTTAATTTTATCGGCATCATCGTAAGCGGCCACATCGGCATTGTGAATCACTCTGATCTGCGGCGTTCTGACCTCCACTTCGTTCAATGCTTGCGCCAGTTTTTCTGCCGCAGGCTTCATGAGGCTGCAATGCGAGGGCACCGACACCGGCAGCGGTAAGGCCCGTTTGGCACCAGCTGCTTTTGCTGCTTCCATCGCCCGTTCAACCGCCGCTACATTACCGGCAATCACCACTTGGCCGGGCGAATTGAAATTCACCGCCTCCACTACTTCTCCTTGCGCCGCTTGCGCACAAATCTCTTTCAATTGCTCGTCTTCCAGCCCCAGAATCGCCGCCATCGCGCCTACGCCTTGCGGCACGGAGCTTTGCATCAGCTCGGCACGCAAGCGGACCAGTTTAACCGCATCGGCAAAATCCAGCGCGCCGGCGGCCACCAATGCGCTGTATTCGCCCAAGCTGTGGCCGGCCACAACGGTGGGCGCTTTGCCGCCTGCCGCCAAATAAGCGCGGTAGGTAGCGACACCTGCCGCCAGCATCAACGGTTGGGTATTCACGGTGTGTCCGATGATTTCGGCATCTTCGCCGTTCATCATGGCCCACAAATCCTCGCCGAGCGCGGCTGATGCTTCGTCAAAAGTCGTTTTAACCACGGATACGCCGTCAAAACCGCTCATCATATTCAGGCTCTGCGAACCTTGGCCGGGAAAGAAAAAAGCAAATGACATAAGACAATATTCCTCTAATTTTTCAACATCGCCAACCAAGGGTGGTCGGCAAGAAAGATTAATAATACATAAGTAAGCACTAAATTGGCCAGTGCCGCCAAGCCAAACGATATTCGGCAACCTTTTTTGAGTGCCCCACATAATACAATAAGGGCAGCACCAGCAAGCCACCGGCGTGCAGTTGTTTGGCAATAACCTTTACCCCATAATATTGTCTGTTATTTTCCAAATAAGATTCGGGCTTTTTACTTTACAACTCCTTTAAAATAATGATCTGTATTATTTTTTATCATAAAGATCATCGGCAATAAAATCACCCAGATGTAGTCGAATTTTCCCATGTAGGGATTAGTCGCATTAGCCAGTAAAAAGGAAAGCATACCCATTAGGAAGATGAATAAAACAAAAACTGCACAACCTGAGATCAGCCAAACCAAGCTGATCTTGTTTTCAGACTGTCTATATTTGCGTGCGGTTAAAAGTAGCGTCAACACTACCCCTGTGATAACGGCAACAAAGATTCCTCTGCGTCCGGAAAGAATGGTAGGAATGAGCAAAGTAACAATTCCGACCAAGGACCAAACCCAATAACGCTGTTGGCTGAAAAAAACACCAATACAAAAAGGTAACAGAAACAAAATCGAAGTCACCGTAGGCAGTGTGAATTTAAAATATTCTCCACGCCCTTCATCCACGACAGCCTTATCGGCATATCGTGCTGATAAAAATTGACTTAACGGGTTACCAGGCATGATTACTGTTAATAAGCTATAGAGCGTTAGCAATACACCGACACTCACCGCAGCAACCAACAGTAGTTTTAATAGTTTCTCTGAATCGCTTGAACGATAGGCCAATGCAAGTATCAAATAAATTAGCGGATAGATTACTTGGACCGTTAATACAGCAACCGCGCCCGGGTTTCCATTAACAACACCATAAAAACTGCCCAGCAGACCCACCAATATCATTACGATTCCGATTAAGGCTCCATTAGCATTAAATTTTTCATTCCGTAGACATAACAGGGTCAATCCGGTGCAAGACATCACAAAGACCGTTTTGATAGGGACAAAAGTCGAAGGGAGCAAAAGGCAAAAGTATAATAAAAAACCAAGTTGCAAAATCACTAAATTTCTTATGGTTATTTTTCGCATACAAAAAACCTTTGTACAAAATCTTAAAAACAAAAAATTCTTATAGAAAATTAATTCTTACAAAGAATTCCCGCATTCAAAGACTTTAAATACAATGTTTTTTGTTTTTTATTTTATTTTTTAGAAACCTCTTTACTTCATTTTGCCCTTATCAATTTTGGATAGTCTGTTTTTGATTTTAATCTGATTTGCTATGTAATATTTTTCATTACGAACGGTAATCAAATACCTTCAATTAATATTTCACCAATACCGCACCCCAAGCAAAGCCGCCACCTATGCCTTCCAGCAGCAATGTTTGGCCCCGTTTGATCTGTCCGGCTTTAATGGCTGTATCCATAGCCAAAGGAATGGAAGCTGCCGAAGTATTGCCGTGATCCTGAACGGTTAACACCACACGATCCATGCCTATACCAAGATGCTTGGCGGTACTCTCGATAATACGTTTGTTCGCTTGATGCGGCACAATCCAATCCACATCATCGGTACTCATGCCGGCTTCCCGCAACACATCTTCCGCAGCCTGCGATAAGGTTTTTACGGCAAATTTAAACACGGCCTGTCCGTCCATTTTTAAAAACGGCGAGCCGACGATTTCGCCGTTAGCCATTTGCGCGGGCACGTTGAGCATATCCAAATAACTGCCGTCGGCCTGCAATTTGCTATGCACAATACCCGGCTCGTCGGATGCGCCGAGTACCACCGCACCCGCACCGTCGCCGAATAATACGCAGGTAGTCCGATCGTTCCAATCCATAATACGGCTGAAAATTTCGGCGCCAATCACCAATGCTTTTTTCGACATGCCGCTTTTGATATAGGCATTGGCAGTACTAATGGCATACATAAAACCGGCACACACCGCCTGAACATCGAATGCCGGGCAACCGCCTATACCGAGTTTGTGCTGCACCATAGTAGCTGTAGCCGGAAACTGCATATCCGGTGTGGCGGTGGCAACGATGATCAAATCGATTTCGGCAGCATCCACGCCGGCATCAGCCAATGCAGCTTTGGCCGCATGTACGGCCAAATCGCTGGTTTTTTCATTATCGGCGGCAATGTGCCGGTTTTTAATACCGGTACGCGTACTGATCCATTCGTCGGAAGTATCGACAAATTTGGCCAAGTCTTCGTTGCTGACGCGTTTGGCAGGCAGATAACTGCCCGTTCCAAGAATTTTTGCATACTGCATGGCTAGCGGCCTTTTATGGGTTGTTATTTTAGAATAATCGTATTGTATTCAATCTATAAGATTCGCTCAATCTAAATTAGAGCATCACCTCTCTGGCTTTTTGTCGACGGTAAAGAGCCCATAAATACTCAGCCGATATTATCAGCAATAGCCGTGTGCTCGGTTTCTATTTTCTGTTCAGCCAACACCGCCAGTTGCGCCGCGACACCTTGTTCTATTTTAGTCAAACTGTCAGCTTTGGCTTCGTGATACGCCTCTTCCAGCGCATAACTGAAGCCTGCCGCATCGGTACCGCCGTGGCTTTTTACGACAACCCCGCGCAAACCGAGAAAAATCGCTCCGTTGAAACGGCGGGGATCAAAACGGCTTTTCAGACTTTTGAGCGAAGGCATAGCCAACAAGGCGGCTGCTTTGTTTAACAAACTGCCGCCAAACTCTTCTTTAAGTTTGGTTCCCAGAAATTTCACTACGCCTTCAATGGTTTTTAACGCAATATTGCCGACAAAACCATCCGCCACCACCACATCGACATCATCACGAAAAATACCGTTGCCCTCAACATTGCCGATAAAATTCAATTTACTGGCTTTCAAGAATTTGAAGGTCTGTTTGACGGTATCATTTCCTTTAATGTCTTCGGTGCCTACGTTCAGCAAACCGATACGGGGCTGCCCTTTTTCAGGATGCAGTGCCTGCACCAATTCGCTTCCGAGTACGGCAAACTGCACCAGCTGTTCGGCGGTACAATCGACATTACCCCCCAAATCCAGCATCAGCGTCATGTGGTCATTGCTCGGAGAGGGCAGGAATTTGGCGATTGCCGGTCGCTCGATACCGGGAATGGTTTTCAGCACAAAACGCGCAGTTGCCATCAACGCACCGGTATTGCCGGCCGATACCGCCGCCTGCGCCGCCCCATCCTTTACTTGATTAACAGCCACACGCATGGAGGAATCTTTTTTATTTTTCAGCGCCAATTGCGGTGCTTCGTCCATCTCTACCACTTGGCTTGCATGAACGATATCTATGCGGTCCATCGGCGCGTTTGCGGCAGCCAGAGCAGCTTTAACCTGCGTTTCATCACCCACCATAATCAGGCGCACATCGGTTTTTTGCTGTAAGAATGCAACGGCTCCCGGGACGGTAACGTCCAGCCCTGCATCTCCGCCCATCGCATCTACTGCCAATGTAATCATCTATACTGCCTCCATTACGCTCAATCAAGAAATCAGACAGAATGCCTGTCTGAAAAATCAGTAAACCGTTGTTTCGGTTTTTTTCAAAATAAACATTTTAAATAAACAGGATGCCTTTGATACTTTTCAGACAGGCATCCTCATCGGCTAACCCCGGTCGCCACTACCCATTTGGTACAAATCGGGGCTTTAATCGATGTGTTTGTCAGCCGCCCAACCGACCGAGGCCGCCAAACGGTTATGCTCGTCAATATCGTCGGCATCCCAAGGATAGTTAATCCAAGCATCCCCCAGCGTAATGCCGCTGTAATACGGCAAACCTTCCGGCAACTTACCTTTTTTCGGCTTGATTTTCTCATGCAAAACCGCCACGCCGATGGTATTAAATGGTTCTTTTTTCAATTCTTTCAGCACAAATTCCAACGTTACCCGGCTATCGTCCACTTCGTCCACCACCAAAATATTGCGGCCGACCAAAGTATCCGGCAAGGGATCGAGCCATTGTACTTTTCTCACCTCATCGGCCGTTTTGCCGCAGGTTTCCGAATCATAATAAGCCGTTGTCACCGCATAAACCGGAATATCGAGGAAACAGCGCAAGATACGCGCAGGAATAAACCCGCCGCCGCCAATGGCTACCATCGCATCATATTTTACGCCGTCTTGCTGGATTTTCAGCGCCAAACCGCGCAATACGCGGTGTATATCATCATAGGTATACCAGACTTTTTCCATCGTTCCATCACCTGAAAATGGGCACGCCGAGGCAATATGCCCGATTAAAATGAATTGCGAAGTATATAACGATAAGCTATATTCGGTATAGGGCTTCCCATTTCCCCTTGTTTTATATTTATTTTTTATATATGAACAACCTTTCAGACAGGCATTGCACAAAAATATGCCTGTCTGAAACAGAAAGAGGAAATACAGAGTAAGCACCGGCGTTTACCGCAGAACAATGTTTACCGGGCCCCCGTTATCCACTACAGAAATGGAGCATTATATGAGTAACTATCAAGCCATCAGCCAAGATTTGGCCAGAGTGATAGGCTATATCCATGCCGACCAAATCGATGAAGCCGAACAAAAACGAATCACTCAAGAAACCCTAGAAGCATTTGACCAATACGTTAGCCCAGGTTGGCTGAAATACCGAAAATCGGTCTCCACCGACTCCACCACCCTCGAATGGCGCGACCACGGCGCTATCTGCGAAAGCTTGGACGGCAAGCAATTTATCGACTGCCTGGGCGGCTTCGGCGTCTTTACTTTCGGCCACCACAACCCCGAAATCATCAATACCGTCAAAGCGCAGCTAGATCACCAAGCGCTCCACTCCCAAGAACTGCTCGACCCCTTACGCGGCTATCTCGCGCGCACCTTGGCCGCCATTACCCCCGGCGACCTGCAACACAGCTTTTTCACCAACGGCGGCGCCGAAGCCGTTGAAATGGCACTCAAACTCGCCCGTATCGCCACCGGCAAAAAATGGTATATCTCCACCGTAAACGGCTTTCACGGCAAATCAATGGGCGCCGTATCCATGACCGGCAAAGGCACTTACCGCGAACCTTACGGACCGATGGTTCAACACGTACAACACATCGAATACGGCAACGCCGAAGATGCACGCAAAGCCATCCGCAACCTGCAAGCCGCCGGCGAGAGCGTAGCCGCCATGATTGTCGAACCCATCCAAGGCGAAGCCGGCGTGATTGTACCGCCGCCGGGTTACCTGCAATCCTTACGCGAAATCTGCGACGAATACGGCGTCGTGCTGATTTTCGATGAAATTCAGACAGGCATGGCTCGTACCGGCACCATTTGGCGTTGCGAAGCCGAAGGCGTTACCCCCGACATCCTCACTTACGGCAAAGCCTTCGGCGGCGGCGTAATGCCGATTACCGGCATCATCTGCCGCCCGCACCTCTGGACCCAGCAACTAATCGACAACCCCTGGCTGCTCGGCTCACCCACTTTCGGCGGCAATCCCGTCTGCGCCGCCGCCGCACTGGCCGCCATCAAATACATGCTGGATAACGACATTGCCGGCGAATGCCGCCACAAAGGCGAGTTAATCAAAAACGGCCTGAACGACATTCTTGCCAAATACCCCGATTTGGTCAGCGACGTACGCGGCACCGGCCTGATGTTGGCAATTGAATTCGTTGAAACCAAAGTCGGCTATGCCGTTGCCAAAGGCATGTTTGCCCGCGGCGTATTAACCGCCGGCACTTTGGTTAACGCAAAAAGTATCCGCATCCAGCCGCCGGCCTTGATTACCGAAGAACAAATCGCCGCCGTTTTGCAGCACATGGACGCAGCGCTGGCCGATATACGCAATAACGGCTGCTAATCCATCCTAACTACTTCAATAACTAGATCATACTCGGGTAACCCTACCCGAGTATTTTTTGGCCGTAAGACAGCAGATTCCCGACAGTACAACCATATAGCGGATTTAATTACTTCGATACAAGGCGCAGCAGAGCCTTCGCGAAGGTTAAGTTAATCCGCTATATCGAAACAGCCCGAAACCACCAATATGCCTGTCTGAAAAAATACGAAAAGCGGAAACCCGAACTGATTCGGATTTCCGCCTGATTCATTGCCAAACTTATTCGTCTTTGGCTTTTACCACTTTACGGCCACGGTACATACCATTGGGAGAAATATGGTGCGGACGGTGCACTTCGCCGGTAGCGCTGTCCACCGACAAAGCCGGTGCAGTCAGCGCATCGTGCGAGCGGTGCATACCGCGTTTAGAGGGAGATTTTTTATTTTGTTGAACGGCCATTTCAAGCTCCTAAAATAATAAAGATAAAACCGGTTAGCTGCCGCTTTTCAGCCCTGCCAAAACGGCAAACGGATTGGGTTTGTCCTGATTGATTTTGTCCAAGGCATCACTTTCGCAATCATCGTGGCGAGGAGAAAACGGCAACGCCATCAGAATCTGATCTTCCAACAATGTGCGCACATCCAGCTCTTTTTCGGACACCATGCCTTCCAACTCTTCATCAGAAAGCATCGCCTCGTCCAAACTTTCCTCATCGGCAAACAGCACGATACGGCTGCGTTCTGCCAATTCAAAAGGCATGGGCTGCAAACAACGCTGGCACACCAGCGAGAGCCTGCCTTCGATAGACAATTCCAAAAACAAGCGTTGCCAACGATCGCAGCCGCCCTGAAGCGTGTACGACAATTCGGCTGCAGAGTCGGCGAGATAATCGTGCGACCACACGCGCTCATCCAAATCCTTCAGCGCGATTTTGCCCTGCAAACGCAGTTTTCCGGCGGCAAAGGAACCGGGTTCAATCAAATTAGCGGGTAACATAAACGCACTATGATATAATTTTCAGGTATTAAGGTCAATGTTTTTACATAGATGAATAAGCAACTTCCGTTAATCTTAGCTTCATCCTCGGTTTTCCGCCGCGCACAACTGGAAAAACTCGGCATCCCCTTCGAGAGTGCCGTACCTGATTTCGACGAAACTCCAGCCGATGGCGAACATGCGCAAGACACCGCCCTGCGGCTGTCCACTGGCAAAGCCCGCTCGCTGACCGCCCGTTTTCCGCGTGCACTGATTATCGGCGCCGACCAAGTGGCCTACTGCAACGGCCGTCAGCTCGGCAAACCGATGAACGTAGCAAATGCACAACACATGCTGGCCGAATTAAGCGGCCAACGCATTGAATTTTTCAGCGCCGTTTGCCTGCTCAATACCGTTTCAGACAGGCTTTACACCCATGTCGACCATACCGTTGTCACCATGCGCAATCTTAGCAACATACAAATCCGCCGCTATCTGGAGCGCGAACCCGATGCGATTTATTGCGCCGGCGCCGCCAAAAGCGAAGGTTTGGGCGCCGCCCTGCTCCACCGGATAGACAGCAGCGACCCGAATGCCTTAATCGGCCTGCCGATATTCAGACTATTGGATTTTCTGGCGGTCGAAGGCGTTGAAATACTGTAACCCGATTATTTTTCAGACAGGCCTCCCATGCCCCCTATTCTTTATCTTATTCCCACCCCGCTGGGCACCCCCGACACTCCCTGCCTGCTGCCGAACGAACAGGCGCAAATTATCGGCCTCACCGACTTCGTAGTCGAAGCCGAAAAAACCGCACGTTCGCATTTAAAACATTTGGGCATTACCACCCCCATCCGCGAATTGAATCTGCAAACGCTCAACGAACACACCGATCCGAAAACCTTGCCCGAACTGCTGAAACCCTTGCAACAAGGCCGCAGCATGGGCCTCCTCAGCGAGGCCGGTTGCCCGGCAGTGGCCGATCCCGGCGCCAATCTGGTAGCGCTGGCGCACACACACGGTTTTGAGGTACACCCCTTGGTCGGCCCCTCCAGCTTGCTGTTGGCTTTAATGGCTTCCGGCGCCAACGGCCAGAATTTCGCTTTCAAAGGCTATCTGCCGGCGGAAAAAAACGAACGGATTGCCGCACTGAAAGCGCTGGAACAACGTTCACGCCAATACAACGAAACCCAGCTGTTTATCGAAACGCCTTACCGCAACAACGCCCTGCTCGCCGACGCCGTCGCCACCCTGCACCCAGCCACCCGTTTATGCACCGCCTGCGATTTAACTTTACCGACACAAACCATTATCAGCCGCCCGATTGCCGATTGGAAAAAAGCAGACAGCTTGCCGGATTTTAAAAAACGCCCGACTATTTTTGTGCTGCATGCCGGCTAAACCGGCTGCTTGCCAAACCGCAATTTCCCCGCTATAATGCCCAGCTTATTCGGAATGTAGCGCAGTCTGGTAGCGCACTTCGTTCGGGACGAAGGGGTCGGAGGTTCGAATCCTCTCATTCCGACCAAACACCGCCCGCTTTGATGATTCAAAGCGGGCAATTTTAATTTTGCCGGCAAACCAATCTCACTCAACCGGCTCATTCCACCGTTTTCACTTTGTTTCCTACCTCAACATGCCTGTCTGAAAACAGCACTCGTTTTTCAGACAGGCATGCGGATATTTCCTGCGAATCCATAACGCGAAGCTGTTATAATTCCGCCTTATCTTTTTAAATCCATAAACGCAACGCCGAAACAACATGATGCAAGAACACTACCAACCGTCCGCCGTCGAGCCGGCCGCACAAACCAAGTGGGACGAAGCCCGCTTGTTCAATGTATCCGAAGACACTTCCAAACCCAAATACTACTGCCTCTCCATGTTCCCCTACCCCAGCGGCAAGCTTCACATGGGACATGTGCGCAACTACACCATCGGCGACGTATTGAGCCGCTACAAATTGCTCAACGGCTTTAACGTTTTGCAACCGATGGGCTGGGACGCCTTCGGCATGCCCGCCGAAAATGCGGCGATCGATCGCAAAGTCGCCCCCGCCAAATGGACTTACGAAAACATCGACTACATGCGTCGGCAGCTCAAAAGCCTGGGTTTTGCATTCGATTGGGAACGCGAGTTGGCCACCTGCACGCCCGAATACTACCGTTGGGAGCAGCTGCTGTTTACCAAGCTGTTTGAAAAAGGCGTGGTGTATAAAAAACTGGGTACCGTCAACTGGGATCCGGTCGACCACACCGTTCTGGCCAACGAGCAGGTTATCGACGGACGCGGCTGGCGCTCGGGTGCGCTGGTGGAAAAACGCGAAATCCCGATGTATTACTTCAAAATCACCGATTACGCCGAACAATTGCTGGCCGATTTGGAAGAATTGAATTGGCCGGAACAGGTAAAAACCATGCAACGCAACTGGATCGGCAAATCGCGCGGCATGACGGTTCGTTTCGCCTTAGAGGCCGCCAGCCAAGACGGCCTGCCGCCTGAACACCGCGATTTCATTCAGGTTTATACCACCCGCCCCGATACTTTGTTTGGCGCTTGCGCAGTGGTGGTGGCCGCCGAGCACCCGTTGGCAACCGCCGCAGCCGAAGGCAATCCGGAGTTGCAAGCCTTTATTGCCGAGTGCAAGGCCGGCAGCGTAGCCGAGGCCGACATGGCCACCATGGAGAAAAAAGGCATACCCACCGGCCGCTTTGTCACCAACCCGTTAAACGGCGAACCCTTGCCGGTGTGGATCGCAAACTATGTGATTTGGGGCTATGGCGACGGCGCGGTGATGGTGGTGCCGGCGCACGACGAGCGCGACTTTGCTTTTGCCCAGAAATATGACCTGCGCATCAAACAAGTGATTGACGTGCCTAACGCGCCCGCTGCCTACGATGCGCAAAACTGGCAAGACTGGTACGGTGAGAAAGAAAACGTTCGCCTGATAGACAGCGGCGAATTCAGCGGCATGGATTTTCAGACAGCCTTCGATGCCATCGCCGCCAAGCTGCAAAGCCTGGGTGCAGGCGAACCGAAAACCCAATACCGCCTGCGCGACTGGGGCATCTCCCGCCAACGCTACTGGGGCTGCCCGATTCCGATTATCCACTGTGAAAGCTGCGGCGATGTGCCGGTACCCGCCGATCAATTGCCTGTGGTCTTACCGGAAGACGTGATTCCCGACGGCGCAGGCTCGCCTTTGGCCAAAATGCCTGAGTTTTACCAAACCACCTGCCCCTGCTGCGGCCAAGCGGCCAAACGCGAAACCGATACCATGGATACCTTTATGGAATCGAGCTGGTACCAGTTCCGCTATATGTCGCCCAAATTCGACGGCGGCATGGTTAAACCAGAAGCAGCGCAATACTGGCAGTCTGCCGACCAATATATCGGCGGCATCGAACACGCTATCTTGCACCTCTTGTACGCCCGTTTCTTCACCAAGCTGATGCATGAAGAAAACATCGTGGCCGCCAAAGAACCGTTCCAAAGCCTGCTCACGCAAGGCATGGTGTTGCAAGCCACTTATTACCGCGAGCCGGAAGGTGGCAAAAAGCAATGGTTCAACCCGGCCGAAGTAGACGTGCAAACCGATGAAAAAGGCCGCCCGATAGCCGCTGTTTTGCGCGCCGACGGTCAGCCGGTTACCATCGGCGGCGTAGAAAAAATGTCGAAATCGAAAAACAACGGCGTTGATCCGCAAGAGTTGATCGAAGCCTACGGCGCCGATACCGCCCGCCTGTTTATGATGTTTGCGTCACCGCCCGAACAATCGCTGGAATGGAGCGACGCCGGCGTGGAAGGCGCGCACCGTTTCCTGCGCCGCCTGTGGCGCACCGTGTACGAGTTTAAACATAACGGCGGCACAACGACAGCGTTTAGCGGCAGCCAAGAAGGCTTGGGCAAAGAATTGCAGGAATTGCGCCACAAGCTGCACAGTACCATCGCCAAAGTAAGCGACGACTACGGCCGCCGCCTGCAATTTAACACCGCCATCGCCGCTGTGATGGAATTGCTCAACCAATACGACAAAACCGATACCGCCGGCGAGCAAGGCCGTGCCGTGGCGCAAGAAGTACTCGAAGCCGTGGTCCGCCTGCTGTGGCCGATTGTGCCGCACATCTGCGAAGCCTTATGGAGCGAGCTGCGCCCAGATATCGCTCTGTGGCAAAAAGGCTGGCCGAAAGCGGACGAAGCCGCATTAGTGAAATCGGAAATCGAAATCATGGTGCAAGTAAACGGCAAGCTGCGCGGCAAAATCACCGTACCGGCCGACGCATCAAAAGAAGCGGTTGAAGCCGCCGCACTCGCTACCGACGGCGCCGTGAAATTTATGGAAGGCAAAGCGGCGAAGAAAATCATCGTCGTACCCGGCCGTTTGGTGAATATCGTGGTGTAAACGCCAAACAGTTTCCTGATATAACCAATGCCTGTCTGAAAACAAGCTTGCGCGTTTTGGCGAAGCTAAAAGTTTTCAGACAGGCATTTTCTCATATCCTCTGCACCGATTAATCCCGTTATAACAGCTATTCTCTTGATAAACAAATACACATCTGAATCCATTGCGAAAATACGCTATACTTTTGTATACGAAAAAGAAAGCATCATCGAAGGAAAACATAAGCAGTCGTCCACGCGACTTCAAAACGTCATCATACAAGCAATGTTTTCTGCCAAATGATATGCCTGTCTGAAAACAAACCAACCGAAAATCCACTGCATAGGAGAACTCCATGACTTCCGTTCTGGTTATCAACGGCCCCAACCTCAACCTGCTCGGCACCCGCGAGCCGCATATTTACGGCGCAGAAACGCTTGCCGATGTCGAAAACCATCTGACACAAACCGGCAGCGATCTTGGCATGAGTGTCAGCTGTTTCCAAAGCAACAGCGAAGGCGACATTGTTAGCCGTATTCATCAAGCACGCGGCGAAACCGATTACATCATCATCAATGCCGGCGCCTACACCCATACCAGCGTCGCCATCCGCGATGCCATCAGCGGTGTTGACATTCCGTTTGTAGAAGTCCATATCTCCAACGTCCACGCCCGCGAAGCCTTCCGCCACCACTCTTATTTGTCCGACAAAGCCGTCGGCGTAATCGTCGGCCTCGGCACCTACGGCTACGAAGCCGCCTTGCGTTTCTTACACCGCCAACCAAACAAAAAATAAGTTTTCCGGCATATAAATTCCGGCGTCATTTACAGTATTTTCGTTAATACCGTGAATGACGCCGGAATTTTTACCAATAAACTGTTATAGCGGATTAAATTAATTTTCGATACAAGGCAGCAAGCCGCAGACAGTACAAGTAGTACGGCAAGGCGCAGCAACGCCGTAGCGAAAGTTAAGTTGATTCGCTATACAGCCGACTGGCAGCGGCTCAGCCTAAAGTGGGCATGGAGAACACCGCGCCTTCGCGTACTTCGGAAGTCGGCCAGCGTTGGGTAACGGTTTTGCGGCGGGTGTAGAAACGGGTGCCGTCGGGGCCGTAGGTGCCCAAATCGCCGAACATCGACTGCTTCCAGCCGCCGAAGCTGTGGTAAGCCACCGGCACGGGCAATGGGATGTTGATGCCAACCATGCCCACCAGGATATTGTCAGCGAAATAGCGGGCGGCTTCGCCGTCGCGGGTATAGATGCAGGTGCCGTTGCCGTAGATGTGGTTGTTGATCAGATCCATCGCCTCTTGCATGGTCTTCACGCGCACTACCTGCAACACCGGGCCGAAGATTTCTTCCTGATAGCTCACCATATCGGGGGTAACGTGATCGATCAACGTGCCGCCGAGGTAGAAGCCGTTTTCATAGCCGGGTACGCTGGGGTTGCGGCCGTCCACCACGATGGTGGCGCCCTGCTCTTCGGCGCTGGCAATGTAACCTTCCACTTTGGCTTTGTGCGCGGCAGTAATCAGCGGGCCGAAATGATTGGATTTGTCGGAAAACGGGCCGACTTTCATGGTTTTCATGCCTTCTTTGATACCGGCCACCATGCGTTCGGCGATTTCATCACCCACGGCCACCGCTACCGACAAGGCCATGCAGCGCTCGCCGGAAGAACCGAATGCTGCGCCCAACAGGGAATTGACCACATTGTCCAAATCGGCATCCGGCAACACGATGGCATGGTTTTTCGCGCCGCCGAGTGCTTGGCAGCGCTTGCCGTTGGCGGTGGCGGTGGCGTAGATGTATTTGGCGATCGGGGTGGAACCGACAAAGCTGACGGCCTGCACGCGGTTGTCGGTCAGCAGGGTATCCACCGCTTCTTTGCCGCCGTTCACCACGTTCAACACGCCGTCGGGCAAACCGGCTTCCTGCATCAGTTGCGCCAAAAACAGGCATACGCTCGGATCGCGCTCGGACGGCTTCAATACAAAGGTGTTGCCGCACACGATGGCCAGCGGAAACATCCACAGCGGCACCATAGCCGGGAAGTTGAACGGGGTGATGCCGGCCACCACGCCCAAGGGTTGGAAGTCGCTCCAAGAATCGATGTCGGGGCCGACGTTTTTGCTGTATTCGCCTTTGAGCATTTCGGGTGCGCCGCAGGCGAACTCCACATTTTCGATGCCGCGCTGTAATTCGCCGGCGGCATCGTGCACGATCTTGCCGTGTTCCGAACCGATTAATTCGCAGATTTTGTCGCGGTTCTGCTCCAGCAGCTCTTTATAGCGGAACATGATGCGCGCGCGTTTCATCACCGGTGTTTTGCGCCACTCGGGAAACGCGGCCTGCGCGGCGGCAACGGCTTCTTCTACCGTGGCTTTGCCCGCCAACGCCACTTGCTTGCTGACTTCGCCGGTGGAAGGATTGTAAACATCTTGCGTGTGGGCGGTATCGTTGATGATTTTGCCGTTGATAAAGTGGCCGACAATGTGTGTCATGATATTTCTCCTTTAAAAATCAAAATATATAAATTGAAATGCTTGTTCTTTTCAGACGGCCTGATATTGATGAAGGCCGTCTGAACAAACGGAATGCCTGTCTGAACCGGAAACCTACTTTCGGCAGCTTGCATTAAACTGTAGCTACCAAAGCTCGCGGTAAATGGCAACGATTTCTTCTTTAGCGGGAATGCGCGGATTGTTGCCGGGCGAACCTGAAGCCAGTGCCTGCTCGGCCATGATTTCCACCACCGCGTCGAAATCGGCTTTCTGCACGCCGAATTCGGCCAAAGTCGGCACTTTCAATTCGCGGTTCAAGGCAACCAATTCATCAAGCAGCTTGCGGTTGGCGGTATCGGTGTCGTCGCCGGCAGCGGCCACGCCGATGGCTCGGGCGCAGTCGGCGTAACGCTCCGCCGCCGCCGGAATGGAATAAGCGGTTACGGCGGGCAGCAGCATCGCGTTCGACAAGCCGTGCGGCACATGGAAAAACGCGCCGATCGGGCGGCTCATGCCGTGCACCAACGCCACGGAAGCGTTGTTAAAAGCAATGCCTGCCAGCGTCGAACCCAACATCATGGCTTCGCGTGCGGCGCGGTTGCCGCCGTCGTGATACACCGTACGCAGATTGGGGCCGATCAGGCGCATAGCCGCCAAAGCCTGGCTGTCACTGTATAAACCCGCTTTGCGGCTGACATAGGCCTCGATAGCATGGGTGAGCGCGTCAATGCCGGTGTCGGCGGTGGTGCGCGGCGGCACGCTGAGACTTAAGGTGTAATCGATAATGGCGGCCGTGGGCATAAAAGCGGTGCCGACGCACAATAATTTTTCACTGTTGGCTTCGTCGGTGATCACCGTAACTTTGGTGCATTCCGAGCCGGTACCCGCCGTGGTGGGTATGGCAATCAGCGGTAAGCCTTTTTCGCTGACCAGACGCGGAAAACAATAATCGCGTATCGTGCCGCCGAATTTGCCCATCACGGCAATCGCTTTGGCGCTGTCTATCGGGCTGCCGCCGCCCAATGCAATCACTACGTCGTAACTGCCGTTTTGCACCATCGCCACGCCGCCCATAATCGACGATGCCGTCGGCTCGGGAACTGTGTCATCATACACGTCCGCTACAATACCCGCCTCACGCAGCACAGAGAGCACTTGCTCCGCATAACCCAACTGCACCATCATTTTGTCGGTAACCAGCAGCGGTTTGCTGCCGCCCATCGCACGCACAAATTCCGGCAGTTTCTCGCAAGCCCCACTGCCGATCTGCATCATGCGGGGCAAAACAATGGATTGAATGCTCATTTGTTTCTCCTTCTTAATTTAGGCCGTCTGAAAGCCTTCAAAACGAGCCGAACATCGTACCGAACGTAATCACCGCCACTAAAGCCAATAGCGGCACCACCACGGCAACAATGAAGATATCCAGATAAGATTCTTTATGGGTTAAACCGCAGATCGCCAACATGGTAATCACCGCGCCGTTATGGGGCAGCGCATCCAATCCGCCGGAAGCAATCGACGCCACACGGTGCATCAACTCGGGCGAAATACCGAATTGCTGCGCCATCTGCATATAGGTTTCGCCCATCACGTTCAACACGATACTCATGCCGCCCGAGGCCGAGCCGGTAATCCCCGCCATCACGTTAATCACAATCGCTTCGGAAATCAGCGGATTGTTAGGCGACAAACCGACCATAAAATCACGCAAAATCACAAAACCAGCCAAAGTGGCAATGACCGAACCGTAACCCACTTCGGATGCGGTGTTGAAAATCGGCAGGAGCGAACCCATCGCACCGTCGTTCACCGATTTTTTCAGGTTGCGCCAATATTTCATGTTGGCAAACACCAACATCAAACAACCTGCCAGCAAGGCCACGATAATCGCCCACAAACCCGATACCGCGCTCAGCGACGTACCACCAAACTTCTTATCGGCCAGATAAGCCGTATCCATAACGGGGAATAAAAATTTGCTCAACACATAATTCAACACGATAACCACTACAATCGGTGCCAAAGCCTGAAGCAGAGTCGGCAAATGTTTGAAATCCTGCTCTTTGATATTGGCATCATGATGCTCGCCGTAACCCTCACCCGCCGATAACGCGGTTTTCAGACGGCGCTGCATCCACCATACCCCGCCGGCAAACATAATCACACCGGCAATCAAGCCCAAGCCCGGTGCGGCAAAAGCATCGGTTTCAAAATAAGGCATCGGAATCGCATTCTGAATTGAAGGCGTGCCCGGCATCGCCGTCATAGTGAACGTGAGCGCCCCCACGGCAATCGCCCCGGGAATCAATCGCTTCGGAATATTGATTTCGCGAAACAGCGCAGCCGCAATCGGATACACGGCAAAGGTCACCACAAACACCGACACACCGCCGTAAGTGAGCACCGCCGAAGCCACGATAATCGAAAGCAAAGCCTTCTGCTTGCCAAACTTCTCAACCAGCGCATAAGCAATGCTGTGCGCCGCACCCGAATCTTCCATCAGCTTGCCGAATACTGCGCCCAACAAAAAAATAGGGAAAAACTTAATCGCAAATCCGCCCATGCCCTGCATGAAAACCTGCGTGTAAGTGCCTAAAAGTTCATTACTCGGCGCACTGAACAATACCGCCAACATGGCAAGGATAGGCGCCAGAATCAACACGCTGACACCGCGGTAGGCCAGATACATCAGCAAAAGCAGCGATAATATGATGCCTGTCAAACTCAACATATCACATCTCCTCTGTATATTAATATTATTTGTATTTTGATACAAATTGTATCGTTTTATAAATTAATTCAACAAAACGGAAAAATGAAATGGAATTTTCTGATGGCTTCAATCAAATTATTTGTTATATAATTGATTTATAAGGCTAAAAATATACAATTTAAGCATATTGTTTTTACTTATATCATTGATTGGAATACTGAAAATATGTCTGAAAGCAACCGTGACCGCGGTTCGTCCATCACCCGCGTATTAGAAATTATCGAAGCGGTGGCCTCTGCCGGCAGACCGCCGGTGCCGCAGGATTTAATCCGTGATTTGCATATCCCCAAACCCAGCCTGCACCGCCTGTTACAGCTTTTGGAAAGCGAGCAATTCATCCAACAAGATATTCAAGGCGGTATCGTTCCCGGTATCCGTGCGCTGCGTTTAAGCGTAAACATTTGGCAAAACAAACACTATAAATTGAGCCGCGAAGCGGTATTGTCTTCGTTGTCGGCCAAAATAGGCGAAACCTGCGGTATTACCGTGCCAAACGGCAGCATGATGTCCTACACCGACCGCGTGCAAACCAACTGGCCTTTACAGGTTTATCTGCCCAGCGGTACCCAAGTCCCGCTCTACTGCACCGCAGGCGGCAAGCTCTATCTCAGCACGCTGCCCACAAGCAAACGCCGCCAGCTATTAACCCATATTCCACTGACGCGCATGACAAAAAACACCTTATCAGGCGCATCCGAACTGGAGCAGGACGTCAAAGTAACCGAACAGCGCGGCTACGGCACGGATAACGAAGAATTCATCGCCGGCATGGTGGGTTTCGCCGTGCCTATTTACGATGAAGGCGGCCAGTTTGTCGGCGGACTCTATACGCACGCACCCACTATCCGCAAAAACCTGCCCGATTTGCTTGCCTTCCTGCCTGATATGCAGCAGGCGGCCAAAGAAATCAGCGCCCTACTGTCTGAAACACATAACAGCCTGAAAAAATCAATCTGAATCAAAGCCCGATGCCTTTTTACAAATTGTCTAGGGTCTGCCGACAATTAACCGGCGAAGCGGTTTTTTAAGGCAAAAACCGCGTATGCAAGGCAAAAAGCACAGCAAGGTTGAACACCTTGCGAGCATTTTTAACGCCGCAGACGGGTTTTTTTGGCCAAAAACACCGCCGTTGCGTTAATTGTCGACAGACCCTAGGCCGTCTGAAATACCCAACCACCGTCATACCCACGCAGGCAGGGATGCATGGATTGTTGCTCCTGAAACTGTTACATCAAATGTTTCAAAACCGAAAAACATGGTAAATCCCCGGTGATATTATTGGTTCAAACAAAATTCCACATCGGCAAAAAACTCTACTATTGAATCAGCGCCTTAGCAAGTTAGGTGCGATATAAAATGCCTGTCTGAAAATATATAAACCAATATTTTCAGACAGGCATTTTCTTGTTTTTGTCATTTCCTTACAGCAATGGCTTTTTCCTCCGCCCCCATAATACCCGTTTGCTGGTTTCGCCGGCATCCGGGCGCTTCACCCATACGCGCGGGATAATTCACCGGCGCACAGTTGCTGGAATGGATGAACGCCGTAGCGAAAGTTAAGCTAATCCGCGATATGAGGCCGTCTGAAAATAAAGTTTTCGCCATATGAGACCTTTGCAAAACCCCCAGATGAGGATGCAGTTCAAGGCGTAGCAGCGCAGCGAGCGCAGACATATCAGATAGATAGGCAAGCGAGCGAGCAGCGCACAACGCAGAAATGCGCCGCAGATGGGGGTTTTGCAAAGGTCTCCATATCATTCAGGCAACACCTGAGGCAGATACAACCCCAGCACGGCTGAAAAATCCAAATCTGCGTTACCCTCTTCGGCGGCAAACCGTTCATACAGCAAACGTGCTTGCCCGCCCATCGGCGTATCTTGCGGCGTATGCCGCGCCAACTCTTCTGCCAAACGCAAGTCTTTCAGCATCAGCTTACTCATAAACCCATTGCGGTAGGCCCTACCTGCCGGCGCATTCGGCATTACGCCCGGATAGGGGTTATAACCGTTTAACACCCAGTTGCCCCCGGAGCTTTTCGCCATAATGTCCGACAATACCGCCGGATCCAGCCCGTTTTGCACCCCCAATGCCACCGCTTCGGCCGTACCCGCCATCAACACACCCAACAGCATATTGTTGCAGATTTTAGCCACCTGGCCGGCCCCGTGCCCGCCGGCATGGAAAATATTTTTCCCCATCGCCTGCAACAGCGGCAATATGCGTTCGAAATGCTCCCTTTGCGCCCCTACCATAAAACTAAGCGTGCCTGCCGCCGCCCCGGCTATACCGCCCGATACCGGCGCATCAGCAAAAGCAATACCGCGCTTGGCAGCTTCGGCTGCCACTAAACGGGCATCTTCGGCGGCAATCGTGCTGCAATCGATGGCAAAAGCACCTTCCGGCAAAACTGCCAACACCCCCTGTCGCCCTTCGGCGCCCAAATACACACTTTTCACATGTTCGCCGGCAGGAAGCATTGTTAACACGATATCCGCCACAGCAGCCGCTTCTTGAACAGAACCGCCGTCCCGTGCACCTGCCTCAACCAAAGCAGCCACTGCGGCTGTATTCAAATCCACCACGCTGACAATATAACCGTGTTTCAACAAATTAACCGCCATCGGCGCTCCCATATTGCCCAATCCGATAAAAGCAATGTGTTTGACTTGGTTATTCATTTCTGTTTCTCCTGTATATTTAAATTACTACATAACAATCCTACAATAATTGCTAAATGATACAAATTGTATTATTTTATGACTAAAATCACAAATTTTGAATAACACGAAGGAGAACCGCCATGAATTCTAATAAAACCTATTGCCTACAAGGCAAAACAGCTTTAATTACCGGCGCAGGAGGCGGTATCGGTCGCGCCATTGCCGAACAATATGCCCGTGCAGGTGCATATGTGGGCGTGTCCGATATCAATTTGGCAGCCGCCCAACAAACGGTTGAGGCTATCCAATCGCAGGGAGGGCGGGCTATTGCATTAAAAACGGATGTATGCAGCGAATCCGATGTACAACAAACTACCGACCGGCTGGTGTCTGCCACAGGCCGTTTGGATATTTTGATTTCCAATGCCGGCATCCAAATTATTGCACCTATCGACCAACTGTCTTTTTCCGATTGGCAGCGCATGCTCGATATCCACTTGAACGGCGCTTTCCTCACAACCCGGTCTGCCTTGAAATATATGTATCCGCAAGGTAGCGGCACCGTAATTTATATGGGTTCGGTACACTCCCACGAAGCCAGTCTCTACAAAGCGCCTTACATCACCGCCAAACACGGCTTATTAGGCTTAACCCGTGCATTGGCGAAAGAGGGGGCGCAACACGGCGTCCGCGCCCATGCGATTTGCCCGGGCTTTGTCAAAACACCCCTAGTAGAAAAACAGATTCCGGAACAGGCCCAGGCCAAAGGAATCAGTGAAGAAGAGGTGATTAAAAACATCATGCTGGGCAGCACGGTTGACGGCGAATTCACCACTACTGCCGATATCGCCCAGCTCGCTTTATTTCTCGCGTCATTCCCGACCAATGTTTTTACCGGACAATCTTTTATTGCCAGCCACGGTTGGGGGATGAAATAAATCAGCTTTTTAATAAAAAGAAACGCTTCCATACCAAGTAATTTAATCATCATTTTTGTATGAATATTAATCATTAATTTAGATGTAAAAAATTGGAGCATTGTTTCCCGTTTCCGGTACCGTTGTATTTGTTCTCTTCTGGGTAAAAAAACATTTTTGTATTCAAAACTTTTAAATCTTTGCAATTTTTGGCGTAAGGGACAAAATGGGTGCTAAAAATCCTTGAAAGCCTTATCCTGA
>NZ_JAUNHL010000026.1 GCF_030523955.1 Neisseria sp.
TGGGAGATTTTATGACTGCATTACTACGGAGCTCTTATTTTAATTGACTATAAAAACCAGCATCCAAAACAATGAACTCAAGCTTAGAAGCACCCCAGAATAAACTATTACCTCCATTCCCCTTTCAATCTTATTAATATAAGGGTTATCGTGATATTTAATATTAAAATATTTTATTTTAATAAATTTGAACAATTTAGAAAGAAACAAACTGGCGAGTGATGAGACATAAAATATATGTTTATTATAAAAAACAAAATCATTTAACCCATACCCATAACTCTCGAATTTTCCCATATAAAAAAACACCCCAAGCATAAAATATCCAATTGAAGAAACAGATAAAAGAATAATTGAGAAAAATAGCATACTAAAAATCCAACTCTACAAAGTATTTAGTCAAAGCTGTTCTGATTTAAAAAGTATTTTCAAAAGTATTGCAACTATTGAATACCCCGCCTATTGCCGAATATTCCGAATCCGTCCAGCAAGCGTAGATACTGTCTTCCCAGTCAAGCACAAGCCATTAAAAATTGACCGTTCGGGCTTGATAAACCGTTTGATGCTTCAGTACACCAAAACAAATATGAACCAAACGGCGCATTGCGGCACCAATGGCCTGCATTTTGCTCTTACCTCTTGCCAGCAGACGCTCGCAGCAGGCTCTAATGTCGGGATTGCAACCTTTTGCTACTACCGCCGGCATATACAGCAATGCCCGGAATTTACTGTTACCCTGTTTGCTCAGCCGTACCTTGCCTCTGTATTGGCCTGATGTACGCTCCTTCGGAACCAGCCCCAGAAAGGCGGCCATTTGCACAGCGCTTCGAAACGGGCGGCTGCGGTAGAGCAGAGCCATACGCGGCGCAACCGCATCACCCACACCGGGAATGGTTTTCAGCAGCTCGATATCGTGTTTTAAATCAGGATGGCGGTCGATGTGCTCATCAATATCCCGCTGCAGTTCGGCCATGCTGTCGCTGATGGCGGTTTGAATTTGGCGGATGGACAAAACCACTTCGTCTGGCGCACTGCCGATGCGGGCTTTTTCCAAGCGGTTTTCTTCACGCTGCCAATCAGTCTGCAACGCATCCATGCGGGCGATTTTGGCTTTAAGTTGCCGTAACGGCAGCGGCTCGGGCTGCCAGATCGGGAAGCTGACCGTGGCCCCGTAACGGGCCAATACTTGGCTGTCGCTTTTGTCGGTTTTGTGTACGGTGCCGAGGGATTTGGCAAACTCGGCGATGCGGGCGGGGTTAACGATGCTGACTTGAACGCCGTTATCGTGCAGGAAGTGTAGGAAATGGTCGGGTTGTTTACACAACAGGTTGAGAAAAATAAGCCTGTAAAATCTCAAAAGGGGTGTCGCCTTTCAGGCTCTTGTGGGGCTTGACGGTGTTATAAAAGTTAACAAAACGACATAACTCTTTTTGCCGGTGCGCCGAATCCTTAAACGGATGCTTGTCATGCCACATTTCCATTAAGGTACGGATAACCCGCTCGGCTTTACCATTGGTTTGCGGCCGGGCAACACGGGTGAATTTTTGGCTTATGTTGTTGTGCACACAGGCAATGCCAAACGGGTGCCCCGCATTGCCACGATATTCCACACCGTTGTCGGAATAGGCGCATTCGATGGTATAGGGACAACAATCTATCACATCGCGCAAAAGAAATTTGGCTGCGCTGGCTGCTGTACGGTCCGGCAATATTGCAGCATACAGCTCGCGGGAAAAATCATCAATGGCAACAAACAGATAATCCCGAGGGTCGGTTGCTTTTTGGTTTTGTAGCAAAGGCAGCCGTTTGGTATCGAAATGAACCATTTCGCCGGGATAGGATTTGTTGTAACGCTTTGCCTGTTTTTTGAGTTTCTCTTCGATTTCCCGCTCAACTTTAGCCAGGCGCTTCATGCCGTATTTGGCTTGTTTAAAGCGGTTGTTGGTGCTTTTTTGCGGGGTGAGCAGCCGCAACCGGGCTGCTTTGAGTATGCGGTAAATCGTTACTCTGCTGACACGGTATTGTTGTGCCAACGAAGTTACACTGATTTTGTCTTGTGTATAAGCGCGCCAAATGGCTTGGCGGTTATGCGGAGTTAGCCGGGTATTTTTATGGATGTTCATGCAGTATTGTCTTTCAAATACTGTAAACAACGCTAGCTTTTCCTACAGCACACTTTATCCGCTAATGAGGTGTTGCTGCTTGCACGCCTAGTATTGACGCTGCCAAAGCTCGAGAGCTATTGTTAGTCGCAGACGCGATACTTAATGCTGCTGCTGCTGCAGCAGGACCATCCTGATCACGGAGAGCTTTTTCTAAAGAAATACCATTTACAATCCAATCAACTTTATTTTGATTACTCATAACCCCTCCAAGAATAATTAGGACAAACAGAAAATATAAAAAAAACAAAAAATTACAACAATTTACCGAAAATTATTAAAACATCACCGCCATTTTATCAAGAAATTTTCTACACAAACCCGATAAAAATCATACACATTAAGATATAAACACAAATGCCTTCTATTCGGTAACATACAACTGCAAGCTTTGCCTTAACATTACCTTTTTTACTTTCTTCCTTGACCATATTCCAAATTTCACTCCTAGAAGTTAAGTCATCAGAAGCTAAATCTTCTATCAAATCCTTAGAAAGTTTCTTGTATTTTCTACTCACTAGAAAAAATACACAGAAAATAAACCAAAAGGCATAGTTACTCCTCAAAATAAGAACAGCAGCCTGTAAGATATCCAAATCACACCTCTTCAAAAAAACCAATATAAAATCAAAATTAAGTAAACATAACTACACACAAACAAGTGTAGGCTGGGTTAGAAACCCAACCTTATTATTTTCTCTTCGACCCAACCTACCACTGCTGCGCCTTTATCCCGTTCAATAAAATATAAAATGCCTGTCTGAAAACCTTGCTGCCTCTGTCGCCTTCAGGCAACCAACAGGGTTTTCAGACAGGCATTCTTTGTATTATCTTTGCCGTTGCCCAAATGTTTATCAACGTTTTGATGTTCCAAATCTAAAGATTGGATATTTAATTGCGCCAAAGTAAACCATTCATTGCTTTGGCTGATACCGTCTTGATTCAGATCGCGCCAAATGCGCAAATCGGCAAACTGCGCATCTTTGCTATCAATTACCTTATCGTCGTTGCTGTCGTAATCCGCCAGCGCCGCATAGCCGGTGGTCGCCGTACTGCCGTCTTTCAATACTTGGTTGTCGCCAAACAATTCGCCGCCGTTATTGATTAAACCGTCGCCGTTTTTATCGATTACCAGCAAACCGTCATCCGCCGCCACCCAGCCGGTGGCGGTGCGGATACCGTCCTTATTATGGTCAAACATCGCGCCTTTATAACCGTTGGTTTGAACGGTTTCGATGCCGTCACCGTCCAGATCGAGCACCAACGGATCTTTGTCGATATGGAATTTACCGTCGCGGTTAGCTTCTTGCCACTCTCTCCAATCATCCGGTGTACACCAAGGGTCTTCAATGTCCTCATATAACTTTCGTATCGACTCTCCCAAATCAAAAGCAAACGGTAAAAATTTCTCTTCGAGCCATTTGCGCACATCCTGAAACTTCTGATCAATATTTTCATCTAAGGCTTGAGCTTTTTCTTCCCATACAGCTGGATCTGCAATATCCCGAAGTAAACCAGATAACTCTAAAATCTTGGGGAGAACCGCTGCTCCCACATCGTTAAGTCCTTGCGTGAATGCTTGATCATTATCTTGCGCCCACTTCCCGAAATCATTCATTGCATCATTAAATGTCGATGCCGCATTATCTTGTAATATATCGCCTATTTTTCCAGCCGTTTCCTTACTACCATCAAAATCGGTAATTTTCGGTAACCCGGTTTTATTTTGAGGATCCCATACAGCTAAATCCACTTTGGTCTTACTCATGGTAAAAGCAGCTGCAGCATATCCTGCTGAAGCTTTATTAACAGCTCCCCCTACAACTTCCGCTGCCACCCCAATAGCTTTAGTTTGTGCATTTTTTGATGTTGCCTGAATACCATCTCCTGCATACGATGCTGCAGTACCCATAAAACTCCCGACAGCAGCTTGTGCAGCCATAACATCAGATAACGTAACCCCTTTATTATTTACTACCTTATCAGCTAACACTGTAACAGAAGCTTTAACTGCGCCTAATGATAACCCCAATGCTACAGAACGAGGAACACCAGCGGCATTAATCACGCCCACTGTTGCGGCTACCATACCTGCATCATCACCATTTTTTACTGCGTCATTAAGCTGCACACCATTTATTGCCAAATCATAATAATTTGTTTGCATAAGATATTCCAAAAATTCAATTAGTAAAAAACCAAGATCAGGCAATCCTCAAACATAAAGTCCCTAGTAGAACAATCAATGAAAGAAGCTCTAACTTACCCGCCACCCATGCCACAGAAGCCTTTATATTCCTTTTCTTTCGCTCTTCTTTAACCATTTCCCAAACCTCATCTTTGCTTTTAAAATTTATTTCATACTCCAATTCCTCCTTTAGCTTGCCAACCATTTTCCTATAAGCAATATTAGAAATTAAAAACAAAACCATAACAAAATAAAAAAAATATTTTGTTCTTAAAAAATCAATTATATTTTCCATAGTACCAATAAATTTATTAAAATTATCAATTTCAAAAATTAGCAAGCATAGATTTAACACAATTCCAACATGATTATTTTCTCAGCTTTTTGTTGGATCTTCGAGAACCAGCCTACCGCTGCTAACAAAGATGTGGAACAGCCACGAGCAATATACCAATCATTAAAATTTCAATCAAATATTTTTAAGAAAATAATGAATTTGGTTATTTATTGTATGAAAATGTTATAAACTAATTTTTCTAGCAATAATGCCTGTCTGAAAACAGAATTCAGACAGGCATTATTAATAAAAATTAACTTTAAATAGCATTCTCAAAATTTTGCATCCCTTGAATAAGGTCCGGTCATTTCCTGAATATGCCGAACCCTTCCACGGTTCCGCTTAAAGCTGCAAAGACTGCAAAAATAAATTTCCGCTATAGCGGCCATTTATTTCTAAGGTTTTTTGCGCCGGCCTCGGGTTAAATCCCAATCTTGGTCGGTAATATTGTAAATCTGCATGATCTCGCTCAGTATCGCTTCGAAATCAATCTGCAAATCCTTTAGCAGGCCGGTGCGGACGTCAAATACCCAGCCGTGTACCACCGGCAAGCCTTCTTCGGCGTAGCGTTGCTGCACGCTGGCCATTTTGATGACGTTGATGGCTTGTTCTTGTACGTTTAATTCAACCAAGCGGTCGAAACGCTCGGCATTGTCTTCGATGGCATCCAATTCTTCCCGGTGCAGACGGTAAACATCGCGGATATTGCGCAGCCAGGGGTTTAATAAGCCGTAGTCTTTTTGTTCCAGCGCCGCTGCGATGCCGCCGCAATGGTAGTGGCCGCATACGATGATGTGTTTGACTTTGAGGTTTTTTACCGCGTATTGAATCACGGAGGAGGCGTTCATATCGATGGCGTTCACTACGTTGGCGACATTGCGGTGTACGAACACTTCGCCCGGGCTCAAACCCATCATTTCTTCGGCGCTCACCCGGCTGTCGGAGCAGCCGATGTAGAGATAATCGGGGTTTTGTACATGGGCCATCCGGTCGAAAAAATGCGGGTCTTGCTGCATGCGCGCTTCTACCCATTTGCGGTTGTTTTCAAAAATCTGTTTGTATGATTTGTTGCTCATGAGCGGTTAACTCCTGTCTGAAATATCTCTGATACCTGTTTGCGGGCATATTGTTATGATAATAGAAAATCTATAGCATATTCAATTACTTCTGAGCAAACACAGCACTCTAGTACAGTACGAAACCGATTCTGTTGCCGCTTTGGCGGCTGGCAAAATCCTGCTTTTCGAGCTTTGGCGCAGTAGAGCCTTTGCGAAAGTTAGGTTAATCCGCTATAGCGCACATACTGTTGCTTAAGCGGATTGCTTGTTTTGACAAAATGCTGAGGGCATTGCAAAAGATTTTAATCCTGAATTTATGGATATCTCGTCATACTCGGGCTTGAGCCGAGTATCTGTTTTTTCTTTCAAAACCCAAAGATGTTCGGTTCAAGCCGGGCATGACGCAAGCATTTAAAATATCGAAAAGAATTTTCCAAAGTTCTATGCCTGTCTGAAAGCTTTTTCAGACAGGCATTGCTGCGCTTAGCGGTTAATCGCCATATTATCGCGGTGGATTAGTTCTTCTTCGTGGATATAGCCTAGTTTCGCTGCAATGGCGCTGGAGGGTGTTTTTAAAATTCTGGCGACTTCTTCGCTGCCGTAATTTACCAAGCCGCGGGCAATCTCCCGCCCTTCCGGGTTGCGCACCGAAACGAGCTCGCCGCGGTAGAAATGGCCGTCTACCCGAATACAGCCGACCGGCAGCAGGCTTTTGTGTTGGCCGGTTAAGGCTTCGGCCGCGCCGGCATCAACCACTAGCACGCCCGCTACTTGTATATGGCCGTATAGCCATTGTTTGCGCGCGGCCACGCGGCTGTGTTCGCTGGTGAACAGGGTACCGAGTTTTTCGCCCGATAAGAGGCGGACCAGTGCATCCGGTTCGCGGCCGGATACGACTACGGTAGCCGCACCGCTCAAAGCGGCACGTTTGGCAGCCAAAACTTTGGTGTACATCCCGCCGGTACCCACATTGCTGCCGGCGCCGCCTGCCATTTGCTCCAGCCTGGAATCGGCGGCGGAAATCCGTTCGATAAAACGGGCATCGGGATTTTTTCGCGGATCGCTGTCGTACAAGCCGCGCTGGTCGGTAAGAATGATCAATGCATCGGCATCCACCAAGTTGGTTACCAGTGCGCCCAAGGTATCGTTATCGCCGAGCTTGATTTCATCGGTGGTGACCGTGTCGTTTTCGTTAATGATGGGAACAATGCCTTTTTCCAATAGGGTCAGCAGCGTGCTGCGTGCGTTCAGATAGCGGGTGCGGTTGCTTAAATCTTCATGGGTCAGCAGGATTTGCGCGGTATTGACTTGATGCGGGCGAAACGCGGTTTCATAAGCCTGCGCGATTCCCATCTGCCCCACTGCCGCCGCCGCCTGCAATTCGTTCAAGGCCTTCGGCCGCTTCGGCCACCCCAAGCGCTTGATGCCCTCGGCAATCGCGCCGCTGGAAACGAATACTACGTCTACGCCTTTGCGCTTCAGTGCGACAATTTGCGCCGCCCATTCGTCCAGCGCCGCCTGATCTATCCCCTTGCCTTCCGCCGTTACCAAGCTGGAGCCGACTTTCACCACCACCAGCCGGGCTTGCGCCAAATTTTCGACTTGCATGATCTTTCCGCTTTCTTCTTTCTTTAAGCTATTTGAGTTGCGTATTTATTGCTGATGGCGGCTATGCCAAAAATAGCGCCAAACAAACCCGGGAAATGCAAATACCAGAAACAGGCAAAGATTAACTGCATAAAATTCCCAACCTTGTTCGTGTACCGAACCAGCGCGGCTTTCCAACAGGTAGGCCAGCGCCGCCGTCAATACGAAACCTGCCAGCAATTCCAGCAAGTGATGGCCGAACCGCTTCTGCTTTAAGGGCAATACGCCGAACCAGCGCGGGGTTAAAAAAGGAATGTTGGCCAGAACCACGGCCAATAACAATAAAATATACATTGAAGCTGTCATGTTTATCCATTCTTCCAAAGCCTTACTAACCGATATTCGATATAACGAACACTCTATGGTTGTTTTAAGACTTCTTGCGTTTTTCAGACAGGCATGTGCCGCCTAAACCCGATTATTCGGTGCAACCCTTGCTTTATAAATCATGCGGTATATTGTCGCTATATATTAATAAAACGGCAACACCAAGGGTTGCCCCAAGGGTTGCCGTTTTGCTTTTCAGACAGGCATCAGAAAACGTTTTGCAGCGCCTGTACACACCAATCAAGTACGGTTTTCGGCATGATGCCCCATACCAGCAACAAAAGCGCATTGATTGATAACAGGGTTTTGGCCGCAGCACAGCCGCCAATAGGGGCTTCGTTTTGCGCCGGATCGAAATACATCACTTTGACCACACGCAGATAGTAGAAAGCACCAATCAGCGACATGATCACGGCGAATACGGCCAAAGCAATATAACCGCTGCCCAACAAGGCCTGAATCACATACAGTTTGGCAAAGAAGCCCATCAGCGGCGGAATACCGGCCATAGAGAACATGGTCAGCAGCATCAGGAAAGCATACCAAGCATTACGCTGGTTCAAACCGGCCAAATCGCTGATTTCCTCGCATTCGTGCTGTTCGTTCGACAACAACATCAGCACGCCGAAACCCACCAAACCCATTACGACATAAGCCAATGCATAGTAAAGCGCCGCGCTGAACCCGAAAACACCCGACATAAAGGCCAGCAAGATAAAGCCCATATGCGAAATGGTAGAGTATGCCAACATCCGCTTGATATTGGTCTGCATAATCGCCGCCAAGTTACCCAGCAGAAGCGAAGCCACCGCCAAAATTGCGAACATCTGCATCCAGCCGCTTTGGCCTTCGGCTCCCGCCTGGCTGCCCAAAGCCATACCCAAGATACGGAAGGAAAACACCACCGCCGCGATTTTCGGAATGGTACCCACCAAAGTAGCGGTAGAAGTCGGCGCACCTTCGTAAACGTCAGGCACCCACATGTGGAACGGTACGGCGCCAAATTTAAAGGCAATCGCCACCACGATAAACACCACACCCAGCTTCAGCAGCCAAGGATTGGCATTACCGCTAAAGGCGTTACCGGCAACCACGGCAAAATCCAGCGAACCGGTCGCACCGTATACCATGGAAATACCGTACAGTAACAAGCCGGAAGCCAATGCGCCCAATACGAAATACTTCAAAGCCGCCTCGGCTGCCCGTGCGGATTCACGGCGCAGCGCGATCATAGCGTATAGAGACAAAGACAACAGTTCCAAACCGACATAAGCCACCAAAAAGTGACCGGCACTGGCCATCACGCTCATGCCCAACAGGGCAAACAGCGACAGCGTGTAATACTCGCCTTTGAAAATATTGCGGGCTTGGTTGTAGGGCTTGCTATACACAAACAGGGTAAACAAACCTGCATACATCACCATTTTCGATAATTGCGATACACCGTCGGCAATATACATATTACCGAAAGTGGTAATGTTATCCGTCTGCCAAACCGACCATTGCGCAGCCGCAGTGGCCACCAAAGCCAGCAGGCTTAAGTAATGGGTGATATGGCGTTGGCTGTCTTTCAGCCACAAATCAACCAGTAATACGATACCTAATGCCGAAAGCAAAACAATTTCAGGCATGGCAGGGATTAAATTCAAATCTGTCCAGTTCATTCACACACCTCAAATTTTGCTTTGTGCCACTTGGCTGATCAAATCATTGGCAGCCTGATGGATGACGTCGATAAAAGGAGCCGGGTACAAACCCATACCCAATACGGCTATCGCCAAAATCGCCAGAATGGCAAATTCGCGGCAGTTGATGTCTTTAAGCTCTTTCACTTCGGGATTGGTAATCTCGCCGAAGATAGTACGTTTGTACATCCACAGAGTGTATGCCGCACCGTAAATCAAGGTCAGGGCTGCCAGTGCACCTACCCAGAAATTCACATGAACCGCGCCCATGATCACCATAAACTCACCGACGAAACCGGAAGTGGCCGGCAAACCGGCGTTGGCCATTGCAAACAGCATCATAAAAGCGGCAAATTTCGGCATCACGTTCACTACGCCGCCATAATCGGCAATATTACGAGTATGCAGGCGGTCGTACATCACACCGATGCACATGAACATCGCGGCTGAAACGAAACCGTGGGAAATCATCTGGATAATGGCACCTTTCAACGCCCACGGGTTCAATTCGGTACCGGTTGCTCCGGCAAACAGGAACAAACCCAAAGTGACGAAACCCATGTGGCTGATGGAAGAATAAGCCACCAGTTTTTTCATATCGGTTTGCACCAAGGCCACCATACCGATATAAATCACCGCAATCAGGCTCAACACCACAATCGCCGGCGCAAAATAGCGCGAAGCGTCAGGCAGGATCGGCAGGATGAAGCGCAGGAAACCGTAAGCACCTACTTTCAGCGTAATCGCCGCCAGTACCATAGAACCGCCGGTAGGCGCTTCAACGTGCGCATCGGGTAACCAAGTATGCACCGGCCACATCGGTACTTTTACCGCAAAAGACAGGAAGAAAGCGATAAACAGCAATTGCTGGATACCCAACGGAATCTGTTTCAGATTCTGGAAGTCTACGATAGAGAAGCTGCCGCCCGATTGGTAAGACAGGTAAACCAGCGCCACCAGCATCAACAACGAACCGAGCAGCGTATAAAGAAACAGTTTTACCGAAGCATAAACACGGCGCGGGCCGCCCCACATACCGATAATCAGGTAGAGCGGAATCAGCATGCCTTCGAAGAATACATAAAACAGAATCGCATCCTGCGCGGCAAACGCACCGTTAATCAGGCCAGACATAATCAAGAAGGCCGCCATATATTGCGCAGGGCGTTTCTGAATGACTTCCCAACCCGCCAGCACCACCATCAGCGTGATAAAGGCGTTAAGGATGATGAATAACACGGAAATGCCGTCCACACCCAAAGCATAGTTGATGTTCAATACGGGAATCCAACTATAAAACTCGGTAAATTGGTAACCGCCGCTCAGGCGGTCGAATCTCGTAAACAGCGGAAGGGTCACCAAGAAGCCGGCCAGCGAGCCTATCAACGCAAGGATACGCGCCAAGCCTGCACGCTGATCCGAGCCTGTCGCCAAGACCAGCACACCGGCAATTATCGGCACCCATATTGCCAAGCTGAGTAAGTTATCAAACATATTCATAACCTGTCATTTTAAAATTGAATTCCTACCATTACTTCACAAACAGACCCCAGAAAAAGGTCACGATCAGAGCCAGCACACCGAATACCATAAAGGCGGCATAGGTGTAGATGAAGCCTGTCTGAAACTTACGGATTTGTGCGGCAATCGCACCCACCAGTTTGGCGGAACCGTTAACGATACCGTTATCAATTACGGCAGTATCGCCTACTTTCCAGAAGAAGTTACCCAGTGCGCGGCTGCCTTTGGCAAATACGTTGAAGTAAATCACATCCAGATAATATTTATTATCAAGCAAGGTATAAACCGGTTTGAAGGCTGCGGCGATTTTGGCCGGCAAATGAGGCGCTTTTACATACAACACCCAAGCAGTGACCACGCCGGCAATCGCCAAATACAATACAGGAGTAAACAGGCTATGTGAAACCATGGCCAGCGGGCCGTGGAATTCTTCTTTCATGTGAGTCATCACCGGATGGGCTTCGTGATTCACATAAATCACATCTTTGAAGAAATCGCCGTACAACAAGGGTTCAATCGTCATATAACCAATGATTACAGAAGGAATAGCCAACAAAATCAGCGGTAAAGTAACAACCCAAGGGCTTTCGTGCGGATTGTCATTTTTGCCCAAACCGTGGTGATGTCCATCGTCATGATGATCATCGTGATGTTCGGGCAATTCACGCCATTTTTCTTTGCCGTGGAATACCATAAAGTATTGGCGGAAGGCATAGAAAGCGGTAACAAACACGCTGGCAAGTACGGCGAAATAGGCGAAACCGCTGCCGGGCAAATCGCTGAAATGCACGGCTTCGATAATGGAATCTTTGGAATAGAAACCGGAGAAGAATGGCGTGCCGATCAGTGCCAAGTTGCCAAGCAGCATGGTCAGCCAAGTAATCGGCATGTATTTTTTCAGGTTGCCCATATGGCGCATATCCTGATCGTGGTGCATACCGATAATGGCGCTGCCCGCAGCCAAGAACAGCAGGGCCTTGAAGAAGGCGTGGGTCATCACATGGAACATCGCAATCGAATAGGCCGACACGCCCAAAGCCACGGTCATGTAGCCCAATTGCGACAGGGTTGAATAAGCCACCACGCGTTTGATGTCGTTTTGAATGGTGCCCAAAAAGCCCATAAACAGTGCGGTAATCGCGCCCACCACCATAATCACGCTCAAGGCGGTGGTGGAAAGCTCGTAAATCGGCGACATGCGCGACACCATAAACAAGCCGGCGGTTACCATGGTGGCCGCGTGAATCAAAGCCGAAATCGGCGTCGGGCCTTCCATAGAGTCGGGCAGCCAAACGTGGAGCGGAAACTGTGCCGATTTACCCATCGCGCCCACAAACAACAACAGGCAGGTAACGGTAATCAGGCTCCATTCCACACCGGGGAACAGGCTGATGGTGGCGTTTTGTACGTTTGGCAGATAAGCGAACACATCTGCATAGCGCAGGCTGCCGCCGAAATAGGCCAAAATCAAACCGATTCCCAAAATAAAACCGAAATCGCCCACACGGTTCACCAAAAAGGCTTTTAAGTTGGCGAAAATCGCACTTTCGCGTTTGAAATAGAAACCGATAAGCAGGTAAGACACCAAACCCACCGCTTCCCAACCGAAGAAGAGCTGGACGAAGTTATTGCTCATCACCAGCATCAGCATGGAGAAGGTAAACAGCGAGATATAGCTGAAGAAGCGTTGGTAGCCCACTTTTTCATCGTGCATATAGCCGATGGTGTAGATATGCACCATCAGCGACACAAACGTTACCACCACCATCATCATGGCGGTTAGGCTGTCAACCAGAAAGCCGACCGAGAAATCCAAGCCGCCCATGGTAAGCCAGGTATAAACGTTTTCGTCGAACTTGGCGCGCGAGCCGTCGATAAAGCCCCACAGCACATAGGCCGACAACACGGTGGAAATCGCCACGCCGAGGATGGTAACGGTATGCGCACCCGCCCGACCAATTTGATTGCCGAACAAACCGGCCAGCAGTGAACCTGCCAGCGGGATCAGCGCAATCGCCAGATATAAACTCATATCACTCATGATTTCTCCGCTTAACCTTTCAGTTTGTTCAAATCAGCAACGTTAATCGTATTGCGGTTACGGAATACCAGCACCATAATCGCCAAGCCGATGGCCGACTCTGCCGCGGCAACGGTTAATACGAAAAATACGAAAATCTGCCCGGCCGTATCACCCAAATATTGAGAGAAGGCAATAAAGTTGAAATTCACCGCCAACAGCATCAATTCAATCGACATCAACAGAACCAACACGTTTTTGCGATTCATGAAAATACCCATCGCGCTGATGCCGAACAGCAAAGCGGCAAGCACCAGATAATGCGTAATCGTAATCATGCTTTGCCCTCCCCTTTCTCGGATTCGGTTTCAACGGCTTCTACCGCCTCAACGGGTTTTTGCACCACGGCTTCCATTTTCACCATACGCATACGGCCTTGTTTGGCATCCACTTTAACTTGGTCACCGGGATTAATGAACTTCGGATTAAGGGTTTTGCGGTGAACCAGAGCAATCGCCGCAACCATACCCAATACCAGCAGCACGCCTGCTAATTCAAAAGGCAGCAGATAAACGGTATAGAGCTGTCTGCCCAAATCGCGCACGTTGCTATAATCGGCAGGAATATCTTTCATGGCACCATATGCAGCCAGATTAGTATCGGGCGCCACCAAAATCAAAATCAATGCTACCGCCATCAATACACCGACGGTAAACGCCACCGGCGCATTACGCCAGAAACCGGCACGCATTTCTTCAACATCGATGTTGAGCATCATCACCACAAACAGGAACAACACCATCACTGCACCGACATACACTACCACCAAGGTAATACCAAGGAATTCAGCCTGCATCAGCATCCACATCATGGCACTCATACAGAAAGTCAGCACCAGATATAAAGCCGCATGCACCGGGTTTTTAGCGGTAACGGTTTTGACAGCACCAAAGAGAATCAATGCCGCCAAGATATAGAACAGAATTAAAGAAAAAGTCATGTTTCTGCTCCTTTAGCGGTAAGGCGCATCTGCGGCTTTACGTTTGGCGATCTCAGCTTCGTATTTATCGCCGATAGCCAACAGCATCGGTTTTGTATAGTGCAGATCACCGCGTTTTTCACCGTGATATTCCAAAATATGTGTTTCCACGATCGCATCGGTGGGGCAAGCTTCTTCACAGAAGCCGCAGAAAATGCACTTGGTTAAGTCGATATCGTAGCGGGTGGTGCGGCGGGTACCGTCTTCGCGCTGCTCCGATTCGATATTGATAGCCATCGCCGGGCAAACCGCTTCGCACAGTTTGCAGGCGATGCAGCGCTCTTCTCCGTTGGGATAGCGCCGCTGCGCGTGCAGGCCACGGAAACGCACCGACTGCGGCGTTTTCTCTTCGGGGAACATTATTGTTTCTTTGCGGGCGAAAAAGTTTTTAAGCGTGACGCCCATGCCTTTTACCAACTCACCCAACAGGAAGGTTTTTACTATATTAGCCATAATTCACTCTCTCCCTTATTTCCACAAAGACAAGGGCGAAATCATCCACAAGCCATAAAATACGATAGCCACAAAAGTGATCGGAATCAGCACCTTCCAGCCCAAACGCATAATTTGGTCATAACGGTAGCGCGGGAAAGTGGCCCGTATCCACAGATAGCCATAGAGAATAAAAGCCATTTTGGCGAACATCCAGAAGGCAGAAGGAGTGCCGAGTATGCCCCAACTTTGCGGGAACGGTGAGAGCCAGCCGCCTAGGAACATAATTGCGGTCAGCGCGCCGATCAGAATCATAAAGATGTATTCGGCGAGGAAGAACAATGCAAAAGCGAAGCCTGAGTATTCCACGTGGAAACCGGCCACGATTTCCGATTCGCCCTCGGCCACGTCGAACGGGGCGCGGTTGGTTTCGGCCACGGCAGAAATCAAGTAAACGATAAACACCGGGAACAAGGCAAACCAGTTCCAAGAGAAAATAGAACCGCCCGCAATACCTTTAGCTTGCGCCGCCACGATTTCGTTGAAATTCATACTGCCGGAAACCATCACCACACACACCAAGGCAGCACCCATGGCAATTTCATAGGAAATGGTTTGAGCAGAAGAGCGCATTGCACCCAAAAACGAATATTTCGAGTTGGAAGCCCAACCGGCGATAATGACACCGTATACCGATAAAGAAGTAATCATCAGAATATACAGCAGACCGGCATCGACATTGGTTAATACCCATTCCTCATTAAATGGAATGACTGCCCATGCGGCAAACGCCGGCGCCAGCGAGAGCATCGGCCCGATGTAGAAAAGGGCTTTATTCGATACGCTCGGGCGGGTAACCTCTTTAAACAACAGTTTTAATACGTCGGCAAACGGCTGAATCAGACCGAACGGACCGGTTACGTTGGGGCCGACGCGCAGCTGCATATAGCCGATCACCTTACGCTCGAAGTAGGTTAGATAAGCTACCGTTAAAATCAACGGGACCAAGATAATCACGATTTTCAGCACAATCGAAACGATCAAGCCGATTTCATTACCCAACAGGGCTTGGAACCACTCTTGCATGATTACCCCCGTGCCAGTTCAATAGAATTCATCAACGCACCCAGCGCAGCATTTTCACTATGCAGCGGCAGATACACCACGTTTTCGGGCAGGTGCGCATCGGCCGCCACGCTCACGTCAACGCGCGCACCGCCTTGCACGGCCTGTGCCCGCTCACCGTCTTGCAGACCAAGCGCAGCCAGCGTGTTCGGATGCACACGGGCGGCGGGGGTTTGCGCATGGCTGGTGGCTTGCAGCGGTGCCGAACGGCGCACCAGCGCATCGGTGTGGTAAATGCCGACGCCGCCCACGCGCACCAGTTCAGAGGCCGTCTGAACGCTTGCGCCCTGCCAAGTGCTTTGGTTATTCAGTTTTTCAGACAGGCCTTCTTGCCCAACGGCTTCTTTCAGCACCTGTTCGCTGCTGTCGTATTCAAAACCGCTCAATTCAAACACATTGCCCAACACGCGCAATACTTTCCACAAGGGGCGGCTGTCGGCCAAGCCTTTCACCACGCCGTGGAACGATTGCAGGCGGCCTTCCATATTGATAAAGCTGCCCGAAGTTTCGGTAAACGGCGCAACCGGCAGCATCACGTCGCACACTTCGCGCAAGGTTTCGCTTTCAAACGGGGTGAACGCCATCACGCTTTGCGCCTGTTTCAGCGCAGCCACGGCTTTGGCGCCGCCCGCTACGTCGATTTCCGGCTCCACGTTCAAGAGCAGCACGGCTTTTTTCGGCTGCGCCAGCATTTCCTGCACGGTTTGGCCACGGTTCACGCCCAACACATCTGCACCCACACTGTTGGCGGCCTGCGGCAGGATGCCCAAAACGGCGCCGGTGGCGGCGGCCAGTTGTTGCGCGGCGGCGTAAATCGCGGCGTAGTCGGGATGGTTTTGCGCTTCCGCGCCCAAGATCACGGCAGCTTTTTCAGCCTGCTTGAGGCCGTCTGAAACGGCGCTTTGCGTGTCTTGCGCCAGTTTGCTCAAGAAATCCGCCCAATCGCTGGGGTGCAACACTTCGTGCGCGAACAGCGGCATATGCAGCTCTTCCCTGCTGCTGGCAATCACGCTCAAGGCCATATAAGACTTGGCGGCGCGGCGCAGACGGGCGGTTAGCAGCGGCTGCTCTTTGCGCAGGTTGGCACCCACCACCAATACGGCGTCGGCATTACCCAAATCTTCGATGCTCTGGCCCAGCCATTGTGCGCCTTGCAGGCTGCCGGCAAGGCGGTTGTCCTGCTGCATCAGGCGGGTATCGAAATGTTTGATGCCCAAGCCGTCAGCCAGTTTTTTCGCCAGATACAGCTCTTCCACGGTGTTCGCCGGATTGGCCCAGATGCCGATTTGGTCTTGGCCGTCTTCTTTGGCGATGCATTCCAGCGTTTTCTTCACATATTCCAGCGCGGTTTGCCAGTCCACTTCGTGCCATTCGCCGCCGTGTTTGATTTTCGGCGTTTTCAGACGGCTTTCGTGATACAGGCCTTCGTAGGCGAAACGGTCGCGGTCGGCAATCCAGCATTCGTTGATGGCTTCGTTTTCCAGCGGCAGCACGCGGCGCACGGTGTGGTCTTTGGTTTGCACAATCAGGTTGCTGCCCAGCGCGTCATGGGCGGAAATCGATTTGCGGCGGCTCAATTCCCACGAGCGCGCATCATAACGGAACGGTTTGCTGGTGAGCGCGCCGACGGGGCACAAATCAATCACGTTGCCCGACAATTCGGTTTCCACCGCTTTGCCGATAAACGGCATGATTTCGGAAAACTCGCCGCGGTTGGCCATGGCGATTTCCTGCATACCGGCGATTTCTTCGGTAAAACGCACGCAGCGGGTGCAGTGGATGCAGCGGCTCATTTCTGCGGCCGACACCAACGGCCCCATGTCTTTGCCGACTACCGAGCGTTTTTCTTCGGTGTAGCGGCTGGCGGAATTGCCGTAACCCACGGCCAAATCCTGCAACTGGCATTCGCCGCCCTGGTCGCAAATCGGGCAGTCGAGCGGGTGGTTGATCAGCAGAAACTCCATCACGCCGGCCTGCGCCTGTTTGGCCTTGGCCGAATGGGTGTGCACCACCATGCCGTCGGTTACCGGCGTGGCGCAGGCAGGCAGCGGTTTGGGGGCTTTTTCCACTTCCACCAAACACATGCGGCAGTTGGCGGCGATAGACAATTTTTTGTGGTAGCAGAAGTGCGGAATATAGGTGCCCAATTCGTGCGCCGCTTCCATCACAGTCGCGCCCTGCTTGACTGCAATCTGTTTACCGTCGATTTCGATTTGTAACATGGTGTGTTTCCTAGTTACGGATTTTTAAAGGTTTTTGCTTAAGGCCGTCTGAAAACTTTTTCAGACAGGCATTTTATGTTTTGCTTTCAAGTAGCCTGAACGTTTGCTGAACCGTTTACGTTGTTTCATGCTTATGTAGGTTGGGTTGTTAAACCCAACATTTCAGACGGTCCTGCTTGCGTTGGGTTTTCAACCCAACCTACTCTTACTCTTGCTGAAAAATTCCAGAAAAGCATTTTTGTTTTTAGTTTTAATCGGTCGGATGCTTGAATCCGACTTTTTATGTGTGTGGTGCAGCCACGTGCGGGTGTGCGATTTTAAGTTCAAGCAACGCGTGCGTGCCGAAGGCACACACCCTACGCTTGCTAATGAAATTGAAACTTCCAAAATATCTCTCTCTAAAGAGTTATCACTTTATGGCTACCTAAGACCACTTATGCTCTTTAGCCGGCTTGCCATGCTCGATATAGTGCTCAAACTCATGGCGGAAGTGTTTGGTAAAACTGCGCACAGGGAACACGGCGGCGTCCGCCAAAGCGCAAATCGTGCGGCCGGCCATGTTGTTGCCGATGGAGTCGAGCAGTTCCAAATCTTCGGGTTTGCCTTTGCCGCTGGCGATGCGGTGCACGATGCGGTAGAGCCAGCCGGTGCCTTCGCGGCAGGGGGTGCATTGGCCGCAGGATTCTTCGTGGTAGAAATAGCTTAAGCGTTCCAGCGCTTTCACCATGCACACGTCTTCGTCCATCACGATTACCGCGCCGGAGCCGAGCATGGAGCCGGCTTTGGCGATGGAATCGTAGTCCATATTCAGGCTCATCATGATGTCGGCGGGCAGCACGGGGGCAGACGAGCCGCCGGGAATCACGGCTTTGAGTTTTTTGCCGTCTTTCATGCCGCCGGCCATTTCCAGCAGCTTGGCAAACGGCGTGCCCAGCGGCACTTCGTAGTTGCCGGGGCGGTTAACGTGGCCGGAAATGGAAAACAGTTTGGTGCCGCCGGCGTTTTCGATGCCTTGTTCGGCAAAGGTTTTGCCGCCGTCGCGGATGATAAACGGCACGGAGGCGAAGGTTTCGGTGTTGTTGATGGTGGTGGGTTTGCCGTAGAGGCCGTATGAAGCGGGGAACGGCGGTTTGAAGCGCGGCTGGCCTTTTTTGCCTTCCAAGCTTTCCAACAGCGCGGTTTCTTCGCCGCAGATGTAGGCGCCGTAGCCGTGGGCGGCGAACAGCTCGAAATCGAAGCCCAAGCCCATGATGTTTTTGCCCAGATAACCGGCTTGGCGTGCTTCGGCCAGCGCGGCTTCAAAGCGTTGGTAGCCTTCGAAGATTTCGCCGTGGATATAGTTGTAGCCTGCTTCGGCGCCCATGGCGTAGCCGGCGATAATCATGCCTTCGATCAGGGCGTGCGGGTTGAAGTTGATGATGTCGCGGTCTTTAAACGTGCCGGGTTCGCCTTCGTCGGTGTTGCAGACCACGTATTTGGCGCCGGGGAACGAACGGGGCATAAAGCTCCATTTCAGGCCGGTGGGGAAGCCTGCGCCGCCGCGGCCGCGCAAGCCGGACGTTTTCACTTCGGCAATCACGTCGTCTTGCGAGATTTTTTCGCTGAGGATTTTGCGCAAGGCCTGATAGCCGCCGCGCTTAACGTATTCTTCCAGCGTCCAGCAGTTCGGGTTTCGGGTGTCCACTCGGTCAAAAATGACGCCTGATTGGTAAATAGCCATTTGTGTGCCCTGTCGGTTAACTTTTGCTTCAATCTATATTTCGGTTTTGTTCGGTTTCATAGGTCGGGCATTGATGCCCGGCAAAATATCGCGAACCGTTATCGTCGGGCATCAATGCCCGACCTACGGCTGTTTTCAGACGGCCTTGCGTGAAATCCGGCTTAAACGCTGCCTTCTTTTTCAATCACTAAAATCCGCGCTTCGCCCTGCGGGTGGGCTACATGTTCGGTGCCGATGCCGGCAAAGAAAATATCGCCCGCCTGCAAGCGCACCACTTGTTCCTGCCCGTGCTCTCGATAGTGCATATCCACCGTGCCGCTCATCACGGCAAACACTTCTTCGCCGTCGTTAACGTGCCATTGATAAGGCTGATCCGTCCAATGCAGACGCACGGTGGTGCCGTTCATATTGGCAATATCCAACGCACCCCATGCACGATCGGCGGTAAATTCGGCACTACGGATCACTTGGTGGCTCATGCGTTTTCCTTTGGTTGTTTTCAGACAGGCCTTACTGTTTTTTATTAAGTTATTTTAAGTAGGTTAGATTGTTAAACCCAACATTTCAGACGACCCGCATTTGTGTTGGGTTTTCAACCCAACCTACTCTTGCCCACCTACCATCGCCAAAAATTCGCTTTCGGTCAGTTTGGGCGTATCGTTGGCCAACTCGTAATAAGGTGCCTTGCAATCGATAAAAATTTGGCTTTCCAGCTCGAAACCGGCATTGTCGGCAAACAATCCGGCGCTGATGTAATAATCATCGCCCACCTGCACAAACAGATGCGTGCCGCATTGTTTGCAGAAACAGCGTTCCGCCCATTCGGACGAGCGATAACGGCCGATGTGCTCGCCGCCGCTGATTGCGGGTGTTTTGGCCGTTAGGGTAAAGCCCGCACCGCCGCCCCAAGTACGGCATTTACCGCAATGGCAGGCATGCAGTTTGCGCTCGGCTTCGACTTTCAGCGATACGGCACCGCACAGGCATTTTGCTTCCATTGCTGCTTCCTTTCTTTGTTTTCAGACGGCCTGGATTTGAGTTGGGTTTTCAACCCAACCTACTCTTGCTTTGCTTGTAGGCCGGGCATTGATGTCCGACAAAATATCCTGAACCGTTATCGTCGGGCATCAATGCCCGACCTACGCGTTTTTCAGACGGCCTTTATCTCAATTCCGCCAGTTTCGCTTCAATCGCCTCCTCGGTCATAAAACTACACATTTTATGGTTGTTCACCAGCATGACCGGCGCGTCGCCGCAGGCGCCCATGCACTCGCCTTCCACCAGCGTATAGAGGCCGTCTGAAGTGGTTTCGCCGAAGCCGATGCCGAGTTTCTGTTTCAGATAATCGGCCGCGCTTACGCCGCCGCGCAGGGCGCACGGCAGGTTGGTGCAGACGGTGAGTTTGTATTTGCCCACCGGTGCGAGGTCGTACATATTGTAGAACGTGGCGACTTCATAGGCGGCGGCGGGGGCGATGCCCACATAATCGGCCACATATTCGATGGTTTCGGCGCTCAGCCAGCCTTTTTCGGTTTGGGCGATGCGCAATGCGCCCATAATGGCGGAACGGCGTTGGTCGGCAGGGTATTTGGCCAGCTCGACGTCAATCAGTTTTAAAGATTCTGCGGATAACATTAGCGGTCTACCTCCCCGAATACGATGTCTTGCGTGCCGATGATGGCCACCACGTCGGCGAGCATGTGGCCGCGCGCCATTTCGTCCATGCCTTGCAGGTGGGCGAAGCCGGGGGCGCGGATTTTCAGGCGGTAGGGTTTGTTGGCGCCGTCTGAAATCATATAGATGCCGAACTCGCCTTTGGGGTGTTCGACGGCGGTATAGGTTTCGCCTTCGGGCACGTGCATGCCTTCGGTAAACAGTTTGAAATGGTGGATCAGGTCTTCCATGCCCATTTTCATTTCGGTGCGTTTGGGCGGGGCGACTTTGTGGTTGTCGACAATCACGGGGCCGGGGTTGGCTTTGAGCCATTGCACGCATTGTTTGATGATGCGGTTGGATTCGCGCATTTCGTTGATGCGGCACAGGTAGCGGTCGTAGCAGTCGCCGTTCACGCCGACGGGGATGTCGAAATCTACGTTGGCATAAGCGTCATAAGGGGCTTTTTTGCGAATGTCCCATTCGACGCCGGAGCCGCGCAGCATCACGCCGGTAAAGCCTTTTTGCAGGGCGCGCTCGGGCGAAACCACGCCGATGCCGACGGTACGCTGTTTCCAGATGCGGTTGTCGGTGAGCAGGCTTTCGTATTCGTCCACGCAGCCGGGGAAGCGTTCGGTAAAGGCTTCGATAAAGTCGAGCATGGTGCCTTCGCGCGATTCGTTCAGTTTTTTCAGCACTTTGGCGTTGCGGAATTTGCTCGATTCGTATTTGGGCATAAAGTCGGGCAAATCGCGGTACACGCCGCCGGGGCGGAAATAGGCCGCGTGCATACGGGCGCCGGATACGGCTTCGTATAAATCCATCAGCTCTTCGCGCTCGCGGAAGGCATACAAGAACACGGTCATCGCGCCGATATCGAGCGCGTGCGAGCCGATGCCCATCAGGTGGTTCAGAATGCGGGTTACTTCGGCAAACATCACGCGGATGTATTGGGCGCGGACAGGGGCTTCGATGCCGAGCAGTTTTTCCACCGCCAGGCAATAAGCCTGCTCGTTAACCATCATGGAAACATAGTCCAAGCGGTCCATATAGGGCAGCGCTTGCAGATAGGTGCGGGTTTCGGCCAGCTTTTCGGTGCCGCGGTGCAAAAGGCCGATATGCGGATCGGCGCGGACGATGGTTTCGCCGTCCAATTCCAGAATCATGCGCAATACGCCGTGGGCAGCGGGGTGCTGCGGGCCGAAGTTGATGGTGTAGTTTCTTAATTTGTTAGCCACCGTAGTTCTCCTCGCGGACGATGCGCGGGGTGATTTCGCGCGGCTCGATGGTTACGGGTTGGTAGATGACGCGTTTTTCGGCTTCGTCGTAACGCATTTCGACATAGCCGGAAATCGGGAAATCTTTGCGGAAAGGATGGCCGACAAAGCCGTAATCGGTGAGAATGCGGCGCAGGTCGGGGTGGTTGTTGAACAGGATGCCGTAGAGATCGAAGGCTTCGCGTTCGTACCAATCGGCGCTGTTGTAGATTTCGGTTACGGAATCCACCACAGGGAAATCGTCGTCTTGAACCCACACGCGCACACGAATGCGCTGGTTGTTTTTCACGGAAACCAGTTGGCTCACCACAGCAAAGCGCTTGCCTTCCCACGGTTCGTTTTTATAGGCGCTGTAATCCACGCCGCACAAATCAACCAGAGATTCGAAATGCAAATCGGCATGATCGCGCAAAGTGGTCATGATTTCCAAATAGTTTTCAGACAGGCATTCGACAGTGATTTCGTCCAATGCGAGAATCACTTTACCTGCTTTTTCGCCCAATATACTTTGGACAACCGGATACAAATCGTTTACGTGCATCTGCATTCTCCTAGTTGCGGGCAATGGTATAAGTACGCTTGATTTTGCCTTGCAGCTGAATCAAACCGTAAATCAGGGCTTCGGCGGTGGGCGGGCAACCGGGAACATAAACGTCTACCGGCACGATGCGGTCGCAGCCGCGCACCACCGAATAAGAATAATGGTAGTAGCCGCCGCCGTTGGCGCACGAACCCATCGAAAGCACCCAGCGCGGCTCGGCCATCTGGTCATAGACGCGGCGCAGCGCGGGCGCCATTTTGTTGCACAGCGTGCCGGCTACAATCATCAGGTCCGACTGGCGCGGTGACGGGCGGAAAATAATGCCGAAACGGTCCAGGTCATAACGTGCAGCACCCGCCTGCATCATCTCTACCGCACAGCACGCCAAACCGAAGGTAACCGGCCAGAGCGAACCAGTACGCACATAATTGAGCACCGTATCTGCACTGGCTGTTACGAAACCTTTATTCAAAACGCCTTCTATTCCCATTCCAGCGCACCTTTTTTCCATTCATAGATAAAGCCCACCGTAAGAATCACGATGAACACGAACATCGACCAGAAAGCATATTGACCGGTTTCGGCAATCAGATCTTTGAAAACCACCGCCCACGGAATCATAAATGCCACTTCCAAGTCAAAGAGGATAAACAGAATCGCCACCAAGTAATAGCGTACATCAAATTTCATCCGCGCGTTTTCAAAGGCTTCGAAACCGCATTCGAAAGGCGCATCTTTCTCGCGGTAATGGCGTTTAGGACCAAGCACGTTACCCAAGGTAATAAATACTATGCCGGCAATCAGGCCGACAAGCAGAAAGATGAGTACGGGAAAATAGTTAGCCAACATGGTACGTTACCTGTTTTGTTAACATTAAATAAGAGAGTAAATCTAGTATATTGTAACGAAATTTAAAACTGATTAAAAGTTTCAACCGACCTTAAGCATAAAAAAGTTTAATATATTCAATAACAAATAGATAATGATTATCATTTGAATAAAATAAAATACTGATTATCCTCACGCATCTTATAAAAGGCCCTTTCACCTCCCGCTAATCAATTAAATTATCATGATTTTTTCTATCATTCAGGGGAACATATTTTCAGACAGGCATTTTATTTAATTTTTCCTCTTTCTGTTCTCAATGAAATAATTTTACGGTTTTGCGCAATTTTATGCGTTAAGACATCTTTCAACGAATCTGTTATTCACTAGGTTTTCTACTGGTTATCCGCCTGTGAAACATGAAAAGGAATGATGAAAATTCAAGCGGCCCGCACTTACCCCACCCTTTTAAAAGCGGGTAAGCAAGCCAGCAGTTGGCGACCGTAGCGCTGAGTCAATATTCGGTTATCCAATATCGTTACGCGGCCGTAGTCGCTTTCGGTGCGGATGAGGCGGCCGACCGCCTGAACCAGTTTGATGCTGGCTTCGGGCACGGTGATTTCGATAAAGGGGTTGCCGCCGCGCTGTTCGATCCAGCGGTTTTGGGTTTTTTCGATGGGGTTGTCAGGCATCGCAAACGGCAGTTTGGCGATAATCACCTGCACGCAGGCTTCGCCGGGCAGGTCCAGCCCTTCGGCGAAGCTGTCCAGCCCGAAAATAATGCTGGCGCGGCCTTCGCCGATGGCCTGATGGTGTTTTTGCAGCAGCGTCGCCTTGGGCAATTCGCCCTGCACCAACAAGAGCGGCAGATAGGCTTCGGGCAGGCGCAGGGCCACTTCCTGCATTTGTTTGCGCGAAGAAAACAGCACCAGCGTGCCGATGGCTTCTTCGGTGGAAACCAGTTTGGGCAGCCATTCGACGATGGCGGCGGTGTGGGCGGCGGGGTCTTTGGGGCTGGCGTGCACGGGCGGGATATACAGCTCGCCCTGTGCGTCGAAATCAAACGGGCTTTGTAGGGCGAGTGTGGTGGTTTCGGGCAGCCATTGCAGGCCGGTTTGGCGCAGAATCAGGTTGAAGCTGCCCAAGGATTGCAATGTGGCCGAGGTGAGCACGGCGCCGGCGGCGCGCCGCCACAGGTTGTTGGCCAAATGTGAGGCGCTGCTGATGGGGCTGGCGTGGAAGATGTAGTCGTTTTTGTCGTCGAGGCGGCGGGTAATCCATTTGGCCAGCGGCTCTTCGCCTTCGGCGGGCACGGTGGCGAGCAAATCCCAAGCGGCGGTAATTTGCTCGATGCGGGCACGGAACACGCCGAATTCGGTGCTGAGGCGGTCGATTTGGGCGCTGTTTTGGTCTTTGTCGCGGCGGGCGGCGGCCAAGGCGTCGTTGAGGCTGTTGGCGTGTTTGTAGAGGCTGCGCGCGGCAACGGCGGTGTTGGATACGGTGAGTTCCAGCGCTTCGGGGATTTTGCCGTCCTGCCACAGCCACACCGATTCGTTGTTTTCAGACGGCCTTAATGCTGGCTCTTCGGAAAGGTGGAACTGCCATTCGTGCAGGCTTTCGAGCAGGGCGGCGGCGGCTTCGTCGGCCAAGTTCGCCAGCTCGGCTTTGTCGGTGAGCGCGGCGATTTTGTCGGTAACGGCGGGGAGTTTTTCCAGCGCCCACACGGCTTGGTTCCACGAGTGTTGGGCGGCGAACTGGCTGAGGGCTTTTTTGGGCAGGTGGTGCGCTTCGTCGATGCAGTAAAAGCTGTTTTCGGGCGCGGGCAGAATCACGCCGCCGCCCATGCCGATATCGACCATCAGCAAATCGTGGTTGGCCACTACTACGTCCACATTTTCGAGCGTGTCGCGCGCGAGGTAAAACGGGCATTCGGCCCGGTTGGGGCAGGCGGCTTTGAGGCAGCCGTAGTTGTCGTTGTTTACCTTCATCCACACCGCATCGTCGATTTTTTCCGGCCAGGTGTCGCGGTCGCCGTTGAAACGGCGGGCGGCAAATTCGTCGGCCATATCGCGCAAGAGTTTCAATTCTTCGGGCTTGGGTTTGCTGTCCCACAGCACGGCAGGGGCTTCGAAGCCGAGCAGGTTTTGCTGGGCGTTGCTTTGGGTGAGCTGGTAGAGTTTGTAGGGGCAGAGATAGCGGCCGCGCCCTTTGGCGAGTGCGAAAGTCAGCTCCAAACCGCTTTTGGCCACCAAAAACGGCAAATCACGGTTAACCAGCTGTTCCTGCAAGGCCACCGTTGCGCTCGACACAATCAGCCGTTTGCCGCGCGTTTGCGCCATGATGCCGCCGGCCAGCAGATAGGCCAGGCTTTTGCCCACGCCGGTGGGGCCTTCCACCACCACGATGCTTTCGCCCTCGCGCTTGGGCGCTTCTTCGCCTTCGGCGCGGGTTTGGCTGCGCGAAAAGGCGTTGGCGATGGCCGCAATCATTTCCCGCTGCGCGGCTCTCGGGCGGAACTGCGGCAGGTTTTGCGAAATGGCGCGGTAGTGGTCGCGGATGGCGTTTTTTTCTAAATCGGTGAGCATTGAAACAAGAACATACGAAAATCGAAAGGGGATTTTATCATTGAATGCGGCGGCAATTCGGTTGCGGGCAGAAATAAACTGCTAATCGCCTTGTGAAAGAATGCCTGTCTGAAAACCGAGTTTTCAGACAGGCATTCTTTACGGTTAACACAATCGGCTCTATAGCGTTGCCCGACAGTAAAACCATTTAAGAAAAGTACATACTTCCCCAGCTTGGCAACATACAAAAATGCCTGTCTGAAAACATTTTTCAGACAGGCATTTTATCGCGAAACCACTTGAGACCTTTGCAAAAAACTTTTTAATCCTGAATTTATTGATATCTCGTCATACTCGGGCTTGACCCGAGTATCTGCTTTTTCTTTCAAAACCAAAAGATGCTCGGGTCAAGCCCGAGCATGACGCAAGTGTTTCCAGGTATCGAAAAGAATTTTGCAAAGGTCTCCACTTGTTTAATATCGTTTTGTCATACTCAAGTTCCGCTTTGGGTGACGTATATATAGTCGATTCAAATAAAATGTCCGGTGGAGCGCGGACGTTTTCGTCCGTTCTTTATGTATGATTCTGGATATTTTGCGGACGAGGACGTCCGCGCTCCAATATCGGAGTTTTATTTTAAATCCACTATAAATCCACTATACTTTGCTTAAAAGGTTTATAAAAAACCGCCAACCTTGTCGGTTGGCGGTTGTATCGATGAGTAATCCCTTAGGATAGCGAGCTGCCTTCTTCGGCAGCAGGAAGCTGTGCTGCGGCCTGTTCGTTCCATTGTTCGCGACGGGTGCGGTGGTAGGTCAAACCGGTACCGGCCGGGATCAGGCGTCCGACGATAACGTTTTCTTTCAGACCGCGCAAATCGTCTTGTTTGCCCATAATCGCCGCTTCGGTCAGCACGCGTGTGGTTTCTTGGAAAGACGCCGCCGAGATGAAGCTGTCGGTAGACAGCGACGCTTTGGTAATACCCAGCAGGATATTTTCAAAACGCGCCGGCTCTTTGCCTTCGGCTTCCGCTTTCTCGTTGGTGGCCATTACATCGGCACGCTCTACCTGCTCGCCGGTAATGAAACCGGTTTCGCCGGCGTCGGCAATGTTCACGCGGCGCAGCATTTGGCGGATGATCACTTCGATGTGTTTATCGGAAATCTTCACACCTTGCAGGCGGTAAACCTCTTGCACCTCTTGCACAATATAGCGCGCCAACGCTTCGATGCCTTGCAGGCGCAGAATATCGTGCGGATCGACCGCGCCGTCGACGATGGTCTCGCCGCGGTTCACCACTTGGCCGTCGTGCACCAGAATCTGCTTCTCTTTGGAAATCAGGGTTTCGTAGGCTACGCCGTCCAAATCGGTAATGATCAGGCGCTGTTTGCCTTTGGTTTCCTTACCAAAGGAAACGGTACCGGTTACTTCGGCCAACATACCGGCATCTTTCGGTACGCGGGCTTCAAACAACTCGGCCACACGGGGCAGACCACCGGTAATGTCGCGGGTTTTCGAAGAAGCTTGCGGAATACGCGCCAATACATCACCCTTGCCGACTTCCTGGTCTTCGCGCACGGTAATCACGGCGCCGACCGGGAAGGCCATCGATACGGCGGTTTCGGTACCCGGAATCTTCACTTCTTGGCCGTTTTCGTCCAGCAGTTTTACCGTCGGGCGCAGCAGTTTGGATGCACTGGAGGCACGGCGTTTGCCGTCGATCACCACCAAAGTGGACAAACCTGTGATGTCGTCGGTTTGTTTGGTAACGGTTACGCCCTCTTCGATGTTCTCGAACTTCACGCGGCCGGCATGCTCGGTAATCATCGGACGGGTGTGCGGATCCCAAGTGGCCAAAGTTTGGCCGGCTTTGACGCCCGAACCGTCTTGCACCAGCAAAGTGGCGCCGTAAGACACTTTATGGCGCTCGCGCTCACGGCCGATGTCGTCATGAATCACCACTTCCGAAGAGCGGCCGATCACGATCAGTTCGCCTTTATTGTTGGCCACATAACGCATCTGGCTGTTAAAGCGTGCGGTACCGTTGGATTTGGCTTCCACTTGGCTGGCGGCGGCGGCACGTGATGCGGCACCACCGATGTGGAAGGTACGCATGGTCAGCTGGGTACCCGGCTCACCAATCGACTGTGCGGCAATCACGCCGACCGCTTCGCCGGAGTTCACCAATTTACCGCGCGCCAAGTCACGACCGTAACACTTCGCACACAAGCCGTAACGTGTCTTACAGGTAATCGGCGTACGCACTTTCACTTCGTCCACACCCGAGTTATCGATCAGGTCGACCAGTTGCTCGTTCAGCAAGGTACCGGCTTCCACCAGCGTTGCGCCACTGGAAGGATCCACCACGTCGGCAGCAGTTACACGGCCAAGGATACGGTCGCGCAACGGCTCGATGACATCGCCGCCCTGCACCACCGCTTTCATAATAAAGCCGTCGGATGTACCGCAATCGTCTTCGATGACAACCAAGTCTTGGGTAACGTCGACCAGACGGCGGGTCAGGTAACCGGAGTTTGCGGTTTTCAACGCGGTATCCGCCAAACCTTTACGCGCACCGTGGGTAGAAATAAAGTACTGCAATACCGTCAGACCTTCGCGGAAGTTCGCGGTAATCGGCGTTTCGATAATCGAGCCGTCGGGTTTCGCCATCAGACCGCGCATACCGGAGAGCTGCTTGATCTGGGCGGCGGAACCACGGGCACCCGAGTCGGCCATCATGTAGATGGAGTTGAACGACTCTTGGTCTACTTCCTTACCTTCGCGGTCAATGACTTTCTGGCTGGAAAGATTGTCCATCATCGCCTTAGCGATTTTATCGCCGGTGCGGCCCCAAATATCGACCACTTTGTTGTAGCGCTCGCCGTTGGTTACCAAACCTTGGCGGTATTGGTTTTCGATTTCCTTCACCTCGGCTTGTGCGGCTGCCAGCAACTCAGGTTTTTCTTTCGGCACTTCCATGTCGTCTACGCAAATCGAAATACCGCCTTTGGCTGCCAAGGCAAAACCGGTATACATCAAGTGGTCGGCGAAAATCACGGTGTCGCGCAGGCCGCACAGACGGAACGAGGCATTAATCAGTTTGGAAATTTCTTTTTTCTTCAAAACCTTATTAATGTACTCAAACGGCAGGCCTTTGGGCAGAATTTCGCTCAACAGCGCACGACCAACGGTGGTTTCGTAACGGTTAACCACCGATTCGAACTCACCTTCTTCGTTTTTCACCCATTCGCGCAGGCGCACGGTGATTTTGGTACCCAGCTCTACCTGTTTGGTGTGGTAGGCACGGTGTACTTCTTTCACGTCGGCAAACAGGCTGCCTTCGCCCTTACCGTTGATTTTGTCGCGGGTCATGTAATACAGGCCCAATACGATATCCTGCGACGGCACGATAATCGGCTCGCCGTTGGCGGGCGACAAGACGTTGTTGGAGGCCAGCATCAGGGTACGGGCTTCCATTTGCGCTTCCAAGCTCAACGGTACGTGGACGGCCATTTGGTCGCCGTCGAAGTCGGCGTTGAACGCGGCGCATACCAAGGGGTGCAGCTGGATGGCTTTACCTTCGATCAGAATCGGCTCGAACGCTTGAATACCCAAACGGTGCAGGGTCGGGGCGCGGTTGAGCATAATCGGGTGTTCGCGGATCACTTCTTCCAGAATATCCCAAACTTCCGGCACTTCCTGCTCGACCAGTTTTTTCGCTGCTTTTACGGTCGTGGCGAGGCCTTGCACTTCCAGTTTGTGGAAAATAAACGGTTTGAACAATTCCAGCGCCATTTTCTTCGGCAGACCGCATTGGTGCAGACGCAGGTAAGGACCTACGGTAATCACCGAACGACCGGAATAGTCGACACGTTTACCCAACAGGTTTTGGCGGAAGCGGCCACCCTTACCTTTGATCATATCGGCCAGCGATTTGAGCGGACGCTTGTTGGCACCGGTCATCGCTTTGCCGCGGCGGCCGTTGTCCAGCAGCGAATCCACTGCTTCTTGCAGCATACGTTTTTCGTTGCGCACAATGATGTCGGGCGCATGCAATTCCAACAGGCGTTTCAAGCGGTTGTTACGGTTGATGACGCGGCGGTACAAGTCGTTCAAATCGGAAGTGGCGAAACGGCCGCCGTCCAGCGGTACCAGCGGGCGCAAGTCCGGCGGCAATACCGGCAGCACGTCCATAATCATCCACTCGAGTTTCATGCCGCTGCGTTGGAAGGCTTCCAATACTTTCAAACGCTTGGCGATTTTTTTGATTTTGGTGTCCGAACCGGTCGATTCGAGTTCTTGGTGCAAAATCTCGATTTCAGCCGCTACATTCAGATTGCGCAACAGCTCACGGATGCCTTCGGCACCCATTTTGGCGTCGAAATCATCGCCGTATTCTTCAAGCTTGTTGTAGTAGTCTTCTTCGGTCAACAGCTGGCGGCGTTGCAGCGGCGTCATGCCGGGATCGGTGACCACAAAGGCTTCGAAATACAGCACACGCTCGATGTCGCGCAGGGTCATGTCCAATACCATACCCAGGCGGGAAGGAAGCGATTTCAAAAACCAGATGTGTGCAACCGGAGCGGCCAATTCGATGTGGCCCATGCGCTCGCGGCGAACCTTGGAAAGGGTAACTTCCACGCCGCATTTTTCACAAGTAACGCCTTTGAATTTCAGGCGTTTGTATTTACCGCACAAACATTCGTAGTCTTTAACCGGGCCGAAGATTTTCGCGCAGAACAAGCCGTCGCGCTCTGGCTTGAAGGTACGGTAGTTGATGGTTTCCGGCTTTTTCACTTCGCCGTAAGACCAAGACCGGATGGTTTCGGGAGAAGCGATACCGATTTTAATGGCATCAAATTCTTCTTCCATACCCGCCGATTGCAGGGGGTTAAACAGGTCTAACAAAGCTTTCATTTTTGCTCCTTAGGGTACAAGGCTACCCTCTTTGGCGTTTTCAATGGTATTCGGGTATTAAGCAACGTTTTTCTTTTCAGACAGGCATATCGCTTTACAATGCCTGTCTGAAAGCAATACTTAATACCGCTCCAAGTCGATATCCAAGCCCAGCGAACGAATCTCTTTCACCAATACGTTGAAAGATTCCGGCATGCCGGCGTCGATTTTGTGTTCGCCTTTCACGATGTTTTCGTACATTTTGGTACGGCCGGTAACGTCGTCCGATTTCACCGTTAACATCTCTTGCAAGGTGTAAGCGGCTCCGTAAGCTTCCAATGCCCAAACCTCCATCTCACCGAAACGCTGTCCGCCGAATTGGGCTTTACCGCCCAAAGGCTGCTGGGTCACGAGGCTATACGGACCGGTCGAACGGGCGTGCATTTTCTCGTCTACCAAGTGGTGCAGTTTCAGATAATGCATCACGCCGACAGTCACTTTGCGGTCGAACGCTTCGCCGGAACGTCCGTCATACAAGGTAATCTGGGTTTTGCTGTCGTTAAAGCCCAGCTTCTGTACTTCCGGATCGTTGCTTGGATAAGCCAGTTCGAGCATGGCCTTGATTTCGGATTCTTTGGCACCGTCGAATACCGGCGAGGCAAACGTGGCGCCGCGCTTGAGGTTTTCCGCCAAGGCGAGAATCTCTTCATCGGAAAGCTCGTTCAACTCTTCCTGTTTGCCGCTCTCGTTATAGAGGCGGTTGAGGAATTCGCGGATTTCACCGACTTGGCGCTGTTCAGCCAACATGCTGTCGATACGCTGGCCGATGCCTTTGGCGGCCCAACCCAAGTGTACTTCCAAAATCTGACCGATGTTCATCCGCGACGGTACGCCCAAGGGATTGAGTACGATGTCGACGGTGCGCCCGTCGGCCATATACGGCATGTCTTCCACCGGCAGAATGCGCGATACCACACCTTTGTTACCGTGGCGGCCGGCCATTTTGTCACCTGCTTGCAGGCGGCGTTTGATGGCAATGAATACTTTCACCATTTTTTGTACGCCCGGCTGCAATTCGTCGCCCTGAGTCATTTTTTTCTTTTTGATTTCATAAAGAACATCAGACTCTTCGCGCTTGTCTTGCAGGCTGCTCTTAATCAGCTCAAGCTGCTTGGCCAAACCTTCGTCAGCCATGCGGATGTCGAACCAATCGTGTTTGCTCGGCAAGGAAGCCAGGTATTCTGCGGTCACTTCGCTGCCTTTGGCCAACTTCAGCGGGCCGCCGTTGGCTTTCTGGCCGACGATCATGCGCTCGATACGGTCGAATGCGTCGTTATCGAAAATACGCAGCTGGTCGCTCAAGTCTTGGCGGTAGCGTTTGAGCTCGGCATCAATAATCGATTGTGCACGTTTGTCACGCTGGATACCTTCGCGGGTGAATACCTGAACATCAATCACGGTACCGCTCATGCCGGTGGGCATACGCAGGGAAGTGTCTTTCACATCTGAAGCCTTCTCACCGAAAATCGCACGCAGCAGTTTTTCTTCCGGCGTCAGCTGGGTTTCGCCTTTCGGAGTCACTTTACCCACCAACACGTCGCCCGCCTCTACTTCGGCGCCGATATAAACGATGCCCGATTCGTCCAATCGGTTCTGCATGCGCTCGGACAAGTTCGGAATATCGCGGGTAATTTCTTCCGGGCCCAGCTTGGTATCACGCGCCACCACATTCAGTTCTTCAATGTGAATGGAGGTATAGCGGTCATCGGCTGCCACACGCTCGGAAATCAAGATTGAGTCTTCGTAGTTGTAACCGTTCCACGGCATGAATGCGATAGTCATATTCTGACCCAACGCCAATTCGCCCAAATCGGTAGAAGCGCCGTCGGCCACCAAATCGCCGCGCTGCAACACGTCACCCGCTTTCACGGCCGGGCGCTGGTTGATATTGGTCGACTGGTTGGAGCGGGTGAATTTCACCAGATTGTAGATGTCTACACCCACTTCGCCGGCCACCGCTTCGTCATCGTGCACGCGCACCACCACGCGGTTGGCATCGACATACTCGACCACACCGCCGCGACGTGCAACGATTGCTGTTGCCGAATCCACTGCCACCGGACGTTCGATACCGGTACCCACCAAGGGTTTTTCGGCACGCAGACACGGTACGGCCTGACGTTGCATGTTCGCACCCATCAAGGCACGGTTGGCATCGTCATGCTCCAAGAACGGAATCAGCGAAGCCGCTACCGATACCACTTGACCGGTAGCCACGTCCATATACTGTACGCGGTCGGGGGTAGACATAATGGTTTCGCCTTTTTCGCGACAAGTCACCAACTCGTCAATCAGATTGCCTTCGGCATCCAACTCGGCATTGGCCTGTGCAATCACGAAACGGCCTTCCTCAATCGCCGACAGGTAATCGATCTGATCGGTTACTTTACCGTTTTCCACACGGCGGTACGGCGTTTCCAAGAATCCGTAATCGTTGGTACGCGCATAAACCGACAACGAGTTAATCAAACCGATGTTCGGACCTTCGGGCGTTTCAATCGGGCACACGCGGCCGTAGTGAGTCGGATGTACGTCGCGCACCTCAAAGCCGGCACGTTCGCGGGTCAAACCGCCCGGGCCCAAAGCGGATACACGACGTTTATGGGTAATTTCAGACAGGGGGTTGGTCTGATCCATAAACTGGCTCAATTGGCTGGAACCGAAGAATTCTTTAATCGCAGCGGAAACCGGTTTGGCATTAATCAAATCGGTCGGCATCAGATTTTCCGACTCCGCCTGATTCAAACGCTCTTTTACCGCACGCTCTACACGCGACAAACCTGAGCGGAATTGGTTTTCTGCCAATTCGCCCACCGAACGCACGCGGCGGTTACCCAAGTGATCGATATCATCGACTTCACCGTGACCGTTGCGTAGTTCCACCAAAGTGGCAATCGACGCCACGATGTCTTCCACGCTCAGTACATAACCGCCTTTTTCGGCCGCACCGGCAAAAGTCTCGTTCAGCAAACGGCCGTACCAAGACTGCCGCTGGGCTTCGCTCAGCTTTTGCTCATACGTACGGGTATTGAACTTCATACGACCTACGCGCGACAAATCGTAGCTCTCATCATTGAAGAACAACCGGTTGAACAACATTTCCACTGCTTCTTCGGTAGGCGGTTCACCCGGGCGCATCATGCGGTAAATCGCCACACGCGCGGCTTGCTGGTCGGCAGTTTCGTCGGTGCGCAAAGTGGCAGAAATATAACCGCCCTGATCCAACTCGTTAATGTACAGGGTCTGAATTTCTTTAATCCCCTGAATATCGAGTTGTGCCAGCAATTCTTCAGTAATCTCTTCATTGGCAGCAGCCAGCACTTCTCCGGTATCCGGCGCAATGACATCCTTGGCCAGCACCTTGCCAATCAACGAATCGGCATCCACGCTGTAGCGCTTTAAACCTGCTTTTTCAATATCACGGATATTTTTGGCGGTAATCCGTTTGCCGGCAGCCGCAAGCACATTACCGTCTTTATCAACGATGTCTAAACGGGCAGTTTCACCTTTCAGACGGGAAGCAATCAAATCGGTTTCTACGCCCTCTTTCGACAAATAGAAGTTTTCTTTATCGTAGAAAGTTTCCAGAATCTGCTCGTCGTTATAACCCAAAGCTTTCAGCAGGATAGTCACCGGCATTTTGCGGCGGCGGTCAATACGGAAGTACAACAAGTCTTTCGGATCAAACTCAAAATCCAGCCAAGAACCGCGATAAGGAATAATACGGGCAGAAAACAACAGCTTGCCTGAAGAATGGGTTTTACCGCGGTCATGCTCGAAGAATACGCCCGGCGAACGATGCAATTGTGAAACAATCACACGCTCGGTACCGTTAATTACAAAAGAGCCGCTTGGTGTCATCAATGGGATTTCCCCCATGTACACCTCGTTCTCGCGAACTTCCTTAACAGTAGGCTTGGAAGACTCTTTATCCAAAATCACCAAGCGGATGCGCGCACGTAAAGGTGCAGCATAAGTAATACCGCGCAACTGACACTCAGGAATATCAAACAACGGCTCACCTAAGGTGTAGTGAACAAACTCCAAACGTGCAAATCCGTTATGGCTTACAACAGGGAAAATCGAGCTGAATGCAGCTTGCAGACCTTCGTCGTCACGGCCGTCAAACGGCTTTTCCTGTTGCAGGAATTTAGCGTAAGAATCCAGTTGGGTAGCCAACAGAAACGGAACTTCCAATACATTTTCCCGTTTTGCAAAGCTCTTGCGGATACGCTTTTTTTCGGTAAAAGAATAACTCATTGCGGAAAACTCCAAGGGATGAGAACAATTCGAAAGTTGCTCTTATTTCAGACAGGCATTTCAATGTAATCAACATCCGAAATTACGAGACAGATAAATTTTCATATATTTACATCAAAACCATCACGACAAGGTAAATATATGAAAATTTATAAAACAGTAGCACAATACAAGCGAAATAAGGCTGGCAGTAAAACTGCCAGCCTTGCAAGAAAGAAAGCTTATTTGATTTCGACTTTGGCGCCGGCTTCTTCCAGTTGTTTTTTGATGTCTTCAGCTTCAGCTTGAGATACACCTTCTTTAACAGTTTTAGGTGCACCGTCAACCATGTCTTTAGCTTCTTTCAGACCCAAACCGGTAATGGCACGTACCACTTTGATTACGCCCACTTTTTGGTCTCCGGCAGAAGCCAGAACCACATCAAACTCGGTTTTCTCTTCAGCAGCGGCTGCACCAGCGCCAGCAGGGCCAGCAACAGCAACGGCAGCAGCAGAAACACCGAATTTTTCTTCAAAAGCTTTAACCAGATCATTCAATTCCATTACGGTCAAAGAACCAACGGCTTCCAAAATGTCTTCTTTAGTAATAGCCATGCTATTTAAACTCCAAATATTGTATTAAAAAATAAATCAGTTAAATCAAAATCGTTTTGCTTATGCAGCTTCTTCGCCGGCTTTTTTCTCGGCCAAAGCCGCCAAAGCACGGGCAAAACCGGAAACCGGCGCCTGCATAACGAACAACAGTTTAGACAACAGTTCTTCACGGCTCGGGATAGATGCCAACTCACCCACTTGGGCGGCATTGAGCACGTCACCGTTATAAACACCGGCTTTAACAACGATTTTGTCATCTTTTTTCGCGTATTGATGCAGTACTTTTGCAGCAGCAACAGGATCTTCCGACACGGCATATACCAACGGACCAACCATTTGGTCGGCCAAACCGGCAAAAGAAGTTCCTTCAACCGCACGGCGCGCCAAGGTGTTTTTCAAAACGTGCAGATACACGTTTTCTTTACGGGCATTGGCGCGAAGTTCGGTCATGCTGGCAACACTGATTCCGCGATATTCGGCAATCACCATAGTTTGAGCATTGGCAATGGCACTGCCAATCTCGGCTACAGCTGCTTTCTTGGTTTCAATATTGAGACTCAAGGTCTACCTCCCACTGTTTATCATCAGAATATTTTTTTACAATATTCCACCAGCGCGGCAACCCAAAAGACATTTTGCAAGCCAGGCTCGCAGTTTTTAGGACTACCGTCTGCGTAGGGCTGTTAGGATTAAATCTTGCGATCCCTACGGTCTTGGACATCTACTTAAATATTTTTAAGTAGCCCATTTTTTTCAGACAGGCATCAAACACACCATGCCTGTCTGAAAAGATTTAAATCAGCTGTTAACGCTGGCAGTATCCACGCGCACACCCAGACCCATGGTGCTGGAAACGGCGACTTTTTTCAGATACTGGCCTTTGGCAGCAGCCGGTTTCGCTTTTACGATGGCATCCAACAAAGCATTGAAGTTCTCTTTCAGATCAGCTTCTGCGAAAGATGCACGACCGATGGTAGCATGTACGATACCCGCTTTATCGGTACGGTATTGCACCTGACCGGCTTTAGCATTTTTAACCGCTTCAGCCACATTTGGCGTTACGGTACCTACTTTCGGATTCGGCATCAAACCGCGCGGACCCAAGATCGTACCTAATTGACCAACGATACGCATTGCATCCGGAGAAGCGATTACCACGTCAAAATCCAGATTGCCTTTTTTCACTTCTTCAGCCAAATCTTCAAAACCAACAATATCGGCACCCGCAGCTTTAGCAGCCTCGGCATTTGCACCTTGAGTGAAGACCGCAACGCGGGTAGTTTTACCGGTACCTTTAGGCAATACAACGGAACCACGAATAACCTGATCCGATTTGCGCGGATCTACGCCCAAATTAAACGAAACGTCTACCGACTCGTCAAATTTGGCAGTTGCGCCGCTTTTTACCAAGGCAATAGCTTCATCGATTGCATATAACTTATTGGCCTCAACGGTGGCACGCAAAGCTTTCAAACGTTTAGATACTTTAGCCATTACACACCCTCCACATCCAAACCCATTGAGCGCGCAGAACCGGCAATGGTGCGCACAGCCGCATCCAAATCAGCAGCAGTCAAATCAGGCTCTTTAGTTTTAGCAATCTCTTCCAATTGAGCGCGGGTAACCGTACCCACTTTATTGGTCAACGGATTGGAACTACCTTTTTGCAAACCGGCTGCTTTTTTCAGCAGAATGGTTGCAGGAGGCGTTTTCATCACAAAAGTAAATGATTTATCCGCAAACGCAGTAATCACCACCGGAATCGGCAACCCCGGCTCCATGCCCTGTGTTGCAGCGTTAAACGCTTTACAAAATTCCATAATATTCAGACCGCGCTGACCCAAAGCCGGACCAACAGGCGGAGAAGGATTGGCTTTACCTGCAGGAATCTGCAGTTTGATATAGCCGACAACTTTTTTTGCCACAATTAAGCTCCTAATAAACGGGTATAACGCAGAAAAACTGCTCCCCAAAAGTCAAGTTTTTAATTATAAAACTTTCAGAAGTTTACTTCAAGAGGCAACTTGCTCTTTTCCATAAAATCCCCACACCCACCACAATTCTTGTAGCCATTTCTACAACGAATAAAACTTACAATTTTTCAACCTGACCAAAATCCAATTCAACCGGTGTTTCACGACCAAAAATTTGAACCGACACCCGCAACTTATTACGTTCATAGTCCACTGCATCAACCAGACCATTGAAATCAGCAAATGGACCCTCATTGACACGAACTTGTTGCCCCACTTCAAATTCAACTCGAGGCTTCGGCTTTTTCTCAGCACCAGAACCAGCTACCTGAGTCATAATCGCATCTACTTCGCTCTGTGAAATCGGCAAAGGCCGGTTTGCAGTTCCACCAATAAAGCCTGACACCCGAGGCGTGCTCTTGACTAAATGCCATGACTCATCAGTCATTTCCATCTCTACCAGCACATATCCAGGGAAAAATTTACGCTCACTGACAGTTTTACGCCCGTTTTTTATGTCAACAACCTCTTCGACAGGCACCAAGATCTGTCCAAAATAATCAGCCATTTCCTCACGGATAATGCGCTCTTTCAATGTCTTTTGAACATTTTTTTCAAACCCGGAGTATGCCTGAACCACATACCAACGCTTTGTCATATCAGCCTCTTACCAACAATGTATTAAAAATTAAAGAAATCAAGGTATCTACGCCATAGATAAAAGCCGCCAGAACCAAAACAAAAATAACTACTTTTACCGACATAGAGAAGGCGTCGTTTTTCGGCAGCCAGACAACTTTTTTAAACTCTCTCCAAGAGTCCCCAAAATACCGGATCAAGCGACGGCCAGGCTCTGTCCAAAAAGAAGCCAAAAATACAGCAACCACCGCCGCACCGATCGCAATCAGTGTTCTGACATAAAAAGGCTGTCCGGAAAACTGGTAATATGCCCAGATACCACCTCCAGCAATTACAGCGGAGAGCAACAGCTTAAACCAGTCCGACAGTGAAGTACTTTGCTTTTGAGGATATTTCTTTTTTCCCTCATCCACAGCAATCAAAGCCTGTTTTTCTGATGATTGCTCTGGAGGTATTTGTTGTGTCATTATTAATCCAGATAAATGATAAAAACTAACCGGCAAAAAGGCCGGTTAGTTTTTTATTTGGCAGGCCAGGAGGGTCTCGAACCCCCAACCCTCGGTTTTGGAGACCGATACTCTACCAATTGAGCTACTGGCCTCTAAACATTAAGCAATGATGGAAGATACTACGCCGGCACCTACGGTACGACCACCTTCGCGAATCGCGA
>NZ_JAUNHL010000090.1 GCF_030523955.1 Neisseria sp.
CATTTTCAGACAGGCTCCGTTTTTCGAATTCCCTTTATCAAATTTCATCGGATGCTTTCAATACATAACGGGTTTTAAAACGTTGCTGTTGGCCTGCTGCCAACACCACCAAACCGATGCCGTTATTAAAACAATCCGGTGCGCCGCTCAGGTTCTCCAGCGCCACCGATGTGCGTTCGGGCGGAATGTAGATTTGCATAATCGGATAATTTTCATCTGGATAAACAGACAATATCAAACCGTTTCCGCTTAATATGCAAGCGGCCTGACTATGGTTATCCAAAATAAAGCTGTTATCCAATCCGATATCTTGCAAAGACAAGGCTGTCTGAAAACGGGTGTCGGCTATGATGTTGCCGGTGGGTATCAAATCCTGATTGAACTCGAGCTGGCGGCTGCTGTTGATATGCAAACACCAATCATCCGCCTGCCCGCCGAGCATGAAATACGGATGCCAGCCGTCGGCCAGCGGCATGGCTTGATGGCCGGTGTTTGTTACGGTTGTTGAGATGCTCAGTCCGTCTGAATCCAAGCGGTATAATAAGTTTATGCTGTAGGCAAACGGAAAACCTGCATCGTCTTGTGCGTAATCGGCGGCGATTTCCGCCCATGCCGAGTTTTCATCCGCACCGCTGCCGATTGTCTGGAAATGCGCGTCATACATCAAACCGTGTATCGCATGGCCGTTGAGAATGTATTTGCTGCAGCGGTATGCTCTATCTTTAAATGTGTACCCGCCGCGATTCATGCGGCATACATACGGGCTGAGTTTTGCACTGCGGAAACCTTGGGTCAGATCATCGCGGCATTGTTGCGGCGAACCGTATGCGGCAATACAGTTGAACCAACTACCGTCTCGACGGCGTATTTCGTAGCGGTTGGGCAAACCGCCGTACAGATAGATTTCGGCCAGGGCATGGTTTTCACGGTTGAGAATGATGCGTTCGGATTCGGTTTGTACAGTAAAGATCATGGATTTGCCTGCTTGGGAATGAAGAATTTAATGAACTTGGTGCAGAATAGCTCGAGGCCTATTATTACACAAGGCCGTCTGAATCGGTTGTCAGACGGCCTTGTGTTTTTCCGCTAATGCTTATTTCTTTTTGGCATGTTTCAGCGAGTCGATGGCGACGGCCAAGACGATGATGCCGCCCTTGATGATGTATTGCCAATACGGGTTCACACCGATATAGCTCAGACCATAATTAATCAATGTAAAAATAATCACGCCAATGACTACGCCGATTACGGTACCGACGCCGCCGGAGAACGATACGCCGCCAATCACGCAAGCGGCAATGGCATCCAGCTCGTACATAAAGCCTAAGTTGTTGGTGGCCGAACCGATGCGCCCGGCTTCGAGAAAGCCGCCGAAAGCGTAGAAAATACCGGAAAGCGTGTAGATGCCGAGCAGGTTTTTGGTAACGTTTACGCCGGAAACACGCGCGGCTTCGGGGTTGCCGCCGATGGCGAACAGGTTTTTGCCGAAACGGGTTTTATTCCACACTACCCACACCAGTACTACGGCAATCAATGCGTAAATGGTGATATACGACAAGCGGAAACCGCCTAAATCAAGAAAGCCTTGTGTGAAAGCGGAATAGGCACTGTCAAAACCGGAAATCGGGGCCGAACCGACATGATCATAATAAAGAGAATTTATACCGTAGATAACCAGCATGGTGCCCAAAGTTGCGATGAACGGAGTAACGTTCATTACGGTAACGATAATGCCGTTAATCAATCCCAACACGGCGCCGATCGCGCATACCAGCAGAATCACCAGCGGAATCGGCACCACGTCCAAATCGGGAAATACCTTATTGGCATTACCCACTGCCTGTAGGAGCGTGGCGGAAATAACCGCCGCCAAGCCGACTTGGCGGCCGACCGACAAATCGGTACCTTGTGTCACAATCAAACCTGCCACGCCCAAAGCGATGATGATGCGCACGGACGACTGGGTGAGGATATTGCTGAAGTTAGTCAGGCTCAAAAAGCTGGTGTCTTTGGAGACAATCACCGCCAAGAGTACCAGCAAGACAAAATAAAGCGCGTAATCTTTGACAAAATTCATCGCTTTGCTAGAAGAAGCAGAACTCATGTTGTTATTCCTAAAAAAGTTGGCAGGCTGTCTGAAAACGCTGCTGCAAATTTCAGGCATCCTGTGGTATTTAGAGATATTTGGCCGAAAGCTGAAGGATTTCTTCCTGCGAGGTTTTCGCGGTTTCGACGATGCCGGCCACGCGTCCGGCGCTCATTACCAAGATGCGGTCGGTTACGCCCAAAAGCTCGGGCATTTCTGACGAAATCATGATGACGGCTTTGCCGCGTTTGGCCAAATCGTTGATAAGCTGATAGATTTCAAATTTTGCACCGATGTCTATGCCGCGTGTGGGTTCGTCCAGCATCAGGATTTCCGGGCCGGTTAAGAGCCAGCGGCCGAGTATGACTTTTTGCTGGTTGCCGCCGGAGAGCGAGCCGATGCGGGTTTTTTGCGACGGGGTTTTCACGCGCATGGAATCAATCACCCATTGGGTGTCTTTTTTCATCTGGCTGTTGTCGAGCAAACCCATTTTTTCGTAGGATTTTACGTTGGAAATCAGCGAGTTGAAGTTGATGTCCAGGCCTGCGAAAATACCGGTGCTGCGGCGTTCTTCGGTGACGAGTGCGAAGCCGTTTTTGATGGCTTCCACCGGAGAGGCGTTATTGACTGCTTTGCCGTGTACCAAGACTTCGCCGCCGCCGCGTTCGCGGATACCGAACAGGGTTTCGACGATATCGGTACGCTTTGCGCCGACCAGTCCGCCGATGCCCAGCACTTCTCCTTCGCGCAGTTCAAAGCTGACATCTTGGATAGAAGGCTGGTTTTTGGCGGTTAAGCCCTTTACCTGCAACACTACTTTGCCGGGGTTGTTTTCTTTGTCGGGGAAACGCTGGGTCAAGTTGCGGCCGACCATTTTTGCCACCAGCTGGTCCATGTCGGTATCGACGGTATTGACCGTGTCTATCCATTTGCCGTCGCGCAGAATGGTTACCGCATCGCAGATTTTGAAAATTTCTTCCATTTTGTGCGATATATAGATGATGCCGCAGCCGCGTTCTTTGAGTTTGGCGATGATGGTAAACAGGTGGGCGACTTCTTTTTCCGAAAGAGAGGAGGTCGGCTCGTCCATAATCACGATTTTGGCATCGTAGGAAAATGCTTTGGCGATTTCAATCATCTGCATTTCGGAGACGGTGAGCTTGGCTACTTTTTCGCGGGGGTCGATATTGATGCCCAATTCGTCGAAAATGGCCTTGGTGTCGCGGTACATCTTTTTGCTGTCCACAAACAGGCCTTTGGCAGGATAGCGGCCGAGCCACAAATTATCCATTACGCTGCGCTGTTTGACGAGATTAAGCTCTTGATGCACCATGGAGATGCCATTTTCCAAGGCTTCTTTGGCATTGGAGAAATCTACTTCTTTACCCAAAAATCGGATACTGCCTGAATCTTTGGCATAAATGCCGAACAAGCATTTGAGCAGGGTGGACTTGCCTGCGCCGTTTTCGCCCATCAGCGCGTGCACCGAGTGGGCGCGTACTTCCAAATTTACGCCGTCCAAGGCTTTCACGCCGGGGAAGGCTTTGTGGACATCGCTCATGGTCAGCAGCACTTCGCCGGTTGAAGGAGCGGGAACTGTCATTAGGGTTTTCCTTGAAATTGGTGTGGAACCGTTTGCGCACCTGAAATACGGTGCGGCAAACATTTGTTGTTTTAAGGCCTTGACGGCTTGCTCAGCCAATCATTCAGGCCGGGATGTACAACCCAAACCATGCAGGTAGGTTGCCAAGCCCAACATTTATCATCAATAACTTTTATCGGGCTTCGGGCCAACCTGCATGGTGTTGGGTTGTGCAAACAATTCAGGCTGTCTGAAAAGTATGCAAAACACTTTTCAGACAGCCTGAAGACCCTTATTTCAGAAATTGGTCCAAATTGGATTTGTCCACGCCCACATACGGAATGCGCACTTGGTTACCCTCCACTTTGACAGCCGTGCTCTGTTTCGGGTCTTTGCCGTTGGCCAAGTCCACCGCCAGCGCGTACACGGCTTTGGCTTGATTTTCGCCATCGTTCAACACAGTGCCCGCCATGGTGCCGGCTTTCACCAGTTGCAGGGCTTCGGGAATCGCGTCCACACCGAATGTCGGCAGTACGTTGCCTTGCGCCTTCATCGCTTCAATCGCACCCATTGCCATGGCATCGTTGTTGGAAATCACTACTTCAATTTGTTTGCCGGAGGGGCCGGAGAGCCAAGCCTGCATTTTGTCTTTGGCTTGGGCCGTGTCCCACATAGCGGTATCCAGCTGCAATTGTTTGGTTTTCATCCCGGAGGCTTTTAATTTTTCAACCACATATTTGGTACGCGCCTCGGCGTCAGGGTGGCCCGGCTCGCCTTTGAGCAGAACGAAATCAACCACGCCGTCTTTATTCAAGTCCCAATTCGGGTTTTCTTTCCAAGTTTTGGCAATCAACTCCCCTTGGATTTCACCCGACTGTTTCGGATCCGCGCCGACATAAAAAGCTTTGTCGTAGGCTTTCATCACCCCTTCGCCCGGATCTTTGTTGAAGAACACCACCGGAATATTCGCCGCTTTGGCTTTTTCGATAATGGTCGATGCAGCCGCAGGGTCGACCAAGTTAATCGCCAATGCTTTCACTCCTTTGGCAATTAACACATCAACTTGGTTGTTTTGTTCGGATTGGTTGTTTTGCGAATCGTTCATCAGCAATTCGGCAGTTTTTTGCGTACCGGCTTCTTTTTCCAAAGCTTTGCGCATCAACGACATAAAGTTGTCGTCATATTTGTAGATGGTTACGCCGATTTTCGGCGCATCGCCGGATGCGGAACCGCTTTGCGCCGCGCCGCCTTTTTCACCGCCGCAGGCAGCCAAACCCAAAGTAAACAATACTGCAATGGTCATACTTTTACGAAATTTCATTGTGTTCTCCTAGAATGATCAACTGTGATTTTTAACGTATCAGCCGGTTTGAAGCCGCCGGTATTTTGGCAGAATAGCCCTTCTCATCGGAATCGACGGCAGTTTGAATTAATTTCGGCTGTTTGTAAATTACTTGCCGCTACATTTCGCGCAAAAAACCAATTTCGAATATTTTTTTGTTGTAATTTCAATGCAATATACAGCTATGCATATGATAATTTATTTGTTTAACATATTAGTTTTTTAAATTTTCTGCAATTGACTTCAACCGTTTTTCCTGTAATGATTTCCGGCAAACGGCTGTTTGATGGCATGCCGACCTTATGTATCCTGTATTTCAATTTTTCGGAAAACCACACTCATGTTCAATCCCGCCGATCATCCCCACCGCCGCTACAACCCGCTTTATGACCAATGGACTTTGGTTTCGCCCCATCGCGCCAAACGCCCTTGGCAGGGGCAGCAAGAACAGGCCGATACCGAAAAGAAACCGCCGTACGATCCCGGCTGTTATCTTTGTCCAGGCAACCGCCGCATTACCGGAGAAGAAAATCCGGATTACAAAGAGACATTTGTTTTTACTAATGATTTTTCCGCACTGCTGCCTGACACGCCGGAGTTTGAAAGCAGCGGAAACCCGTTGTTCCGCCAACAATCCGTGCGCGGCGTCAGCCGTGTCATCTGCTTTTCGCCCGACCATGCCAAGACCCTTCCTGAATTGTCTGAAGCGCAGATAGAGGCTGTAGTCCGTGTTTGGCAACAGCAGGCCGAAGAGTTGGGCAAAACTTATCAATGGATACAGATTTTCGAAAATAAGGGCGCGGTAATGGGCTGCTCCAACCCGCATCCGCACGGCCAGATCTGGGCGGGAGATTTTTTGCCCGATTTGCCCGCCAAAGCGGATTTGGCGCAAAAAAACTACTTCCGACAACATCAAATTCCACTGCTGCAAGCTTATGTTAACGAAGAATTAAACCGTCGCGAGCGCATTGTTGTAGAAACGGAACACTGGTTGGCGGTGATACCCTATTGGGCAGCATGGCCGTTCGAAACGTTGCTGCTGCCGAAAGATAACGTTTCACGAATTACCGAACTGAGCGCAGCGCAGCGCAGCGACTTGGCGAGGGCCTTGAAACAGTTGACCACCCGCTACGACAACCTGTTCCAAACCAGTTTCCCGTATTCGATGGGCTGGCACGGTGCGCCGTTTGACGCAAAACCCCATCCGGAATGGACGCTTCATGCGCATTTCTATCCGCCGTTGCTGCGCTCCGCCTCCGTACGCAAATTCATGGTCGGCTATGAAATGCTGGCCGAAGCCCAGCGCGATATTTCGCCGGAGCAGGCCGCCGAACGCTTGGCTTCCCTGCCTTTGGTACATTATAAAGAGGCAGCAGGAAAGCCGGAGACTTCCTGCTTTAATGAGAATAATCCGGATATCTGATTGATACGGATTTAAAAAAAAACCGAAAGCGAACCTTCCGCTTGATACGGATTTAAAAAAAAACCG
>NZ_JAUNHL010000091.1 GCF_030523955.1 Neisseria sp.
TGTGCTTATGAGGTGCTGTTTCGAAAAACGTTGCGCTTGGTTTGACAATTCAAGACCAAAAAAACTGCTGCAATGCAGTCGCCTACACGCTCTAAAGGTTGGCAACAAAAATGCCTGTCTGAAAAATAATTTTCAGACAGGCATTTGTTTAAAACAGCTGCCGCATTCGGCAGATCCTGCTGTCGATCCTTTTTACGACTACACAAAGATAACTATTAGGTTACGAATGGCGACAAGGCGGCAGGATATGTAAACCTTATAGAACTTATTTTTATTTTGCTTGTCGGTCATGACATATATATAGTAAAACCATATTATTTGATTTTAATCAAATAATCGTTACTTTATCAAAAAGGTGAAACTTCAATATTTTCAATAACTAACTCGTATTTTTAAAATCTAGGCCATCAGCTTTTCATGTAACCGCATCATGATCGCCTCCCTTCAACCGATTATTTTATATAAATAAACATTTCTTTGTATTTATTAAAAATTCAATTTATTTGAATGTTTTTATCGATTGTGATTTTTCACAATCAATAATTTTTACCTATGATTATTAGGATAACAAACAATATTAAAATTTGTTTACTTCACACTTTAATGACTTTTTATTGCAAGGTGCCCCATGCTATCTAGATTAATCATCATCGTATTGGTGCTGTGCGTACCGCTTGCGGTGGCCATACTGGCGCAGCAGATTACGCGCGAAGTGCCTGCGCCGGAGCTTTCTTCCGCAGTGTTGGATGTGCAATTTGATAAAAGCCGTAAGCGGCCGCTTGCCGCTGATGCAGACGGGCAGGAAGTTCCGCTCTCCTATACGCCCCGTTCGGTGAAGCATATCTATCCCGACCAAGATCCCGCCTCCGCCGCTGCAAACGCAGGCACGTCTGAAAAGGTTAAAAAATGAAACGAAACAAACTTTTGGGCTTATCTTCCACGGCGCGCTGGCGTATCGCGGGTTGGATTTTGCTGACTACGGTGCTGATGGTGCTGGTGTTGATTTTAACCGCCCGTTCGATATTTATCCGCCAAGTGCATACCGATGCCAATGCGGCGATTGTGCAGGAAGCAGAAGAATTCAACGCTTTTGCGCGCGAAGCGCTCGACCCGCAAACCCGTCGGCGGTTTACTTCGGTAACGGTGCTGATGGAAACCTATCTCGAGCGACAAACGCCTGATAAAGGCGAAGCGTTTATCGCGGTAACCCCCACCGATGTGCTGGTGGTGGACAACGCCTCGAGAGACGCGGGCGAGCGTTTGGCCGGCGACCGCGAACGCCTCAACAAGATGATTAACAACGAGAAAAGCTCGGGCGTGGAAGAAACGGCCGACGGCCAACTGCGCTGGGGCAAAAGCGTGGTGCGCGGCAGCAACGGCGAGCAAGGCGTGATGCTTTACACCCATTTCGTGCAAAACAATGTCGATGCGGTACACCGCAATATGCGCATCCTCTTTGGCATGATGTTCGGCGGCCTGTTGCTGGTGGTTTCGATTGCTTGGGTGGTGGCCGGGCAGATTTTGGCGCCGATACACCGTTTTGCCAGGCTTTCAGACGGCATCGACTCGTTTAATTTGTCCACCCGCCTGCCTGAAGAGGGCGACAACGAATTGTCGCGCCTGGCCAAAGCCATCAATAAAATGCTCGACCGCTTAAGCAGCGCGCATTTGGAACAAAACCACGTTTTGTATGAAGTGCTCGAGCAGGCGCAGGAGCAGGCGCACGATTTGCAACAGGTGAGAAAACAGCTGGCCGAGGGTTCGCCGCAGGCGGTGATGCTCGACGACTCGCTGGCAAAAATGCAGAGCCTGTCGCAAAACCTCGCCCTGCTGCTCGAAAGCGGCAGAGAAGGCTTTTTGCACGATCAGGAAACCCGCCTCGACAGTTTTGTAGAAAAACTGGCCGGCCAGCTGCGCAAGCAGTATCCCGAACATGTTTGGCAAATTGCCGAAGCCGCAGATGCCAGCGCGGTTATGGACACCAAGCACATTTTCACCGCCATGCACCATTTGGCGCGCAATGCGGCGGCACATAATGCGGGCGGCGAAGAAATCCAAATCGGCGCTTCCGTGCGCAGACCGCCCGAAGGCCAGAGCATGGCCAGCTTCTGGATGGTAAACCACGGTATGCCGTTGAGCAAAGAAGAAGCCAGAAACATTTTCGAGCCTCTTAATCCGGCGGTGCGCCGCTCCGATTTGCAAGGTCCGCAAATGGGTATCGGCCTGGCAGTGGTGAAAGCCATCGCCCACGCGCACGGCGGCTATGCTTGGGTGGAGTCGAGCATGGAGCACGGCACGGTGTTCGGCATCGACATCCCGTTGGCGCACGCGGCCGCAGCGGCCGAAGAGAAGCAGGTGCGGCAAGCCGCCACCGAAGCCATGCAGCAAGAACGGTAATTTTATTCAGGGAAACAAAAATATGAACCGTATCTCTTCTTCCGGTCACGATGCGGCCGGGAAAGTTTTCTACCGGACCCGTTCTTCGCTCAACCTGAACAATCCGCGCTATTCAGACGGCCTGGCATTGCATGATGAAGAAGCGGATGTTACGGCAAATAAAGCCAAGCGGTTTAGATTTTCAGGCAGGCATGTCTCTGCCGCCGTTGCCGCATTTGCCGTGGCGGCCTTGGTGGTGTGGTGGACGGTGTTGGCGGCCGACGATGCGGCCGCAGGCGCGTTGAATACGCAAGGTGCGGTTACCTTGTCGGTGTTTGCCGCGGCGGTGTGGTTTTGGATTTTTACCGACATCGACGACACCTATGTGGCATTGGGCGCAGCCGTGCTGCTGGTGATTATGGGAGTGTTGCCCGAAAAAATCCTGTTCGATTCGCTGGGCGACGACACCGTATGGCTGTTGCTCGGTTCGTTTGTGGTGGCGGCAGGCATCACCGCATCGGGCTTGGCCACCCGCGCCGCAGCATTCATTGTTTCGGGCGCGAAAACGCCGCGCCAATTGATGCATTTGAGCGGTGCGGCCTTGGTGGCGACCGCCTTTGCCGTGCCTTCCACTTCTGGGCGTGCGGCATTGGCCATGCCGGTTTTTCTGGCGCTGGCATCTGTGTTGCGCGAGCGCGGCAAACTGGTGTTGGCGCTGGCCTTGCTGTTTCCCTCGGTGATTCTGCTCTCCGCCGTCGGCTCTTATCTGGGCGCCGGTGCGCATCTGATTACCAGCCAGATTCTTGCCGCCAGCGGCTTTCCGGCGTTTTCGTTCACCAACTGGATGTTCTACGGTATGCCCTTGGCCGTTGTGGCCAGCGTGATTTGCGTGGAGCTGATTTTGATATTGTTTACTTCTGCCGACGACCGCAAACAGGCTCTGAAAATTTCGGTAAGCGATCTGCAAAACCACACCACCATCAGGATACGGGGCAGGTTCACGCCCGATCAGGTTAAAACCTGCTGGCTGGTGGGCGGCGTGATCCTGCTGTGGTGCACCGAATCCGCCCACGGCATCCATCCGGCCATCATCGCCCTGGCCGGCGGCCTGATGATGAGCAGCACGGGTTTGGGCGTGGTGGATTTGGGCAAAGCCCTGAAGTCGGTACCGTGGTCACTGCTGATTTTTATGGCGGCGACATTGGCGATGGGTTCGGCGCTCGTTACCAGCGGTGCGGCGGGGTGGGCGGCCGACAGTATGCTCGGCCCGATACGCGGCAGCGGCATGGGCGCGGGGGTGTGGTTTGTGGTGATTATCGTGGCCATTTCCACCGCCGCACACTTGGTTATCCAATCGCGTTCGGCGCGCTCGGCCGTGTTGATTCCGGTTGTGGTGTCGCTGGCGCCCGAAGTGGGCGTATCCGCCGTGGCGGCAGCGTTTGCCTCAACCGCCGCCGCCGGTTTCTGCCACACCATGAGCAGCTCGGCCAAACCGATGGCGCTGTATGCCAAAGTTGACGATGCGCCCACTTATTCAGGCCGCGACTTGTTGCGCCTGAGTGTTTGGCTGGCGCCCATCAGCGCGGCGCTGGTGTTGGCGTTTGCCTTCCTTATATGGCCTTTTCTTGGCATGCCTTTGTTTGTTAAATAATTTTTAATACCGATCCATTGATAACCGAAAGGAACTCAAATGACTGTTGCTGTCCCCCAACATATTTTGGTCGCTCCGGCAGGCTTTAAAGAATCGTTAGACGCCGATATGGTGGCCAAAGCCATTTCCGCAGGCGTGCGCCGCGCCATACCGGGTGCGTTTATCAAAGCCATTCCCATGCCCGACGGCGGCGAGGGCACGGCAGAAATGCTGGCCAAATCAACCGGCGGACGTTTGGTGCACAAAACCGTTACCGGCCCGGTAGGACGGCCGGTTAATTCCCATTTCGCCCTGCTCGGCGGCTCGGCCGAAGGCGTTGCCGTGGTGGAAATGGCGGCTGCCGCAGGTTTGCGCCTGGTGCCGCGCGATAGGCGCGACCCGACCCAAACCACCACCTACGGCGTGGGCGAACTGATTCTGGCTGCGCTGGAACACGATATCCACACCATTCTGATAGGTTGCGGCGACTCCGGCACCAGCGACGGCGGCTTGGGCGCATTGCAGGCATTGGGCGCACGCATTACCGATAAAGACGGCAACGAAGTCGGCCAAGGCGGGTGTTACTTGCAGCAAGTGGCCGCGTTGAATATGGACGGCCTGCCTGCGGCTATCCGCGATGGCAAAGTAAAAATGGTCATGGCCTTGAACGCCCACAATATCTTAACCGGCGAGCGCGGCGTGGCCCGCGTGTTCGGCCCGCAGAAAGGCGCAACGCCCGCACAGGTGGAGGAGTTGGAAAAAGGCTTTGAAAACTGGGCGGCCAAACTTGCCGAATACCGTTTGCCGCAGGCAGGCGCGCTGGACTTCGCCAAAGGTGCGGGAACAGGCGCTTCAGGCGGTTTGGGCGCAGGTTTGGCTGCGGTGGGCGCGCAATTGGTTTCCCGCTTCGAGGCGCTGCTGGACTCGGGTTTGGCAGGTTTCGATTTGAACGGGCTCTTGAAAAAGGCCGATTTGGTGATTACCGCCGAAGGCGCAATCGACTTCCAAACCCCGCGCGGCAAAGTGCCCGCCGAAATCGCCTGGCGCGCCGGCAATATGGGCGTGCCGGTGGTGGCTTTGGCAGGCACGTTGGGCAAAGGCGCGCAAGACGTGTACGACATCGGTATTGACGCCATCGCTTCCATCGTGCCGATTCCCATGAGTTTGGAACAGGCCATCGTCGATGGCGAACGCCTGCTGATCGAGGCCACCGAACGCATGATGCGCACGCTTCTGCTGGGCGCTTCCATCGCAGCGAGAAAAATGGATAAAGAAAACTACAATTGGTAGTTTGGCAGATAAACACATCAGGCCGTCTGAAAGGTTTTCAGACGGCCTGATGTATATTGACTTAAATTCAGAATAAGACAAGGCGCCGAGCTGAAGACAGTACGGATATCCGGGCCAAACCCGAGTATGACAAAATATAGCAGATTAACTTAACTTTCGCTACGGCGTTGCTGCGCCTTGCCGTACTACTTGTACTGTCTGCGGCTTGCTGCCTTGTATCGAAAATTAATTAAATCTGCTATAAGTGTTCGTTCAAGTTCACTTCAGATAAAAATGCCTGTCTGAAAACGTTTTCAGACAGGCATTTGCCTATTCGGCGGCAAAACGGATGTTTACCGCACCTTTGCCGACGGCTTGTTTCAAACCTTCAATATCGCGGATTTTGCCCAAGCGGGTATAGCTGTAAGCGGAATCGAAGCTCTCGTAAAACACCACGATGGTATCGCCCTGCCACAGCATCACATCGCCCGCTTCGATGCGGCCGGGGCGGTAGTCGTTGCGCGGCAGGCTGTGCGGCAGCGGTGCGTGTTTTTCGTTGCCGAGATGGTCTTGCAGGGTCAGCGTTAAGGGCAGCAGGCCGGCGGTTTTCATTGGCAGGCTCCTTAATCGGCGGCAATTGCTTTGCACACGGGCCAAAACATGCGGCATGACGCGGTTGAGGCCGTCTGAAAGCGGCAAAACCTTTCAGTCTGCCTGCGCCAATCGGTTCAGGTAGGCCAGATAATCCGTCGCGCTTTGCTCTATTACCTGCAAGGCGGCGGCGTCATAGCCGGCGTTGCTGTCGATGGTGTGGAAGGCAAACATCGGCTGATACGCCGCATTGCAATAATTCATCGCCAACTCAAACGGGCGCAGGGCTTCGGCAACGGTATGGCCGACGGCACCGTCTTTCGCATAGTCCTGCGCAGGCGCGCCGAGCGATACGGCAACGGCGGTTTTTTTGCCCGCCAAAGCCTTGCCTTTTGAGCCGTATGCCCAACCGTAGGTGAGTACGTCGTCCAGCCATTGCTTGAGCAGCGGCGGGCAGTTGAACCAATACACGG